>BNUV01000054.1 GCA_025997615.1 Spirochaetia bacterium
AGGCGGGGCAGCGGCTGGTGTTTAAACGGAACGGCGATTTTTGGGAAAAAGATTCCAACAGCGTCAGCATCCCCTATCAGAATGAAAAAATAGTCCGTATTTTGCCGGATGAAAATACGCAGTTTCTGGTTTTTAAAGAAGCAGGCCTTGAAGCTTACGGTTCCCGGCCCGAAGATCTGGACGAGCTGGTGAAGGGCCAATCCGCTGCGGATTCCGGTTACACGGTGTTCAACGCCGAAGGCGGCCTGGGGGCGGCGCTCTGGAGCTTTAACCAAAACCCAAAAAACAAAAACAAACCCGAATACGAATGGTTCACCCAAAAAGAATTCCGCCAGGCCATGAGTTCTATCCTCAACCGGGATCGTATCATCAATCAGGTGTACCGGGGGCTGGCCCAGCCAAAGCTGGATTTTTTCCCCGCGCCGAATCCCTATTACAATCCCGGCATCACACTGCAGTACACCTACAGCCCCGAAAAGGCCCTGACGCTCCTGGCATCCATCGGCATGAACCGGGATAAAAACGGAATCCTCCGGGATGATAAAAACCGCGCGGTGGAGTTTGATCTTTCCATCACCAGCGACGCCACCGTTGTTTCCGACATCGCTTCGATTATCATGGACGAGGGGGAAAAAATCGGCGTCAAAATAAATGTCCGGCTGGTGGATTTTCAAAAGCTCGTGGAACAGCTCTCCAGAACTTACGACTGGTCCTCGGTGATCATAGGCCTGGGATCAAATATGTTTCCCACCCAGGGCTCCAATGTCTGGCCCACCACGGGCAACCTTCACCTGTGGTATCCGCTGCAGGAAAGTCCCGCCACCGATTGGGAGGCCCGGGTTGACTATCTTTACAATGAGGGAAAGTTTACCATCGATCCGGTAAAGGCCCGGAATATTTGGGATGAATACCAGTCTATCATTTTGGAACAATGCCCGGTGATCTACCTTTTGCGGCCCCGGGGTTTCACGGCGCTGCGGAACCGCTGGGATTTTACCAACGTTTATTACGATAACCTTAACGGCCTTGAAGCGTCCTGGGCTTATTTAAAACAATGAAAAAAAACCGGCTGGGTGAATTGGCGGCTATCGTCCTTTCGCCCCTGTACCAATTCCGGCGGAAGGCGCCCCTGGCCTCCTACATTCTGGGCCGCCTGTGTACCATGGCGCTCATGCTTTTTCTTTTGGGTTTCGCCGTTTTCGGCCTCATGGAACTGGCGCCGGGGGATGTGGTCAGCCAGTTGATGATGCAGCAGCTTATGCAGAGCGCCGGCAGTGACAGCAAGGTAAATACCAACGATCGGAACCTCAGCGCGGAACAATTGGAAGCCCAGCGGGCAAATTTGGGTCTGGATAAACCTTTTTACATTCAATATTTTTCCTGGCTCGGCCGCATTTTCCGGGGAGATCTGGGCACAAGCCTTATCTCCCGGGCGCCGGTTTCTTTTCTCATCGGTTCCCGGCTTTTAAATTCCGTTGTGTTGAATTTAATTTCGCTGGTGCTGATCACCTTTTTTTCTTTTTTGCTGGGCGTTTATTTTTCCACCAAGGCGGGAACCCGGGCGGATCTGGCGGTAACGTTTTTCGCCCTGGCGCTCCACGCTTTTCCCGGCATTTTGCTTCTTATTCTATTGCAGCTCTTCGCCTCGGTCTCGGGGCTTTTTCCCGTAACGGCCTATCCGCCTTTTCCTTTTTCCCAGGCGCCGGCGGCGTTCACCTTTTCATATATCCACCATATTTTTCTGCCCCTCCTGGCATCTTTTCTCGGCGGCATAGGCGGCACCCTGCGGATGATCCGGGCCACCATGCTGGACCAGCTCGGGCAGCCCTACATCGTAAGCCTCCGTTCACGGGGCATAAGCGAATGGCGGATCTATTTTAACCACGCTTTCAGAAATACGCTGAACCCCTATATCACCGGCAGCGCTAACCTTTTGGCATCTCTTTTTTCCGGCTCCCTTATCCTGGAAATAATTTTTGCCTACCCCGGCATAGGCCGGCTTATGTACGAGGCGGTGATTCAGGAAGATATAAATTTAGTCCTCTCCAACATCATGTTCATTTCGTTTTTGGTGCTGCTGGGTATGGTGCTTTCCGACATCATTCTGGCCCTGGTGGATCCCCGGATCCGTTACGGCAGGGAGACAGGCTCATGAAACGCTTCCTCCGCTGGCTTACATCCAGGCCCTTAGGTATCATTTCATTGGCCCTCATCATCATCCTTTATCTGGTGATGATCTTCGCCGAATTCATCGCCCCCTATCCCCCCACCCGATCCTTTGAGGAGCGGACCTACCATCCCCCCAATGTCCGTTTTTACCAGGGCAAATTACAGGCGCAGGAATGGCGGGTTACCAATACCGTCAACTGGAAATACGTCAGAATCCGCGGCATCTATACCCCGGTGAAATTTTTTGCCAAAGGCGAGCCCTATAAACTTTTCGGCATCATCCCCGCAAGCCGCCATCTTTTCAGCACTGCCCCCGGCACTTACCCGGTGTTCCTCATGGGGGCGGACAACCTGGGCCGGGACCTTTTTTCCCGCATCATCTACGGCAGCCGCATCTCGCTGACCATCGGCTTCATCGCCACCGCCATAAGCCTCGCCCTGGCAATTTTCCTCGGCGGCGTCGCCGGTTATTTCGGCGGCCGTACCGATTGGATCATCATGCGCGGCGCTGAATTTTTTATGCTCATCCCCGGCCTCTATTTAATTCTTTTTTTACGATCCCTTTTATCGGCAAACATGGATTCCGGTCAGGCCTACATGATGATCACCATCATCCTTTCGCTGGTAGGCTGGCCCGGTTCCGCCCGTACCATCCGCGGCATGGTTCACGCCATCAAACGGGAAGAATTTATCATGAACGCCCAACTGGAAATGATCCCTTCACGGGTGATCATCCCCGGCCACATCATCCCCCAAATTGCCAGCCTGCTCATCGTCAGCATCGCCCTTTCAATTCCCGGTTTCATCATGACCGAAACCACCCTCTCCTACCTGGGCCTCGGCATATCCGATCCCGCCGTAAGCTGGGGCTCCCTCATCAAACGGGACATCTCCACCATAAGCAACCTCCGCAACTACCCCTGGCTCTTAAGCCCCGTGTGGTTTCTTTTGGGCGTCACCCTGGCCTTTAACTTTTTAGGCGATGCGTTGCGGGATTACTACGATCCCTACCACACCGTTTTTCCGTCATGGTTCAGAAAGAAGAAAAAACAGGAAATACGACTTACAGAGGACTCCCCTCCCGGAGCAAGTCTTCCGCCCCCGTCCTCCGTTTTTCTTTCCGTAAAAAATCTACACGTTTCTTTTAATGTGCTCAGGGGTCGCGAAACAATTTCCGTTCAGGCCGTGCGGGGCCTTTCGTTTGATCTTGAGAGGGGACAAATTTTAGGCATCGTGGGGGAAAGCGGATCAGGCAAAAGCGTGTCCACCGCAGCGATCCCCCGGCTTCTGCCAAAAAATGCAGCGGTTTCCGGTTCCGTTATGTACGACGGCACCGAATTGACAACATTGCCGGAAACACAACTGCGGAATTACCGGGGGAAAAAAATCGGCATGATCTTTCAGGAACCGGGGCGCTCCTACGATCCCCTGCAAAACATGGAAAAAGTTTTTTGGGAAACCTTCCGTAACAGCGACCCCGCTATCACCCGTGAAGATTCCCGGAAAAAGGCGGCGGCCCTGCTCAAAGAAACAGGCCTCGACAAAGGTGAAGAACGGCTCTCCAATTTCCCCCACCAGTTTTCAGGTGGACAGCTCCAGCGCATAGGTATAGCGTTAGCGCTGGCACAGAACAGCGAGCTCCTTATCGCCGACGAACCCACCACCGCTTTGGATGTGACGATCCAGAAACAGATAATCGATCTGTTAAAAGATCTACAGCAAAAACGCCAAATATCGATTATCTTTATCAGCCACGACATAGACCTGGTGGCGGATATTTCCGGCCGCATCATGGTAATGTACGGCGGCCTTGCCATGGAGACAGGCCCGTCGGCGGAACTGGCCGCTAATCCCCTGCACCCCTACACCCGCTCCCTCCTGGCCGCATCCCCCCGTTTCGGCAGCCACTATTCCCGGGAACGCCTCATCCCCATCCCCGGCAAAGTTACCGACCCGGCCCACCCCGAACCCGGCTGCCCCTTCGCCCCCCGCTGCCCCCTGGCAAAGCCCCGCTGCACCGAAAGGGCGCCGGACCTAAGGGATGTCGGGGGCGGGCGGGAAGTGCGGTGCGTGGACTAAAACAGTAACTATAATCTTTTTCATGCTGTTATCCCCTTGAAAATTACCAATTTTCATGTTATATTTTTGTTACGATGACAATACAACAAGTGATTGATATTCCGGCTGACAGGCGGGTTGTTTTTGACCTGCCTGAAACGGTGCCCACGGGTCAGAGCAGCGTACAGTTGATTTTTACGTCCATAACCGCCGCAATGCAGCCTGAAACGTCTCCTCAAGAAGCACCGCCGCACCTCGTGCAAAATCATAACAAGGCACCGCTTGATTTGAACGAGGCCCGGATACACATTTCAGCCGCCGATATGCAGCAGAATAAATCTGGCAATTCTTCCCGAAAGTTTGCCGGGTGCCTTAAAGGAAAAAATATTTTTAAGGGAGACCCCGTAGCGATCCAGCGGAAGATGCGCGATGCATGGTGATACTCTTGTTCTTGACACCAATGCAGTTATTAAACTTCTTGATGATAATGCCAATTCTGAATTTTTAGACTCAGTATTTCCTGACAATGTAAGAGCGATTAGCGTTATTACGCAAATTGAATTGTTGGGATACCCCGGTATCACCGAAGAAGCGGATGAACTTATCCGTTCGTTTCTCGATGACATTCCCATTGTATCTCTTGATATGCCAATTGTCGAAACCACTATACAAATTCGCCGTGACAAACCCCGCCTTAAACTACCTGATGCAATAATCGCAGCTACAGCGGTTGTATTGGACGCAACACTTGTTACCAACGACAACGACTTACTCAAGCTCAATTTCCCCAGGCTGCACACAATTAGTATTGCATAACCAGTCGCCCCTTCGCCCCCCGATGTACCGAAAAAGTGCCGGAGTTGAGAGATGTTGGGGGCGGTAGGGAGATACGGTGCGTGGACTAAAACATATTTGTAACATAAGCGCCGTGTTACAGGGTAAAACCGACCAGTTGGAATGAAAAGCGGTCATTAAGAATCCTTATTGATGGTGACCGTCCCCCTTGTCCGCTCCCTATGCGTTCTACTTATTTGCTTTTTTTCTTGCCTTTTCTACCGCTTTAATGTTCTTACTGTGTGCCTTCTTATTAGGCGCACTCTGAAATGCCGCGTTATAAGCCTCGGTGGCGCTATCAAATTGACCCAAATTCAGATAAATGCGGGCGACTCTTTCATAGGTGAATCGTTTTTCCAGATCATTGGGCCCCAGCGAAATATACGCGGTCAGGTCTTCAATCGCATGTTCATAATCACCCAGAAGGTTATACGCGCCACCGCGCCGGCGATACGCGTCGGCATCATTTGGATTGAGACCGATAGCCTCGGTTAGTTCTACGATACGTTGTTCAGCTTCCGCCCTTTCGGCGGCGATTTCGGCGGCTTTGGTGCTGCCATTGAGTGTGTTAGTTACCACAGTTCCTGCTTCGAAAATTTTGGCAGGTCCGTAAGCAACGATGCCTATAGCAAACGCGGACATCGCTATCGCTGATACAACCCAATGCGTCATCATAATACCTGCGATGAAGCTTGAGATAAAGCCGCTGATGACCCCAACAACGCCAAGGACCATGGCCATAAGTATTATTTCCTCAATTTCCGGTTCTTCTAAGTAGGCGGCTACGATGGTCAACCCGATGCCGACAATACCACCTACAATAAATCCGACTTTAAACAGTTTTGTGATACCGAGGAGAGCGAGGAGAGCGAGTGTGATGCCGAAAACAGCTAAGCCCAATAGTAAAATACTCTTGCCAAGGCTGCCGCCATACCAGTTGGCAATGACTAGATTAATGGCAACAAGGGCAAGGACAGCGCCGATAATGATGCACGGGATGCGCGCAATCTGTTTGTCCCGTTCGGTCTGTCTTAATTTAGTTTTAGTCTGTGTAAGGGCATTCTGATACTGAGCATTACCGGGCGCCAGTTTAAGGGCTTCTTCAAACTCGGGAATAGCTTTTTTGTAGTCTAATGCTTTGACAAAATCAGAGCTGCGTTTATACGCTGCGGCGGCTTGCTCCGCGACAGCTTTGTCTATGGCGGCTTTTATTGCGGCCGCTTTCGACTGTTCCACTTCCCGGCGGCGGTTTTCCTCGGCGATGAGCTTTTCCAGGGCTTTCTTCTCCAGGCCGTCCGCCTCACCTGCGGGAAGATCGCTGAAACTACTGCGCCAGTTGTTCAACGCCTGGCTGTGTTCACTCAAACTGTTTTTAACAACGCTTCCGTCAACCATAGCATACGATTTATTGCTTGCCATCATCATGCTCCTTTTGCCAATGTGTGATCCAGCCCGGCGCGTATCATTGCCGAACACTCGCCGATGCCCCGTTCAATCCGGCGCAGATCAACATACTTTGACGACTCCGTCTGTGGATTTCCGTCCAACCAGCGCTGTAGTTCGGCTTCAAGCGGAACAAGTTCCTGGGGAAGGGCGCCGCCAAAAGAAAGATACCGTGTGCGAAGCGCATTATAACCGTCAAAACGCCGGAGCACGTTGGGAATGAGCGCCGTCCTGAGCTTGAGGATGAGGGTGCTGTATTTTTCGCCCAGGGCGGCAAAGTCGCTGTCCACCGCCGCTTTGATGGCATACTCCTCATTTATTTTAATCACTGTTTCAAGGTCATCAAGGGCGCCGTCCGCATTACCCAGAAGCAGCTTGCACCGCGCCTCGTTATACTTCGATTCAAGCATCTGGTCCGAATACTGCCATGACCGGGCAAAGACCTGTTGCGCCGCTTCCAGATACTGTTTCGATTCCCCGCCGTTATCGGGATTCGTGTGCAGCAGATCGTTCGCTTTAAAGAACCGCGCAAGCCCCAGATAAAAGCAGATTTCCGCTGCCAAGGGCCGGGCTTCATCATTTTGCTGCGCGGTGGCGGAGGCGTATTTTGCCGCGTTCTCCAAAGCCTTGACCGCTTCGTCCAGGTCAACCGCCGTACTGAATTCGCTTGTCCCGAAAAGATAGACCTTGCCCAGCAGAAACCACGAAAAATAGTCGGTTTTTTCCATATCCGGCGATACCGCCTTGAGCAGATCATCCCGGGCTTCCTCAAAAAGTTTTTTGCCATAGTTCTTTTCCGCCGCCCGGTATAACTCTCACGCTCTGATGTACCGGGGATTATCCAGGCTGAAACTGATTTGATCCAGCCGTTCTACTATGTTTTGAGACATCCTTTCCAGCGTATAATTCAACTGGACGAGGTTAAAATTTATCTCGGCGCTCATGGCACCGATTTGCCGCTCCACTCCGGAAAAACCTGCCTCAAGGGTGTTGTTGAGGGCACCGAAGCCCGCGTCAAGTCTGCCGCCCAGCATCTGCGCGTCCGCTCTTGCGCTCGCCGCAATTGCCGCTCCGGTCGCCACATTAGCCGCTATCAGCCGGTCGGTGTTCGCCGTTAGACTCCTGCTGATATCCTTTGTCATCCCGCAGGGCTTGGGGTTTATAAAAAAATGGGAAATGATGAATACAGTCGTTCGAGAGACTAATAAAATGAGGCCGATACCCCACGGCCCCCACAAATTACGCCTTTAATCGTTGTTTTTCTCTTTACCCGCGCTTTGCCATTGCGGGGGTAACGGTCGCGGAGGCACCGATGCTCCGGGGGGCGGCATCCGGCTTATCGGCAAAGCAATTTTTTTCAAATTCCCACATTTCGGCGTCGGGGACAATACCGCTCTTATGTAGATCTTCCATCATTTCATGGCAGACCATTGCTATCTCATCTCTATAATTTTTTTTCATCACTCCCCCTGCAGTTCGGTTAAAAATCCGTTCCTTTTCCGTTCCTCAATTTGTTCATCGGTCAATACAAGGTAGTATTTCGCCGTTGCCCTAAAGTCCTTTGCCTGGTTTTTACTGATATTCCCCATATCAGATTTAGCGAACCCATAGACAAAAAAAGTCTTTTCCTCCTTCTTGAAAAAAACAATAACCCGATAGCCGCCTCTTTTCCCCTCACCCTTACGGGCTATGCGCTTTTTATATACGCCGTCGCGATAATCAGCATCTATCAAGCCGGTTTCAATTTCTTTGACCGTTTCTCGCAAATCATCATCACTAATGTCCGCTTTTTGGGCATACTTGGCAAACCATTTGTTTTTGAATATCCTCACTTATAAACAATAGCCCAAAATAGAATGAAAATAAAGCCTCCCCCTACAGCTTATCGATCAGCATGGAGCATTTCCCCGAGGGAATCGGCAGGGTCTTTTTTTTCTTCCCCAGAATATCAATCGTAAAGTAGTAGAGCTTTTCGCTTTCCATGTGGATCTCCCAGCCGCGGCCCGATTTGTTGGACAGGATGGTGATCATGTTTTTTTTCAGGGAAAGATTTTCCACCCCCATGATCTCCAGATTGGGGATGATCCAGTCCACGGTTTTCCGGGGCAGGCTGATACGGAGCCCGACGATGTTTTCGATGGTCAGGCAGATCGTGGAAAGGGCGTCGTAGGTAAGGTACTGGGACCGGGGAAAGCCTTCTTTTTCCGGCCATTTGGCGGGCCCTTCGGCCAGGGGCAGGTAGGCCTCCCACAAATTGCCCTTGTGATGGTTCCCGTCGGGGCTCATGGAGTCCAGCATAAAGTACAGGTGCCGGATAGCGCAGTCCCGGGCCAGATCCCAACGCTGGTAGCGCTCCAGGCCTTTTATCACCATGAAGGTTAAATGGGGAAACACCGAGCCCCGGTAACCGGCGCCGTCGGGGTTAAAGTCTTTTTCACTGACCGCCAGGCTGGGAAAAGGATGGGGGGCGCCGAAAAATTTGGGGTCCGACAGTTTGGCGATGATACGCTCCGCCTTGTCGTCATTGGGAATTTCCGCCAAAAGGGGCCAGTACCCGGCGATAGTTTTTACCGGGAGCCGTTTCTGATGCCGGTCTATATCGTAGTAAAAACCATCCTCCGGGTCCCACATCAGGTCGTTTATCCGGGTTTTCAGGGAAAAATAGTGCCGTTTATACTGAAAACTGGCCTCTTTATCGTTAAGGATGTCCGCCAGGGCTGCCATATAGAGCACGTTGACGGCCATCATGGCGTTAAAATCCATGGGATAGTACACATGTTTCTGGGGCGCGTTGTCCATCCCCGTTACCGAGAGGGGCGCCTCGTACAGGCCGTTGGGCCGCCGGAATTCCGAATCTATCCACGCTATATACTTATCGAGGATGGGCAGGATATCTTTGACCCGCTTTTTGTTCGCCGATTTGTGGTACAGGTTGAACTCGGCCCAGGCGAAAAGGGGGATACCCAGCCCCTGGGGGTTGTTTTCGTCCATCACCGGCTGGCCGCTTTCTATGTCGTAGGCGCAGCGAATCGCTCCGTTTGGCTCCTGATGCTCGTAAAAAATGTCCAAAGTCGGGTGAGCCTGATAAATCCGGTTGGAATAGACCAGAAAAAAGGAAGAATAAATGGCCGCTGTCTGATGGACCACAGAACTGCCGGGATAGGAGAAAAATTTCCCCTCTATGGCGCTGTTTTCGCTGCCATCGATCCAACAATCCTGTATCCAGGCCCAGGTTTTATCGTAAATATCAACAAAGTCCTGATCGTAAAAGTGTATCTTGGGAAAATCTCGCTTTGTCACCAATACTCCTTGTAAAACCTATCTGCGCAATGATTCATTGGTATTTAATTATACATACATAGTGATATTTTTTCCACCAAAATTTTACATATTTTTTAAAATTCCTACTTGCCTAATAGGTCCACGAGTACGGTTGATAAGCGGGAACTACGACCGCCGGTTCGACAGCGATGTTTTCCTCGGGAACCGGGGGCTCCGGCGGCGGCGGCGGCGGGGGAGGCGGCGGTGGCGGAAGATTAAAGATGATATTGATACGTTCCTGGGCACTGCGGTGCCTCAATTTGAGCATCAGGGTCTGTTCAGCGGTGGAATATACCCAGCCCGAGGAGTCGTAGCGCTCAAAACGGGGGTCTGAACGGTAATTCTGATCGTAAAAACGGAGCCGGACAAAGGGTTTTAAGCCCCGGATAAGCATATAATGGGTTTCACCCTCGGATAAATTCACCAAAATATCCATGCCGTCGGCATTTTCCACGATGGAAACTTCCGATGCGGTGGTCCAGGCCCAAAGTCCGCCGCCCGGAAGACCCAAGGGCGCCGACAAGGTCGCCGCATGGGGATAGTATATCCCCGGTTGAAGTGTCCGGTAGAGCCGGGCGGCGCTGATCCGGCCCACCTCGGGATCCCCAACAAATTCGCCGGCGGGGGAAAGCCGTATTAATGAAGGAACCGCCCCGGCATCGTCGCTAAAAACCAGAACCGAAAGGACAAGGGACCGGCCCACGGCGGCCCAGGACGGGGAAACTGCAGATTCCGCCCAATCGGTTAAGGCTTTGCCGAGCTGAAAGTTGAATTCCATCTCTGCCGTCCCTTCACTGAAGTACAAAATCCGGTTTGTGGAGGGGCTTTCCTGAATTCTCCCCTGAAGCGCGGTCAAAACATCTTCGATAAGCGCCTCGAAGGGGTTAGCGGTACCGGGCCGGAGCCTTTGCCAATCGATAAACGCTTCAAAGATGCCGGGAAACAGGCCGGGATCCAGGGCCGCCGGATCCAGAGAAGGGGCAAAAGCGGCGGCTTCATCAACAAGCTGGGGAGAGCCTCTTACGGAAAGATACTCAAGCCCATGGCTTTCCCGTAAAAACTCCGGCGATCTTTCCAAGAACGTCCGGGAAAGGCGGGCGAATTTTTCTCCGTCCAGCCGGAGCATAGAAGCGAGGGCTTCGTCCAGATGGCCTATGTATACCGATGGTTCATAGCTCCGGGCGGCCCCGCCGGACAAAAAAGCCGAAGAAATCCGTGAAAAATTCGCCCTAAAAGCGCCCCGTTCCAGGGCTTCGCCCCCGTAAGCAATAACTTCATCTTCATCATGGAGATTGGAGGCGCCCCAATAGGCAAAAATCCGGTCCCGCCAGGCCCGGATCGCCTCGTCATAGTCAGTTTTGGAAGCCGCAACCGGGGCATATTCAGCCGGATCGAAGGTTTTCTCCCCGGAAAAGGCCCCGTAACTGATGGATGGCGCCCCGGATTTAAGGACGAGGAGGTTTTTTTCCGGGTCTATTTCTGTCCGGAGGAACCGGTAATCCAGACCTTCCGCATTGACCATGAATTTTTTTTCGGCGGTAATTCTGGTCCGGGAACGCCCCTGGGGCCGGAAGGGAATAAATGCCGCCAGGATGCCGTCGGCAAAAACGGCGCTGATCCGTAACTGGGGAAATCCCCCTTCGTCCCAGGCGGTAAAGGAAAATTCTGTCCCACCGGGCAGTCGAAAAATCACCTTTTCACCGCTTATTTCGATGGATTCAGGCAACGCCGGCTCCCGGCTGCCGTCGGCATTTTCCAGCCTCAGGATGCCTTCCCCGGCCCCCGGCGCAAGAGAAAATTCCAGCCCGCCGAAAAAAACCTTCGCACCCTGGGCCAAGAGGTAGGGAACACCTTCCCGGCTGCCGGGGGCCTCGACATTATTCTCCCCGGGAAGAACATATTGGCCGTTTACCAGGAGGCTCCCAATCCGCCGGCTGAAATTCCCCTGCCGGCTGAACTGGAGGGTTACAATGCCGGTAAAAATAAATGTGTAAAGTATACAAAGTCCGATTATCCGGGGAAGCGCCGGTTTTCTCATCGCTCGTGCATCCTTGAGTTTCGTGGTCCGGCATTCAACTTGCCGATCTACAAATAATTGTATACTATTTGTAAGCATGAATACCACAGGTCTCCGGCTGATTTTCCTGATTGCTCTGGCCGGCTTTATTTCCTGCCATTCCGAAAAAGCGGTGGCGCCCCCTCCTCCGGAAATTCCACCTGAAGCGTTCGTTGTACCGCCCTCCCCGGCCCCGGAAATTCCGCCTGAAGCCCCGGTTGTACCGCCCTCCCCTGCCCGGCCCCCGGCGCAGCCTACCCTGGAGGATTATCTGGCGGAAATCGCCGCCCTTCTGGACAAAGGCGATTACGAAGGAGCCCTGGCGGAGTTTAGCAAAATCCCCTCCCCCGAGGCGGAATCGGCGGGGATCCGGCTCCTCAGGGTATCGGTGTTGAGTTCCGCCGGGAAACTCGCCGAAGCCCGGCAGGCGGTGGAAGCTGTCATAAAAGATCATCCGCAAAATATGGACGCCCTTTTCGTGCTTTCCACCATCGAAGGCGCTTCGGGGAAAGACAGGGAACAAAGGGCCCTGCTGGATCGTATTCTTAAGGCCCAGCCGGGCCATGTGGACTCTCTTATCAGCCTGGGGGATTTGAACCTTCAGCGCCGTTCCTGGAAAGCCGCCGCGGATTATTTTGATCAGGCATTGAAGGCGGAACCACAAAACCACGACGCCCTCCTGGGCCGGGCGGGGGTATACCGCTACCAGCGTGACCGTAAAAACGCCGAAGCATTATTGAACAAGGTGATATCCCTTTACCCCGGCTCGTTCAGGGGCTGGAGCGAAAGGGCCCGGCTCTACCGGGAGGCGGATTATCCCAGCCTGGCTATGGCGGATATTGACAGGGCAAAAAAATTGGCCCCGAATAATTACTGGGTCGCGGTGGACCGGGGCAGCATCCTTCTGGACCTGAACAAAAGATCCGAGGCGCTGGAAGAATTCCGGCAAGCCATCGCCATGGATCCGAATAATTTTCTTGCCTATATCTATTCCGCCGGGATCAAGGATGATACCGATGATTATGAAGGGGCGGAACATGATTACGGGATCCTCACCAAACTAAACCCCGATTATTACTTCGCCTTTGAAGGGTTGGGAATGTATAAAATGAAAAAAGGCCTCTGGGCGGAGGCCCGGAACGCTTTTCAGGAGGCCTACAAACGGGCGCCTACGGAAACAAGTTATGCCCTTTTGGCGGCCATAAACTGGATGCGGGCCACGGGAAGACCCGGTGATGCAAAAAATTTTCTGGCCCAGGCCCTCCGAACCATCCCCCGGGAAACGCCGGAATGGTACCTGTTCCGTCTTTTCCACGATATGGCCGGCGACAACGACGTGGCCATGCGGGCGGACAGGGAAAAAATTCCCGAGAAAAAAGCCCGGCTTCTTTTTTATCTGGCCAATTATTATGATATCCGCGGAAACAAAGCCCTGGCGGAAAAATATTATGTGCAGTCGGGCGAATTGGGCCGGCAGGGAATCCCCGAATGGAAACTCAACCAGTGGACACTGGAATCACGAAATCTTGTAAGTTTTTAAGGAATTTTTATGAATGATACACTGGTAACGGTCACCCTGGAAGACCGGGAAATCACCCTTGTGGGAACTGCCCATGTTTCCCGGGAAAGTATTGATGAAGTCAGCCGGGTGATCCGGGAAAGCGCCCCCGACACGGTCTGCGTGGAGCTGGACGCCGGCCGCTATGCCTCCATGACGGAACAGGAGAACTGGGAAAAGCTCGATGTGGTAAAAGTTTTCAGGGAAGGCCGGGGATTTTTGCTGATGGCCAATCTGGTGCTTACCGGTTTTCAGCGCCGCATGGGAAAAGAGCTGGGGGTCAAGCCCGGTGAAGAAATGAAAACCGCCATCGAGACCGCCAAAGAGCTGGGCATTCCCCATGCACTTTGCGACCGGGAGGTCCAGCTCACCCTACGCCGGGCCTGGGCCCGCTGCGGCCTCTGGAGCAAATGCAAACTTTTGGCAGCCCTTTTTTCCGGGGCCTTTACCACGGAAAAATTAAGCGAGGCCGAGATCGAAAATTTAAAAAACCGCAGTGAGCTGGACGGTATGATGGGCGAACTGGCGGAGTATCTCCCCCGGGTAAAAGAAACCCTCATCGACGAGCGGGACCGTTACCTGGCGGCGAAGATTTGGCTCTGCGGCGGAAAAAAACCGGCGGCCGTGGTAGGGGCCGGGCACTTACAGGGAATAAAAGCCCATCTGGAAAAAATCGCCGCCGGGGAGGAAAGCTCCGAAGTATCCGATCTGAACATAGTCCCCTCCGCTTCCGCCCTCTCAAAAATTGTCCCCTGGCTCATCCCCGTCATCATCGTGGGGCTTATTGTCCTGGGCTTTTTCCGTTCCGGCGCGGCGGTAAGCATCAACATGCTCCTCCGGTGGGTTCTCCTCAACGGCTCACTGGCGGCCCTGGGAACGCTGGCGGCGCTCGGGCATCCCCTGTCGGTGCTGGTATCCTTCATCGGCGCCCCGGTGGCCACCATCAACCCTTTTGTGGGAGTGGGGCTTTTTTCCGGCATCACCGAGGCCAGCCTCCGCAAACCCCGGGTATCCGATGCCCAGAACATCGCCGACGATGTGTCCAGCCTCAAAGGCATTTACCGGAACCGCATCACCCGGGCCCTGCTGGTATTTTTTCTCTCCACCCTCGGCGGGGCCATAGGCAACTTTATCGCCCTCCCCTTTTTGGCAAAGCTGCTCTGAAGAGCGTCATCAAAGACTTGACTATGTGCCAAAAATAGCGTAGACTAAACAATGGATTATAAGAACACGCGCCTTGCTTTCCTGCAGGAAGATTGTATCAGTGAATTTGGACAGGAAACCGGAACAAAAATATTTAATCGCTCTTGCGAGCTGCTCACTTCGATGTTCGCTGACGCCGATTATCAGAACAACGAAAGTATTAAGGAACACATGGCGACGAATATGTTTCCGACTATTGCGTATTATCTTACATTACAAGAACACGGTTATTCAAAAGAGGATGCTTATAACTTAACACTACAGAAAACACAAAAAGCGGCAAATATCCGGAAAAATAAAAATGCTGCGTTTGGTAAGCTGCCATTTGCCTATACAATATTTAAGATTTTTGTCAAAGGCATTATGAAAAAAAGTTATCCCGTTGAGGGCTGGGAAACCGAATGGGTACGATTTGATAATAAAGAAGTACATTTGAATTTTAAAAGATGCATTTATAAAAATATAACTGCCCAGCATGGATGCCCTGAATTATGTACCGTCTTTTGCCAAAACGATACGACTGCATTTGCGGGATACGAGCCAAAGATTCACTTTGAGCGGAGCGGAACGCTCGCTGAAGGGGCGGCTTGCTGTGATTTTCACTTTATACGCGGATTTACCGGAAGAAACTAAACGTGAATTATAGGAGTATCACCAGGGTGCCCACGGAAATACAAACGGCCCCGATGATAGTCTTGGGTGTCAGCGGTTCCTTGAGGAAAATAAAGGCCGCTATCAGCGTGAGGACAATGCTGAATTTGTCGATGGGGGCCACCCGGGAAACTTTGTCCATCTGGATCGCCCGGTAATAGCAGAGCCAGGAAAGGCCTGTGGCAAGGCCCGACAAAACCAGAAAGACAAGGCTTTTCCGGGAAACAGCGGGGAGGCCCTGATGCGCCCCGGTGGCAAAGACGATACCCCAGGCCAGAACCAGCACCACGGCGGTGCGCACGGCGGTGGCCAGATTCGAGTTGACCCCGTCAATCCCCACTTTTGCAAGGATGCTGGTCAACGCGGCAAAAACCGCCGACAAAACGGCAAAAATTATCCACATATCCCTTATGCTACACCATATTCAGATCACTATGAAAGCCCGATTTTTTTTGATATGCTTAAAAAAGTATTGAATAGGAGAAGAACCATGAAATTGATATTTTTGGGCCCTCCGGGGGCGGGAAAGGGAACATTGGCCGCTAAAGCGGTGGAAATTTGTAAAGTGCCGCACATCAGCACCGGAAACATCTTCCGGTCCGCCATTGCCGCGGGGAGCCCGTTGGGGCTCAAGGTCAAGGCTATCCTTGATTCGGGAAAACTGGTGGATGACGAAACTACCATAGGCCTTGTAAAAGAGCGTCTTGCCCAGGCCGATGTCGAAAAAGGCTATATTCTGGACGGCTTCCCCCGGACCATTCCCCAGGCGGAGGCTCTGGCGGAATTTTCCGCCGTGGAAAAGGTCCTTAACTTCGACATCCCCGACTCAGGGGTGCTGGAACGGCTGGGAGGCCGCCGGGTCTGCCGTAAATGCGGCCACAACTTCCATATGATTTTCGACAAGCCTTCCAAAGAAGGCGTCTGCGACCATTGCGGCGGTGAAGTCTACACCCGTGATGATGACAGACCCGAAGCGGTGCAAAAACGGCTTGAAGTCTACCGGGCCCAAACCGCCCCTCTCATAGACTTTTACCGCAAAAAAGGCCTTTTGGTTGATGTTGACGCCCGCCCCAGGGTGGACGAAGTGACAGAAAACTTTAAAAAGGTTCTGGGATTGTAAAGAAAAGGAGGCCTATCATGGGTGTGGAAAAATATCAGCATAGAAAATCACGGGCGAAGATCAGGGTTAATGCCGAGGGTGGCAAACCTGTCGCGGGGCTGCCGGTAACGGTAAAGCAGACTAACCACGAATTTCTTTTCGGCGTCGGGGGCTTTGACGCGGTGGAGCTGGCGGGGGGTAACCCGGATGGTACGCCGCTGGCCGCAGAACAGAAGGCGGTTTTGTCGGACCGGCTGGACAAGGTTTTTTCAGTGATGAATTATACGACCCTGCCTTTTTATTGGGGCAGGTACGAAGCCGAAGAAGGGAAGCCCGATGAAAAGCGGCTCATGGCGGCGGCGGATTATTACCGGGGAAAAAATATCAAAGTCAAGGGTCATCCCCTCTGCTGGCATACCGTCGCTGCTCCCTGGCTCATGAAATATTCCAACAGGGAAATTCTTTCCAAAATTATTTCGCGGATTGAACGGGATGCGGGAAATTTTGCGGGGCGTATCAATATGTGGGATGTGATCAACGAAGTGGTGATCATGCCTATTTTTGACAAATACGATAATGCCGTCACCAGGGTATGCAAGGAAATTGGCCGGGTCTCCATGATCCGGGAAGTTTTTAACGCCGCCCGCCGGGCTAATCCCCAGGCCGTATTGCTCCTGAACGATTTTGATATGTCCACCAAATACGAAATTCTTATTGACGGATGTTTACAGGCGGGAATCCCCATCGACGTGATCGGGCTCCAGTCCCATCAACATCAGGGGTATTGGGGGGCGGAAAAAACCATGGAGGTGCTGGACCGTTATTCCCATTTCGGCATTCCGCTGCACTTTACCGAGAACACAATCATCTCCGGCGATATTATGCCCGCCCATATCGAAGACCTTAACGATTGGCAGGTTGATGCCTGGCCCTCCACACCCGAGGGGGAGGAACGGCAGGCCCGGGAACTGGTCGAACTGTACACGAACCTTTTTTCCCATCCTTCGGTGGAGGCGATTACCACCTGGGATGCGGTGGACGGCAAGTGGCTCAAGGCGCCTTCGGGAATCCTCAGGGAAGACAACGGCGTCAAACCGGTTTTTACAGAGCTCAAGAAAAAAATCCGGGGCGAATGGTGGACAGAGACGACCGTAACCACCGACGCCAATGGCTATCTCGAATTTGAAGGTTTCCGGGGCGAATATACCGCGGAACACGGGGGAAACAAAATCCCCTTTGTTCTCGATAAAAACGGCGGTCCGGTGGCTATCACCCTTGCCTGATCCCTCTTAATTTATGCTATACTGACCGCGGAGGTACAGTTATGCTTTATCGGGATTACGGACAAACGGGGAAAAAAGTGTCTCTCCTGGGCTTTGGGGGGATGCGTTTTGGCCATATTGACGATCATGAAGAATGTGTCCGGATGATGGTCCGGGCCGCCGAGGGGGGCGTTACCTATTTTGATACGGCCCCCGCTTATTTTGATATAAAAAGCGAAACGGTCTTTGGCAAGGGCCTGGCGGAGCTGCGGAAACGGAACCTGCCCTACTATGTGTCCACCAAAACTTTCAAGACCACCGAGGCGGATATACGCCGGGAAATAGAGGCCCAGTTGAAGCGCCTTAACGTGCCGGCCATAGACTTTTACCATATCTGGTGCATTACCAGCCTGCAAAATTGGCAGGGCCGGAAAAATGACGGGGTCCTTCAGACCTTCCGGAAACTAAAGGACGAGGGGCTGATCCGGCATATCTGCGTGTCCAGCCACCTGGTTCAGGACGAGATCAAGGAACTGCTCATGGAGGGGGTTTTTGAAGGGGTCCTTTTCGGCTATTCGGCCTACAACTTCAAAACCCGGGAAGCGGCCTTTGACGCGGTGCGGGCCAAAAAACTGGGGGCGGTAGTGATGAATCCCCTGGGGGGCGGTATTATTCCCCAGCACCCGGAACTTTTCAGCTTTCTGAAAAAAGGTGATGAGCCGGTAACCCAGGCGGCCCTGCGCTTCCTCTGGGATCATAAGGATATCAGCGTTACCCTGGTGGGCTTTAGCTCGGAAAATGAGGTTACCGATGCCCTGGCGGCCATGAACGGGTACCAGCCCCGGAGCGATGCTGAACTGGCGGATCTCAAGAGCCGCGCCTCGGCCTCGTTTGAAGGGCTCTGTACCGGCTGCGCCTACTGCGACGACTGCCCCCAGGGAATTCCCATCCCGAAATTTATGGATTCCTACAACCAGAAAATTCTGGCGGGCAAACCGGAACCCGGCATCATCACCGGGCGGCTCAGAAATCACTGGAATGTGGATCCCAAACTTGCCGCCGCCTGTGTCGCCTGCGGTCAGTGCGAGAGCGCCTGCACCCAGCACCTGGACATTATCGAACGGCTGAAATTAATCACAGAGGAAGCCAGGGTATAGCCCGGAGGAGGAGATATGGCCAAAGAACGCCGGATCATAATGCTGGTTGATGATAACACGACGAACCTGACCACGGGGAAAAATATTTTAGGCAGCTACTACAATGTTTTTCCCATACCCTCCGGCGCTCAGCTTTTTGAGATCCTTGCCAGAGTAAAGCCGGACCTGATCCTTCTGGATATTATCATGCCCGGGATGGACGGCTACGAGGTCATTAAAAAACTGAAGGCCGATCCCAAAACCGTCGACATTCCGGTGATCTTTCTTACTGCCCGCAGCGATACGGGGAGCGAGCTGGACGGCCTTTCTCTCGGGGCCATCGACTATATTGCCAAACCTTTCTCCCCGCCCCTGCTCCTCAAACGGATCGAAAACCATCTGCTCATTTCTTCCCAGCGGACGGAACTCAGGGCCTTCAACAGGGATCTCCAGGGAAAAGTGAATGAGCAGACCACGCAAATACTGGAGCTGCAGTATGCCGTTATCAACGCTATAGCGGGCATGGTGGAATTCCGGGACGATATTACGGGCCGCCACATTTCCCGCACCCAGCAATATCTGAACCTCCTGGTAAATAAACTTATCGAATCGGGGCTGTACAAAGAAGAAACTGAAAAATGGGATCTGAATTTTCTGGTGCCTTCCGCCCAGCTCCACGACGTGGGAAAAATCGGCATACGGGACAGCATCCTTAACAAGCCCGGTCGTTTTACCGACGAAGAATATGATGACATGAAAAACCACACGATTTACGGTGTCCAGGCCATCGAAGAAATCGCGAAAACAACCAGAGAACATAAATTTTTGGCCTATGCAAAAAATTTTGCCGGCACCCATCATGAAAAATGGGACGGTACAGGCTACCCCGAGGGCCTTAAAGGGCTGGAGATTCCCCTGGAAGGGCGCCTTATGGCCATTGCCGATGTGTACGATGCATTGATTTCCGAGCGGCCCTACAAAGACCCCATGACGTTCAAAGAAGCGGAACAGGTTATTATTGAAGGCAGCGGCACTCAGTTCGATCCGGCCCTGATAGAAATTTTTAAACCGCTTGCGGAGAATTTCGCCGGCATCGCCCAGGAATACCTATAGGAGGAGCCCGTGACCAAAAAGGAAGAAAAACGTCAGACCATTGTCATGGTTGATGATAGTATGACCAGCCTGTCTTTGGGAAAAGATATTCTTAAGGATAAGTACAATGTTTTTCCCGTTTCATCAGGAGCCGATTTTTTCGCCCTTATCGAAAATTTCATTCCGGATCTGGTGCTTCTTGATATTCTCATGCCCGAAATGGACGGTTACGAGGTAATCAAAAAACTCAAGGCCAACAAAGAAACCTACAATATTCCGGTGATCTTTTTAACTTCCCGCAGTGATCAGGATAATGAACTCGAGGGGCTCTCGCTGGGGGCCATAGACTATATCACCAAGCCGTTTTCCCCGGCTCTCCTGATTCAGCGGATCGAAAATCATTTGCTTATCGCCGCCCAAAAACAGGAGTTGAATAACTTCAATGATAATCTCCGGAAAATGGTGCTGGAGCAAACCGGTGAAATTGAACGGCTTCAACAGGCCGTATTAAGCACCGTGGCCGAAGTCGTCGAATTCCGGGATGACACCGCCGGCGGGCATATCGACCGGAGCATGAGTTATTTAAAATTCATGCTGGACAAACTAATCGAAGAAAATATTTACCATGAAGAAATCAGTGAATGGGACCTGAACTTTTTAATCCCCGCGGCGCAGCTTCACGATGTGGGGAAAATCATGGTCAGCGAAACGATCATGAACAAACCGGGAAAACTTACCCCCGAAGAATTTGACGAGATGAAAAAACAGCGGCGCAATCTCATGGTATTACTATGACGGATTACCGGGAATTGTTCCAGTAAACCGTTTCCCCGGCGCAGACAGCGTCCATGGGCCTGTCACTTTTTTCCAGAGGAATTTCGGGGAG
>BNUV01000055.1 GCA_025997615.1 Spirochaetia bacterium
TCTTTACCACAGTGGGGGGACCCTTACCGTAACGAGCTGCACCTTTTACGGTAACAGCGCATCAGGCACCACTGGCGGGGGGGCTATTTATAACAGCTCTGGAACTCTTACCCTGACGGGAAATTATTCTATGGGAACACCGCCCCTAACAACCCCGTGGTGTATAGAAGTGGCACTACCGTCACTTCCGACGGCTACAATGTGGTAGATGTTGCTTTTGGAACCGGCACGGCCCAGAGCGGGTGGACTGCGGGTACCGGGGACAAGACCATCAGCGTCATGCCCGTATCGCCTGTGTCTTTCAAGCTTCTTTCCGGCAGTGGCGCGGCGAATGTACTTCCCACCCCCTTGCCGGAGGGCTACCCCACAACGGACTTCTACGGCGCCGCCATCACCAGCGGTAAGGCGGCAGGGGCAGTGCAGGCAGCAACAAGCGTGGACGGGTATGGTCTGTACCTGTCGGTGAATAATAGCGCTTGGGGCAGCGTAAGCATGTCTGGGCAGACACCCAACGCTGAGGGGCTGGTGAGCGGCAGTGTTACTATTACGGCGACTCCCACAGAGGGGATAAACAGCTCATTTGAATACTGGCTGGTGAACGGGGTTAAGTCCAACGTCACCTCCAACCCGCTGCCCCTTAACGTGACGGCCCACACCACCGTGCGGGCGGTGTTCGGCCTCGCGATAATAGTAACCAATCTAAGTGATGCTGAGGGCAGCGAAGACACTGTGGGGACATTGCGCTACGCCCTGACCAACGTCGCGGAGGACGGGGATACAATCCGGTTCAGTGCGGGACTGGTAACAGCGGGAACGAGCGTCATAGAGTTGGACAGTCCATTGCCTGTAACCAAAAGTATAACCATAGAGGGGAATGGCGTGACCATTACCAACGCTTCCGATAAGAATTACAATCTGTTAATCGTCAACTCTAACAAAACGGTGAACATCAACCGGGTTCACTTTAAGAACGGGGGGGCGGAGGCCGAAGGAGCGGCGATCAACGTTAGTAGCAGTGCGACACTGAACCTTGAATCCTGTATATTCAGTGGCAACCAATCCAACTATGAAGGCGGCGCCATTCTCAACAATGGGGCACTCACCGTCAAAGGCTGTACCTTTTACGGGAACAGTGCATTGGGCTTAGGTGGGGCTATTTATAACGGCTCTGGAACTGCTACCCTGACCCTGACGGGGAATTTATTCTACGGGAACACCGCCGGCGATTATCCCGTGGTGCGTCGTGGTAGCGGTACCGTCACTTCCGACGGCTACAATGTGGTAGATGTTGCTTTTGGAACCGGCACGACCCAGAGCGGGTGGACTGCGGGTACCGGGGACAAGACCTTTGCAGATTTGAGCATCAGCGACATTCCGGTAAACACCAGCACCTTCGCGCCTCTCGGCGCTGCTCTCAACATCGTACCTTCGGGCCTTGCGGGTTTCCCAACCCTAGACTTCTACGGCAACACACGGACCTTCCCCTGCGCTCCGGGGGCGGTGGTGCAGTAAGAACACAAACGGTGCCTGGCACTGGGCAGTGAAGAAGCGAAATCGAGCTTCTTCACTGTTCACTGCCAACTAATTTCCGCTATACTAATAAGGCAACTATGAAGATTAAATTTTTGGAAAAAACGGTCTCCGCGCCGGTAGTGATCATGTTGGGGGTGGGCCTGGTGCTGGGGTTCATCTTCGGGCTGGGGCTGCCGCGGCTGGTTTCCGCCCAATCGGAACGGGTGGCGGCCTACGAAGAAGTAGCCGCCCAGTCCGCCGTGGAAGCCGCCACCCAGATAGCCCTCCAGTACGGCACCGATTCGGCGGAATACGGCATGGTCTACGAAACCCTGCCGGGGGCCAAAAAATATGACGGCCCCGCTTTTGCCCGGTCCATGCCTATCGAAACAAAAGAGGCCTGGCTTTCCTGGATGCGGAACAACCGCAGCGACGACCCGGTCTTTATGAACCAGCGCTGGGATCTGGCGGAATACTTCGTTAAAACCGGGGAATTGAAACGGGAAGAAGATTTCCGGGCTTTTCTCCTGGCCCCCCGGGAGCATTTTGTCCGGGACCGGAACAAGGGCATGGAATATGCCGATACCTGGCTGCCCATAGGCCACGGGGCCACCATGACCGACCCCGATGTCGTCGCCATGATGACTACCACCCTTGACATACACCCCGGGGAAAAGGTGCTGGAAATAGGCACCGGCTCGGGCTATCAATCATCTATCCTTTCCTTTTTGACCACAGAAGTCTACTCCATCGAGATTATCAGGCCTATTTTCGTAGAAACCGACGGAATGTACCGGAATCTGGAAAAATCCTTCCCGTCCTTCGGGATTATCAACCGGAAACTGGGGGATGGCTACTATGGCTGGGAAAAATACGCCCCTTTTGACAAGATCATCGTTACCTGCTCCATCGATCATATTCCCTCCCCCCTGCTCAGGCAGCTCAAAGAGGACGGCATCATGGTTTTGCCCCTGGGACCGCCGGCCCGGCAGTACATCATGGAGGTAAAATATACCAAGGATGAGGACGGACGCCTTGTTTTGAGCCGCCGGGACGTGTACAACGGCCTGAGCGTCAAGTTTATCCCCTTTAGGGATGAGGCGGGGACTTCCTACCAGAGTTCCGGCGGGGATTCCGGAACCCGGTAGAATTTAAAATGTAAACTACTGGACATAATTGCCGGTGTGGTGTAAAATTTAGTGTGGATTTTCATAAAAAACCGGAAAAATTTATCGATTATGCCGATTATCTAGTAAAGGAAGTATATGAACCGATTGCTTGATAACCAAAAAGTGGCCAAATGGCATCATTCGCGCCTTGTACGCCGTATTTTCTCTCCAAAAATCATTGTTTTGCTCTGTACGGCTATCCTCTTCTTTGGGGCGGGCTTTTTGGTGTATTCCGCAATTACCGCCCCCGTTATGCCCCAGGGAAATATCATATCTACCCTGCGGGAGATGCAGGAATACTATGCCGATCCCGAAAATTCCTACAGCCTGCCCCTGGTGATCCTCCCCCCGGAAGACAGTGATTGGGCCCGGCTTACCGCCTTTGAAGAACAGGAAACAGGAGCCGGGGCCGGGACAGAAGACCGGAGCGAGGATATAGAATACCGGATTCGCCCCGGCGAGACCCTTTCGGAAATCGCCTATTCCTACAAAATCTCCTACAACATCCTGGCCTATTACAATAACATTACCAACGTCAACCGTATCCGGGTGGGCACGGTGATCCTGATCCCCTCCCTGGAAAATGCCAAAGCCACGGAACTGCAGATGGCCCGGCAGCCCCACCGCACCAACACTTCCGCCAAAACAGCGGGGGCCAAAATCGCAAAAATCGGCTACGAAAGCCATAATATCGAAACCGGCAGAGGCGTGGGCCATACGGTCCAGTTCTCTATCCTGGAACCTCAGTCGGAAAGCCTCCAATCTTTCGAGTGGGATTTTGGCGATGGTAAACGGGGCTTCCAGCCCAATCCCAGTTACGAGTACACCGTCCCCAAGACCTATGTGGTCCGCCTTACCGCCCGTGATTCCGCAGGCACCATCTACCGGTCAAATCCCCTTTATATTGATGTTCCCTACCCCAGCGCGGTGGCGGAGTATAGTACCACCCGTTTTGTTACCCTTTCATCCCCCAATGATTATTTTGTGGTGAATGGCACCATCAGCTCCGTGGCCCGTTACGCCTCGGTGGATGAGGCGCCCCTGGATTTCAGCGAATCCGATCAGTTTCTCACCAAAATCCGTTTTACCAAGCCGGGTTTTTACGGCATCACCGTCAATGAGCGGGGCATAGATCACTACTACTCGGTTTTTGTAAGCCCCATCCCCTCGATGCACGCCGATATGGCCGATGGAAATTTTAACTGGTACCGCACCCAGTTTAACACCGGCACCACCTCCAACTGCGGCCCGGCTTCCGTATCTATGGCCATAGGATGGTCCCTGGGAAAATATTTCCCCGTATCATCGGTGAGGCAGGCCGTAGGCTGGCAGGGCGACGGCGGCACCGGTTTTGAGGAGCTCCAGCGGGTCATCCGCAGCCAGGGCGTTCCCGCCGCCATCAAACCCCTGCGCTCATTGGAAAACATCAAAGAAGTGATAGATTCCGGCGAAATAGCCATCATCCTGTTTCGCACAGACGGCGTCTACAGCACCCGCCAGGACCCCGCTTCGGATCTTTTTGGCAAATACTACACCGACACCGTGGGCCATTATATCGTCGTCAAAGGTTATTCCCTGAATGGTGAATACCTCGTCATCCACGATCCCATCCCCAGCGACTGGGGCGTCAACAGTTTCCGCTATGGCGACGAGGTCAGCATGATAGGCCGCAACCGCTATTACTCCACTGCAGAGCTGCTAAAATCCCTCCGCCGCGCCGATATGATCGTCATCTCCCGCCCGGAGAATTCGTAGGTCTTGCCTTAGATTCCGCAATAAAGTATGCTCTACCCATGAAGGTTTGGCTGAAACTCCTGATTGGATCCCTCCTTGGGGTGATGTTGGGTTTTCTTTTACCCCACGACAATGAAACTTTTACCAGGGCGCTGTTTTGGCTGGAAGGTTTTGCGATCCGGATAGGCCGTTATACAGCGGCGCCTATCATGATTTTTTCCCTGACCATTGCGGTTTATGAGCTGCGGCAGGACAGCCAGTTTTGGCGGCTGGTTTTTCGATCCCTCCCTTTTCTGCTGATTACCGCCGTGGTGGTGATAGGCTCCGGTATCCTCGTTACCCTGAGCTTCCCGCCGGGGCGGATTCCCATTGCCACCATGGGGCAGCTTGAAACGGTGTCGCTGGAAACGGCGGACAGTGTGCGGGATCTGTTCCCCTCGAATATGCTTTCTGTGCCCGGCGGAGACGGCATTTATATGCTGCCGGTGTATGTTTTTGCGTTTTTTCTGGGTATAGGCCTCTCCTACGACCGCAGTTATTCAAAACCGGTGATCGCCCTGGTCGATTCCCTGTCCCGTGTTTTTTATCATATCGCCAGCCTCTTTTCGGAAATACTTGGTTTGGTGATGATCGCCCTGGGGGCTTATTGGGCGATCAGTTTTCAGGGGCTTTTGAAAACCGAAGGCTTCCGGGATCTGATTTTTCTTTTAGGTGCTCTTGCCTTCGCCCTGGGTTTTGTCGTCTTTCCTTTTTTGCTCTATCTGCTCAAGCCCCGGGTTAATCCCTGGAAAATACTTTATGGAACACTGGGCGCCGCCATTGCGGGCTTTTTTTCCGGCGACATCAACTTTACCCTGCCGGTGCTGCTGCGGCACGTCCGTGAAAACCTGGGGGTAAGGCGGAGGTCCAACGCCGTTACCCTGAGCATCTTCAGTTCTTTTGGCCGGGCGGGAAGTGCCATGGTGGCCGCCGTTGCTTTTATCGTGATCATAAAATCCTATTCCAGCCTGGAAATTACCCGGGTGGATATTCTGACTATTGCCATCCGCACATTTCTCATCTCTTTTCTTTTGGTCCGCCGTCCCGGGGATGGCGCCTTCACCGCACTGGCGGTTCTCTGTCTCGGTTACGGCCAAAATTTTGACGCCGGTTATCTGATACTTAAACCGATGGCCTTTTATCTGGCTGCGGTGGGAACCTTCCTTGATGTGGTGATAGCATCCTTTGCTTCCTTCGTTATCGCCCGGCAGAGCGGTTTTCAGGAAGATAAAACCGCGAGGCATTTTATTTAATTATGGAACAAACACAAACATCAACACCAGGGTTGCAGTTGAATGAGGAATTTATCAACGGACTTGCAATCAACGAAGTTACGCTGATAAAAAAAATCGCCGGGGAACTTACCATTAATCCGTCCCAGGTGTCGGCGGTGATTGGCCTTTTGAATGAGGGCAGCACCGTTCCTTTTATCGCCCGGTACCGGAAGGAAAAAACCGGCAGCCTGGACGAGGTGCAAATCCGGGACATTGAGCATTTGTTTTCCGCCGGGAAAAACCTGGAGACCCGCCGCATCGAAATTATCCGGGGGATTTTTGAGCAGGGAAAACTGAGCGATGCCCTTTACGGCAACATCATCAAAGCTTCTACCATGGCGGCGCTGGAAGATATTTATGCGCCGTATAAGCGGAAAAAGAAAACACGGGGCATGATCGCCGCAGAAAAGGGGCTCGAGCCTTTGGCAGCGGCCATGAAGGAGCTTTCCGAAAACCTGCTGCGCGAAAAGGCCGCGGAGTTTATCAGGGAAGATGCAGAAAACCCGACACTGTCGGTGGAAACGGTTGACGACGCGCTTCAGGGAGCCATGGATATTATCGCCGAGGAAGTTTCCCAGGAAAGTGAAAACCGTGGGGCGGTAAAATCTTTTTACCTCCATGATGGCAGGATCATCGTCAAGGCGGTGGAAAAGGCCGGAGTTGACTCCGAAGAAGCGAAAAAAACCAGCGCCTACCAGATGTACTGGGACTACACCGAGCCGCTTTCCCGGATTAAAGCCCACCGCATTCTGGCGATTAACCGGGGCGAGCGGGAAGGGGTGCTGGATGTGGATATCGATGTTGATGAAAATACCGCCGCAGAGCTTTTGCAAAAACAATATGCTTTTCATAATGATTATCACAAAACGGCGGTGGAGGACGGCCTTAAGCGGCTTCTTTCCCCGGCGGTGATCCGGGAGATCCGGGGCGATAAGGAAAATGAAGCGGACGATCACGGCATTTCCGTTTTCAGCCAGAACCTGAAAAATCTTTTGATGCAGCAGCCCATAAAGGGGACAAGAGTTCTGGGCATAGACCCGGGGATCCGCACCGGAACAAAATGCGCTTTTCTGGATGACACGGGAAAGTATCTGGGAAATTTTGTCATCTACAACCACAAGGTTGATGAAGCTAAAAAGCTTATTCTGGAGGGTGTTAAAAAATTTGACATCCAGCTTATCGCCGTGGGGAACGGCACCGGCAGCCGGGAGGCCCAGGAAATTGTCAGCGCGGTAATTTCCGAAAATAACCTCGAGGTGCTTTACACCGTGGTTGATGAAGACGGCGCATCGGTGTATTCCGCCAGCGACATTGCCCGGGAAGAATTCCCGGAACTGGACCTGACGATTCGCGGGGCTATTTCCATAGGGCGACGGCTCCAGGACCCGCTGGCGGAACTGGTAAAGATCGATCCCAAGTCCATCGGCGTGGGGCTTTATCAGCATGACCTTAACCAACGGAAACTTTCTGAAATGCTGGACGAGGTGGTTTCGTCGGTGGTGAACAACGTTGGCGTTAACCTGAACACCGCCAGCGCTTCCCTCTTGCGGTATGTGTCGGGGATCAATTCGTCGCTGGCAAAAAAAATCGTAAAGTACCGTGAAGAAAAGGGAAAAATTGGCAGCCGTGAAGAATTATTCGGCGTCCCCGGCATGGGGCCGAAAAGTTACGAACAATGCGCGGGCTTCCTGAAAATCCCCGAAAGCGCCGACCCCTTGGACAACACCTGGGTCCATCCTGAAAACTACCCCCTGGCGCGGATCATCCGGGAGAAAATTACCGGAAACCTGGGCAGGGATGAGGCGGCAAAACTGCAGAAAGACTTCGGCGTGGGCGATACCACCATCGCCGATATTATGGAGGAGCTGCGGAAGCCCAACCGGGACCCCCGGGAAGGCTACCCCAAACCGGTGATGCAAAAAGGCGTGGTAACCTTTGAGGACTTGAGCGAAGGGATGATGATCACCGGTAAAATAAAAAATGTGGTGGACTTTGGCGCCTTTGTCGATTTAGGAATAAAGGAGACGGCCCTGGTTCACGTTTCCGAAATGAGCGACAGTTTTGTCAAAGACCCGCTGGATGCGGTGAAGGTGGGCGATCTGCTGGAATTCCGTATCATCGGCCTGGACCGGGACCGGCGGCGGATCAGCCTTTCCCGGAAAACAGCGGGCGCAAAAGGCAGCCCGGCGGCAAAAAGCGGCGGGCAGGAAAACCGGCCCGGAAAACCCCGCCCCATCGTAACGGCGGCCCGCCCCCCAAAAGATGACAGCGGCGAAATGTACAATCCCTTCGCCGATGCCCTGAAAAAGATGAGGGCTAATTAACCTTGAAGCGAGAAAGCTCTTGAACCACTACGGTAATGTTATCCCGGTTTTGGCGGCTTAATTCATTAACCCGGCTCACGGCGGTATTGATATGATCCGCGCCATCGGACATCTCGTTCATTCCGATAGTAATTTCACTGGTTACTTTCTCCAGGCGCCTGCTCTCCTGGATCACTTCCCTGCTTCCGGTAAGCATTTCTTCGGAACCACCCTTGACCTGGCCGGTGATGTCGCTAAGCTGGGCCACGGCTTCCAGTATCTGTTTACTGCCCTCGCCCTGTTCTTCCATGGCATTACGGATATTTGATTCCTGCTCCGCCACTGTTTTAACGCCACTGTCGATGGCCTCAAATTTTTGAAGAACATTATTGGTAGAGACGGTGATCTTGTCGATAGATTCCTTTATCTTTTTCAGCACCGCGCCGATGGTTTTTGACTGCGTACTTGAAGATTCGGCGAGTTTGCGGATCTCGCTGGCCACTACCGCGAACCCTTTCCCCGCCTCGCCTGCATGGGCGGCTTCAATGGCGGCGTTCATCGAAAGCAGGTTGGTCTGGCTGGCGATATTTTCCATCACCGCGTTGATCTCCAAAAGACCTGCGGACTCCCGGGCAATCTCCTGTATGTCCGCAGCTACTTCCTGCAAACCGCCCCGGCCCGCGTCGGAGGCTTTCATCAACTGATCCACGTTCTCTATGTTCTGCATCAGCGTTTGGGTAACGGACCGGATGTTGGCAAACATCTGTTCAATGGCCGAAGATGATTGGGATACGTTGGCGCTCTGGTGTTCCACATGGTCGTTGAGTTTGTCGATGTTAACGGTGATCTGCTCCATGGTGGCGTTGGTTTCGGTAACACTGGCGCTCTGGTTGATCACCCGGCCCTTGATGCTTTGAATACTGGAGGTGATCTGGCTCACCGCCGCCGCGCTTTCGGTCATGTTGCCGGCAAGTTCCGTGCCCAGGCCGGAAAGAAAGGCGGTTTTTTCCTTGATACTCCGGATAAGCCCGGTCATCTTCTCAAAGGTCAGGTTGAACAATTCCGACAGGATCCCTATCTCGTCCTTCCGCTGAATCGTAAGCCTCCTGGTTAAATCCCAATCCGTGGAAATCTGATTAAGCGCTGAGACCATGCCGCTTAGGGGTTTCAGGAAAATCCTGATAAACAGGTTGAAAATAATAAAAATAACAATTACGATGATCAACACCGCGGCGAAAAAAAAGGTCATGGGGCTGTTAAGATAATCGGCGGTGCCAAGGGGCAAAATGGTGGTGATGTACCAGTCCAGGGCCGGAACCGAAGCGACGGCGGTTACACCCCCGGCGGAGTTGAAAACGGTTATTCCCCCTCCGGCGGGAAGTTTTTCGGCGGCGGACACAATTTCCGCTCCCCTGGCTCCAAGTTCATCGGCGATCTGCCGCTTGCTTTCAACCAGCTTCGCGTCCCGCGCCCCGGTTATTTCCCCGGCGGCGTTAAACAGATACAGCGCCGCCTTGCCCGAATAATTTTGATAGATGGAAGCAATAAAGGTGGAAATATTTATCCCCGTGCCCAACATACCGATGGGTTTATGGCTTGAGTCAAAGACCGGCGCATTGATCCAGAGACTCGTGACTTTCAGATCCGCGTTATAATTGATGTTGAAATTGTAGGTTTCCGTTTCATTGAGCGTCATGTGATACCAGTAACTGTCGGGATCACCGGGATCAATCGTATAGACGTAGGCGTCATCGGAATAGAATTTCTTGTCCACGTCGTTCACCCAGAAAACCGTATTCGACGCGAAGGCCCGGCGGTATCCGGCAATCTCCGCCAAGGCGGTTTCTTCCAGCGCCTGATCGCCGGGATCCAGAAAATACCGCTGTATTACCGGGGAATCCGCCATCTTAAGGGCGATGGCAATCTCGGCGTTGACCGAGGATTCCAGTTTGCTCCGCTCAATTTCCGCTATCTGGCGCAGATCATTGCCCGCGTTGGCATGGAGGATCTGCCCCATGGAAACAATAAAAGCAACGCTGCCGCCCGCAAAAATGAGCAGGAACAAGACCACAGAAAAAACAAGAAATTGACGCTTTACCGACGTATTTTTGTTCACCTTACCCTCTTTTTTCATCAATCAACCCCTGCCTCAAGTCTGGTTACACAACGAATATTCACAATTGTTGTTATGTTACTATTTTGATCTTAATAAAGCAATAAGGGCCCCTGCCCCCTTGCCTTAAAATCACAAAGTTGGGATGATAGAGAAAAGGAGCTAAAGCTTTCTATGTCTCAAATCGTGTGGCTTTGGACCTACATGAAGGGGAAGCGCAGACGCCTGGTTATTGCGTTTTTCCTTTCGGCGCTTACGTCGGCAACCATTATCATCAACCCCAGCCTTTCCCAGCGGCTCATTGACGAGGTTATTACCCCGGGGAACCGGGGGCCCCTGATTCCCATTTTGGTAACCATGCTGGTGGTTCAGGTTACCCGCCTGTGTATGCGGTACATCATGCATATGTGTTTCGAGGCGGACAGCAACCTCTATATGACGGTGATCCGGCGGGATATGTACGAGATCGTCCAGAATCAGGACTACCGCTTTTTGGGCAAATTCCCCACGGGGAACCTGATGACCCGGATGACCCAGGACCTGGACCGGCTGCGGCATACCGTGTCATGGGTTACTTTCATGTTCATGGATTCAGTTGTCCTCTTTGGCGCCGCTTTTACCTTTCTTCTTTTTATCAACTGGAAGCTGGCCCTGTGCCTTATCACGATTGCCCCTTTTATTCTTTTTGTGAGCCGCCGTTTTATTAAACGGATACGGCCCCGGTTTGTGCTTCTGCGGCAAAAACTTACCAGCCTGGGCACGGTGGTAACGGAAAACATAGACGGAAACCGGGTGGTTAAGGCTTTTGCCCAGGAAGATTACGAAATCGAGCATTTTGAAAAACACAATGCCGATTTCCGGGATACAAGCTGTGAAAATGCCCTGATCGCCGCAAAATATCAGCCGATTATGGAAACATTGAGCCAGGCGCTTATCATCATCACCCTGGTGGTGGGGGGCATTTTTCTTATCAAAGGAGAGATGACCAGCGGCCAGTACCTGGCCTTTTCTTCCCTTACCTGGGCATTGGCCAATCCGCTGAGGATGCTGGCGGCGCTGCTGGCGGATGTGGAACGCTTTAACGCCACGGCGGAGATGCTGCGGGAAGTGCTTGAAGCGCCCAAGGGAATTTCCGATGCGCCGGATGCGGCGGAGCTGGGCGACCGTCCCGAGGGAGGCATTGAATTCCGAAATGTTAATTTCTCCATAGCGGAAAACGCTATACTGAACGATATTAGTTTCAAGGTAAATCCCGGGGAAACGCTGGGGATTCTGGGCAGCACCGGATCGGGGAAAACTTCCCTTATCAATATTCTGATGCATTTCTACGAGCCCGATTCCGGGGTGGTTTTGCTGGACGGAAAAGATGCGGCAAAATACACACTCTCGTCCCTGCGCCGTCACATAGGACTTGCCATGCAGGATGTGTTTCTTTTTTCCGATTCGGTACATGGCAATATCGCCTACGGCAAACCGGATCTCGACGGGGAAACTATCAGGCGGCGGGCGGCACAGGCGGATGCGGACGGCTTTATCCGGGCCATGGAAAACGGCTACGAAACTTTGGTGGGTGAACGGGGTGTCGGCCTTTCAGGTGGACAGCGGCAGCGTATTGCCCTGGCCAGGGCCCTGGCGGTAAAGCCCGCCATCCTTATTCTGGACGACACCACTTCGGCGGTGGACAGCGAGACTGAACAGTATATTCAGGATCAACTGCGGAATCTGGATTTCCCCTGCACGAAGATTATCATCGCCCAGCGGATCTCCTCTTTCCGGGGGGCTAATCAAATTCTGGTGATGGATAAGGGCAGGATCGTCGAGCGGGGCGTTCACGAAGAACTTTTGGCAAACAAAGGTTTCTATCATCACATCTGGAGCCTCCAGTATAATGCGGTTGGTAAACCGGCGGAGGAAAAATAATGGCGAAAAAAAAATCGCGGGATCAACAAACTGCCCAGGGCCGCAACCGTTATGATGAAGATGAATATCTGGATGAAAAGGTCAGCCTTTTTAACATTAAACGGTGCATAAAATATTTGATAGGCGTTAAAAGTCATTTGACTTTGGCCCTGGTGTTGAGCATAATCGGAAATCTGGTGAGCCTTTCGGGGCCGCTTTTTATTCAGCACGCCATAGATGTGGCGGTGCCCAATAAGGATGTCCGTCTTCTTTTGATGATGGCCGCTTTTTTAACGCTCTCTATTATCGTCAGCATTGGCATGGGCGCCATAAGGAACATCATGGTAGCCCGGGCGGGGGCAAATATCATCCACGATATCCGCTTCGATCTTTTTAGCCATTTGCAGAAACTTCCCTTCGCCTTTTACGACAGCCGCCCCCACGGAAAGATCTTTGTCCGGGTGGTGCCCTATGTGAACAGCGTTTCCGATGCCCTTTCCAATGGCATTATCAATTTCGTTATCGAAGTGTTGAATATTATCTTTATCATCTTTTTTATGTACAAGGTGAGCCATCAACTGGCCACGGTAACGATTCTGGGGCTGCCGGTTTTGGCGCTTTTTATCTGGACCATCAAACCCTTACAGCGGCGGGCATGGCAGAAGGTTTCCAATAAAAATTCAAACCTTAACGCCTATATTCAGGAATCCATCGACGGCGTAAAAGTGACCCAGGCTTTTGACCGGCAGAAACAAAAAATAGACACCATGGATACCCTTTCGGAAGACCGCAATAAAGAATGGATGCGGGCCCAGTACATTTCCAACACGACCTGGTTTTCCACCGAGACCATCAGCCAGATTGTGTTTTCCTTTGTGTACATCATGGGCGTTTACTGGATGAATCCCATGGCAAGTTTCGGGATGCTCCTGGCCATGGGAAATTACACCTACCGTTTTTGGCAGCCTATCATCAACCTTGCAAACATTTACAATACGTTTATCACCGCCATGTCCTACCTGGATCGTATTTTCGATACCATTGCTGAACCGGTAAAAATAAAAGACGCCGAAGGGGCGGTGGAATTTCCCTTTGTCCGGGGCCATGTGGAATTCAAGAATGTAAGTTTCAGTTACGACGGAAGCCGCAAGGTGCTGAACAATGTTACCTTCGACGGCCATCCCGGTGAAAGTATCGCCATCGTCGGGCCCACCGGCGCGGGGAAAACCACCATCGTCAACCTTCTTTCCCGGTTCTACAATATTGACGAGGGACAGGTCTGCGTGGACGGCCAGGACATAATGAAAGTTACCCTGCGATCCCTGCGGAGCCAGATGGGGATCATGCTGCAGGACAGTTTCCTTTTTACCGGCACTATAGCCGACAATATCCGTTACGGAAAACTGGATGCCACCGATGAGGAGATCCGTACTGCGGCAAAATTAATCGGCGCAGACAGTTTTATCGAAAAACTTCCCAAGGCTTACGATACGCCCGTGGCAGAAAGGGGAGGGGGCATAAGCCAGGGGGAGCGGCAGCTTTTGGCTTTTACAAGGACGCTGATTTCCAATCCCCGTATTTTGATCCTTGACGAGGCAACCAGCAGCATAGACACCGGCACGGAACATCTGATGCAAAAAGGCATCAACACGCTGATGAAGGGCCGGACCAGTTTTATCATCGCCCACCGCCTTTCTACCATCCGCGATTGCACAAGGATCATGTTTATTGCCGACGGCCGCATTTTGGAAATTGGCAGCCACGAAGAATTGATGGCGCAAAAGGGCCACTACTGCCAGCTTTACGAGGCACAATACGCAGAATAATAATGTCGATGAATGTTATTGATGAAACCCTGGCGGCGGGCCTCCGGATTTTGCAAAACAATTTCCCTGCCTGCCGCGCTTTTGCTGATGAAACACTTTCGGGGCGTCTTACCCGCTACATTGAGGTAATCGAAAAAGACAATCCGGCTCTTGGTCTGGTGGGGGTAAAAGATCGCCGGGAATTAGTGGTTAAGCACATCCTCGACTCACTGGCGCCCCTGCCGCTATTGCCGCTGCCCGAGGATAATTCGGTAACCATTGCCGATGTAGGCTCCGGTGCGGGGCTGCCGGGTATTCCCCTGGCCATGGCTCTGCCGGAAAACTCCTTCACCTTGATAGAACGGATGGGGCGGCGTTCAGGGTTTCTGCGTAACGCTGTCGCTGTAATGGAGCTCTCCAATGTAGTTGTAGAGGAAGCGGAGATGGAAAAGGCTGTTCCCGGCCGCTTTGATTTGATTGTCTTCCGGGCCTTTCATCCGATGGATAAAAAAATGGTGAAGCATCTTTGGAGGCTCTTAAAACCGGGGGGCGTATTGGCAGCGTGGAAGGGCCGGCGCGAAAATATCGAAAAAGAAATGGCGGAGGCCGAAAAAACACTGCCCCAATTATCCGGCCGCTGGAATATTTTACCCATTGCCGTTCCCCTTTTGGAAGGGGAACGGCACCTGTGCCTTATTACAAACTGCTAGTCGATATAATTTATCTTTTCCAGCGTGTCGAAGATGCTGCGAACTTGAGCCCGGGAAACAAGAAATTCTATCACCCCTTCACGATCAAGGGCGTAAAAATCCCGGTTAAAGGGGATAAGGGCGATGGATGTTTTTCCCCCCGCGGGCTTGTTCAGGCTATATTCAATGGTAATTTCCGCCGCGCCGCTGCTGCGCTGGGGCCGGTCGGGATGTTCCGCATCCGCCATGAGGCCGATAAGGGCCTGATAAAAAGCCTTAAAACTTTTTTCTTCCGCCTGCTTGCCGCCGACAAAATAAGTTTCCTCTACTTCTTCCCCCGCGCCGGTCCGCCGGATTTCCCCATTGATATTTTGGGGGCCGCCCCGCACGGCAAAAGAATTTACATCGACAATATTTATGATCAGCGCAAATTTATCAACAAGGCTGAACGCAGTGATTGTCGAAAGAACCGCAGGATCGGCAATGGTAAAAACTTCATCGGTCCCGGTTTTTCGGGCAAAACGGCTGCCGCCTTCAACTTTTCCCAGCTGAAGATCGATGCTTTCCCCCGTTGAAATTTCTATAAAAAGCCGGGCGGGTTTATCCAGGCCGTAGGGCGCCGCGGAAACCGGCTTTGGATCGATATATTCCTCGACCTGCAGGTTTTGCAAAGCCTCGAGTATGCTGCCAAGCTTATCACTGGATGCCGCATAGGGCCTGGTATACGGAGTCTTCAAAACATGGGAAGCAAAAAACGGCACCGCAGGATCATCCCCTGCTTTTTTTGCTATATCAATATGGATGTTTTCAAAGTCAAAAATAAATTTTTCCAGGTTCTGCATCTCAAAGGCGGATAACAATGTCTTGATCCGGAAAGCACCGGATTTTGAAAAAAGCGCCGACGATGAATACGAAGACACAATATATACTTTTGGATCCCCCTTCATCATGACATAGCGGCCGTCACGGGTCGGCGTATTATTTCCTCCGAAAAATTCAGAAGCCTCGCCGTTTGTTTTTGTAATGATCACCCGGTCCCGGGGATTATCCAAACCGTAAACCGAAAGATCGGCAGGGCTTTCCTCAATGATCCGCATGGCGGAAATATCCGTTAAAGACCAAAGAAGAGAATATCCAATTTGATCCTGATCTAAAGGGCCGGGGAAGGGAGGCTCCGCCGCCCACTCTTCACCTGCTTTTACGAGGGTAAAACCTTCGGTTGCAAAATTAATGCTCGCCAGCTCTTCTCTTTCCGCCGTAAACAGGGAAATAGTTTCCGGGCGGGAATAATCGGTTTGAGCCGTCTTTGCTGCATTTGCAGTCTTCGCCCTTTGATACGCCTTGGCGCCGAAATAGCCGCCAATAGCCAGGGCCACGAGAACAAAAGTAACGATCAGCGTTTTGATATTCTTTGTCATGGTTACGTCCTAAAGGTGCCGCCGTTTAAGCCAGGTGACCAGAGCCAAAATAAAAAGTGTCAGGGGAATGAGGATCACAAAAAGAAGGCCAAAACCCAATATATGGATGAGGGTTATCCGCAGGGGCATTTGAAAAAGACTGCGGGATTCTACTGTCAGGGACTGCGGCCGGTCCTGAATCCAGTTAAGGCTGTTCATAAAAAGATCCATGTTCGCCGGATTGGAAACGGCATAAGCCAAAAGGCTTTCTCCGCCTATGGCCGCAATACGGGTCTGTTTTTCACCGTTCTGGGCATATTCGGGGTCCATCACCGCCGCGGCGACAATCACCGGCCCTGCAATATCCCCCGCCGATTTCTCCGGATTATCGTTTTGCAGATCCGTCCGCAAAAAAGAATTATTTGACGACTCCAGATAGGGAACCGCCTTGACCGTGCGGCGGCGCATATCCAATACGGAAATTCCCATGGCAACCTGGATGGCAACGGGACTTCCCTTGTCAATCAGGGGCTGGCTTATGTCGTGGGGCAACATACTGGGTATCAACGTAAAATTATTTCCGCCTACCATGCGGGAAAGATCGTGCTCAACCACCACCCCCTTATCAAAACGAAGGCCGAAACTGGCAAGTATACCGTTAACGCTGTCTATGGCGCCTGAGTTAATATCCATCAGTACCACCAGGCGGCCTCCGTTTTCCAGAAAGCTCAAAAGTTTTTCCGCTTCACCGGGCTTAAAATCGTCCTTGGGATTATTCAGTACCAAAACAGAAGCGTCCTGGGGCACCGCAGCCTGGAACAGGTTGAGATCCTTTACAACATAATTTTCCTGCTCGATTTTTTCTTTCAATTGAAACACGGCGAGAGGGTATTCCCCATGGCCGGTTATTTCGTAGACCACAGGACTCTCCCCGGTGCTGACATAGATAAGGGCCGAGGTGATCCGTTTCTCAATGGCGATTCCCGTGGTCTGGCGCTGCCCCTGCTGGTTTACATAGGAATCGTACATATCATAGGGTGCAATAATCCTGAAACCCCGGGCTCCTTCTACCACAAGAGAGCCCCTCTGCACGCCGTTACCGTCACGGTCAAAGCGCTGCATAAGGCCGGGGTGAAGGTCCGGATCGACCGCTTCAAAACTGACAAGGCTGTTTCGCGCCGAATAAAGTTCGGCTATGTCCCGGGCCTCCGCATTTTCATTTCCCGGCTGCCATATACCGTAGATCTTTACCGGATCTTTTACCGATGCCAGAATCTGCCGCGACTGATCCGACATGGAAAATATTTTTTCCTCGGTCAGATCGATGTGCGGGGAAAATTGCTGAAAGATCAGATTAAGAAAAATAACCGCCACGATTACCGCCACGGTGATAACCGCGGCAAACCCGCCGTATTTTACATACCGGGTTCCCAGTGACTTTGAGATGTTTCTGAACAAAGATATTTTCATTTTTACGCTCCTAGTTCCAGCGCCGTTTTTCGATACGCTGTGCTGTTAAAAAAAGAAACAATCCGCTGAAAGAAAGATAGTAAAAGAGGGATTCCACCTTCAGTATGCCCCTGGCAAAATCATTATAACGATTATTCAGGGAAAACCACGAAAAAAACTTTCGGATAAATCCGTTGAACAGCATCCTGTTGAAAAAGAACAAACCGGTGATAAGCGCCGCGCAGAGGACCGCCGCCCCCAGGGCGATAAAAATATTCCTGGTGTTAAGATATAAAAAGAGGCAGAGCGCCGCTCCCAGAACCCCGGCGGCGATAATGCCGGACTTTATATCCGTGGGGAAAATCTGGCTGAGGGAATCAATGAGCAGTATCACCATAAGAACAAAAAAGGTGATCATGGCGGCGGTGATCTGGTGCTCCGTGGCGGCGGAGATAAAAATCCCCAGGGAAATATACGACGCCCCCAAAAAGAGGAAGCCTATATAACTGCCTATGGTTTCAGCGATGGCCAATTCCCCGAAAACCGCAATTACGATCGCATAGAGAATCGTTACCGCCAGGGTAAGGACGAAAAGAAGAAAGGCCGCCAAAAATTTTCCCAGCACAATCTCCCCCACCGACACCGGGCTGGTCAGAAGAAGCTGATCCGTTTTTTGCCTGCGTTCTTCCGAAAAAAGCCGCATGGTCAACATGGGAATGGCAAAAATATAGATAAAAAGCATATTCCCCAAAAAGCCCGAAAACTGGGGACTGCGGTTCATCAGATTGATCATGGTAAAGAAAATTCCCATGAACAACAAAAAGAAACCCATGTAAATAAAACCCATGGGACTCGAAAAATAAGAACGGAATTCCCGTTTCAGTATGGCTATCATCTGTCTAATTCTCCTGGGTGGTTGTTTCTTGGGTGGTCAAATTGAGGAATATTTCCTCAAGGCTCATATCCATGGACCGCATCATCAGGGCCGGCATACCGGAAGACGCGAGGAAACGGAAAAGGTCCCGCCTTATATCAGCGTCAGCGGCCACTACCACATCCACGGTTCCTTCTTCGGGGGAATCCCGGAATTCAAGATTCTGGATAAAAGGCGCCTTTCGCAGACTCGCCTCCAGCTGCGGGTCTTCCCGGCTGCCCTCCAGCCGGACCAGAATCTGGTTGCCGCCCAAAAGCCGTTTCGCCAGATTGGCGGCCGTATCATCGGCGACAATTTTTCCCTGATTGATGATAAGAACCCGCTGGCACACGGCGCTTACCTCGGGCAAAATGTGGGAGCTGAGAATGATCGTACGATCTTTTCCCAGGCTGCTGATGAGGTCCCGAATTTCCAGAATCTGTTTCGGGTCCAGCCCGGCGGTGGGCTCGTCGAGGATCAGCGCCTCGGGGTCGCCAATGAGGGCCTGTGCCAGCCCGACCCGCTGTTTGTAACCTTTGGAAAGGTTTTTTATCAGCCGCTTTGACACTTCCCCCAGGGCGGTGCTTTCTATAATGCCGTTGACGTGCGCCTTCCTTGCATCCTTTTTTATTTTTTTTATTTCACTGACAAATGAAAGGTACTCGTTCACCGTCATTTCCGGATACAGCGGCGGGTTTTCGGGCAAATAACCGATCTTCCGTTTCGCTTCAAGGGGATAATCGAGAATGTCCAGCCCGTCCACCGTCACGGTTCCCGAGCTTGAAGACAAATATCCGGTCAGGATATTCATGGTGGTGGATTTCCCCGCGCCGTTGGGACCGAGGAAACCCACAATCTCGCCCTTGCCGATCTTGAAATTCACCTGATCCACCGCGGTGTGGGGCCCGTAGCGTCTTACCAAATTTGCGGCTTCTATCACAAGCTGCCTCCTCTCCTGAAAAATATTTTACCGGTTTATTTCTTTTCAAGCAATACGTCAATAAGGCCCGCGGCCTCGTCAAAATCCGAAAGAATAATATGTTCTGCGATTTTCCGGAAAGTTTCGGTGAGGGATTTTTCCCACCGCCGGGCCGTGATCTTCCGCATGATCTGATCCGAAGCCTGCACTTCCATTTCGTCCAGGGCATCCTTCAGATCCGCCAAATCCTGCCGGATGTTTTCGATGTCCGTCAACACCGTGCCGCCTCCCTGGTACTCCTCCAGCGCGGCGTCGATTCTTGTAACGATTTCTTCCAGATCGGTGATAAAGGGCTTATGGTTGACATTGACGAAAAGCCGGTCGTCCCGTTTGCCCGCATCTTCAAGGTCCCGGGCTTTTGAGGAAAGCGCCGTGGCGCCAATGCTGGCGGATGCGCTTTTTAACGCATGAACAAAGATCGCGTAAGAATCAAGATCGCCCCGGGCCAGAGCATCTTCCAGCTCCGCCGGTTTTTGCCGGCCGTCTTTTGAAAAGCTGGTAAGTATATCCACATAGTTTTCCACGGAGCCGCCGGTCATGATGAGCCCTTCTTTTATGTTGATACCTTCAATCACCAGATCTTTCTGCCGGGGAATGGCGGTGGCGGTGTATTTTTCCGCCTCGGTCCAGGGCTTTTTCTTTTCCGCCGGCAGCCATTTTTCCAGGGCGGCGTTGAGCTTTACCGTTTCAATGGGCTTGGCAAGAAAATCATTCATGCCGTTTTTCAAAAACATTTCCTTCATCCCCGAAACCGCATTGGCCGTTAAGGCGATGATAGGCACATCCTGATAATAATTATCACTTGATTCCAGGGCCCGGATTTTTTCGGTAGCTTCGATACCATCCATTTCCGGCATCATGTGATCCATAAAGATGATATCGTAACGGGTTTCCTGCACCATGGCGATGGCATCTTTGCCGCTTTTGCATACATCGATCCTCATCTTGAAAGGAACCATAAGGCCCCGGGCGACAATCAAATTGGTGTTGATGTCATCCACAATAAGGATGTTGGCATCGGGGGCAACAAAACGGAATTCTTCCGCGGCCTCCCGGCCTGAATAATCCGACACGTCGTTTAATACATTGGCAATGACCATGGAGTGAACCGGCAAAAACACCAATCGCACCTTCGGATTTTCCACCGTGGTGCCGTAATCGGCCATGGAAACAATTTTTGAATCCAGCTCCATTTTTTCCGCCATCTGAAGAGTTCCCTCCAGGGCGCTGTGGGCCACAAAAACATAGGGATATTTCCGGACCAAAAGTTCTTCGAACAACCTCGATTGAAGATCTACCCATTGGCAGGGGACACCCAGATTTTCCAGCGCGTGAACAATCGTTTTTGCGTGTTCCGCCTCCGGTTCGTAGAGGATCACCCCCTTGTTCTCCGGATCTTTCACCCTGGCAAGCACATCATCACCGGCGACAATCTTCTGGGGCAGCATGATGGTAAAGGTGCTCCCTTTTCCGTAAACGCTGGAA
>BNUV01000056.1 GCA_025997615.1 Spirochaetia bacterium
CGTAAAACTCCATCGCCTTCCGGCAGTTACCGTTAAAAGAAAAATATACATCCAAAGACATTTGATTCCTCCTTTTACATTATCGAATCGATCAATTTTTTAAATTCAGGGTTTAACTTTCCCCCGGCCGCTCCTTTGCCAAGCCAGGTCCCCGGCGGCGGCCTCCTGAAAAAGATCGAAAATTCTGCCCGGTACACGGACGATTCGCCAGGCGATTCGCAAGGCGGATCGCCCGTTATCGAAGAACGGGACGGCGTTCCCTATATCAAAAAAGAAGCACTAAGCTCAGGCGGAAAAACCGGGGGAAAGTTAAACCCTGAATTTAAAAAATTGATCGATTCGATAATGTAAAAGGAGGAATCAAATGTCTTTGGATGTATATTTTTCTTTTAACGGTAACTGCCGGAAGGCGATGGAGTTTTACGCCGCTGTTTTTGGTGTAAAAATGCCTGAACAAATCATGACCTACGGTCAAAATCCCGAAGGATCTTCCGAACAGGATAAGGACAGAATTTTATACGCATGCATGCCCATGTTCGGAATGAATGTTATGTTTTGCGACTGTGCAGCAGGGGAGAAGTATACTGTCGGAAATAATATTATGCTTACAATTGGTATCTCTAATGCCGAAGAAATCAAACGGATTTTTCGGGATTTAAGTGAAGGCGGGGAAGTGTATATGCCATTGGAAAAAACTTTTTTCAGTGAGCTTTTTGGTATGGTGTGCGACCGGTTTGGTGTGATCTGGCAGTTGAGCAAAACAGAGTAATATATTTAGTATGGATAAAATTGATGCACAATATATTAAGAAGCCCCTACCCCCTGAAAAGGCCCTGTATTTCCCGGTGGCAGCGGGCGGCGATCTTGTGCCGCAAAAGCTCCTGTTTGCCGGAAAGCTCTTCGCCGGGTTTGAAGGGGGCCGATAAAAGGCGGAACTTGTATATCCGCTCGAAGGGTTTGAACCCGGTTTTCGGGCCCACCAGATCCGCCACCTCGGTGGAGATAATTTCGTTGATCTCGGGCTGCTGCAACAGAAGATCGTAGTCCACGATGGGGATGTTGTTTTCTTCCGCAAAGGCCATTACCGATTCCTGCACGGGGATGATCAGCGCCGCCAGGTATTTTTGATCCTGACCTACCACCATACACTGGGAAATAAAATCGCTTTCTTTAAGTTTATTTTCGATAGGCACCGGTTCCACGTTTTCGCCCCCCCGGAGGACGATGGTGTCTTTTGCCCGGCCGGTGAGGCGCAGCTCGTTGTCACGGGTCAGCATGCCGATGTCGCCGGTGTTAAGCCAGCCGTCACCGGAAAGAACGGCGGCGGTGGCTTCGGGTTTTTTATAGTAGCCCTTCATCACCTGCCCGCCCCTGATGTAGACCACGCCGTTGTGGCCGGGGGGAAGTATTTTTCCCTTGCCGTCCATGATCCGCGCTTCGGTTTTGAGGAACATTTGGCCCACGGTGCCCCGCCGGGCTTTACGGGACTGCCGGACCGCCACAATGGGGGAAGTCTCCGTGAGACCGTAGCCTTCCTGCAGGCGTATCCCCACGGCGTTGAAAAAGTGATCCGCCTTGGGGGGCAATGTGCCGCCGCCTGAAATTCCCGCCATGAAACGGCCGCCCAACCGGGCCTTAATCCCCTTGAACACCAGCGCCGCGGCAATAGCCCGGCCCGGCAGAAGTAAGAGCCAGGGGAAAAAGCCTATCACCGAATCAAGTACCCGGATCCTGCCGTGGTAATTGGGGAGCAGACGAAAAGTTAAATCTTTAAAATAGGTGTACATGAGGCCAAAGGAAACAAAAAAGTCAAAAAGAGTTTTTCGCAGACCCCCCTGCTGTTTCACCGTGCGGTAAATGCCGTCCATAATCGCTTCCCATACCCGCGGGACACTGACCATCCACTGGGGACGGATCGCCTGGAAATCTCCCATTAAGATGGAGGCGATTGGTTTTGAATAGGCAATGCCGCTCCGCATATAAAAAATTACATACTCAATGGCCCTCTCAAAAACGTGCCATACCGGCAGCACCGAAAGCCAGATATCTCCGGGCTTAACTTCCAGGACCGCCGGAAACGAGGGAAGCTGATGGAGAAAAGTTCCATGGGTGAGCATGACGCCCTTGGGTTCCCCCGTGGTGCCTGAGGTAAAAATAATCGTGGAAATGTCATCCCGTTTACCCTTGTCCATTTCTTCTTCAACTTCGAGGGGGTTCATGGCCCGCCGTTTTTTTCCCCGGGCAATAACTTCAGGATAATAATAAATCGTAAGGCCCTGTTCCCGGGCGGCGGCTATTGTTGCATCATCAACAGGATCATAGGTGATCAGTGTTGATAAAAAAGGCAGCTCTTTTTTTATCGATAAAACTTTTTCGGTCTGTTTTTGATTTTCTACAAAAGAAATTTTACATTCGGTGCTGCCCAGAATATACACCAGTTCCTGGGGCATGGAATCGCCGCCCCGGGGCACGTCCGCCGCTCCGATGGAAAGGATACCGAAATCCGAGACCATCCATTCCTGGCGGTTATCGGAAATAAGGCCCAGGAGATCTCCCCGTAGTGCCCCCAGGTCCAGGAGCCCTGCGGCGGTATCCCGGATCTCGTCGTAAAACTGCTGATAAGTCCGGGCGATAAAACGGCCCGTGCTGTCTTTGGCATACTGGGCAATAACGCTGGGCTGCTCCAAAACTCTTGTACGCAGCATCAGGGGAAGGGTCGCCTCCATTTCATCAAACAAATTCCCGGAGTTTTTCTTCATGGGAAAATTTTACACCAATTATTCTTCGATAGTCAACATGACATTACCCAAAAAAGTGTCATTTTTGAAGAATTTTACTGGTTTTTTGCAACTAAAACCCGTTTCCTGTGTCGTCAGGCGGTCTTGAGGGCCTGTGCCCCCGTCCAAAAGAAAAACCTCCCCGGAAAAGGAGGTGAGGAAACCGGGGAGGAATACCAATAGGAACGTGATGTCAGGCAGGAAGCAGCATATTTAGACTGTGCAAAACAGGTTGAATGATGGTCTAAATCGTTCTACCAGTATATAATACTAACATAATAATTTTTGCCCCAAAGGTCAAGTGCCCTTTAACATACATTATTAAAATAGTAATATATGAGCCAGCTCATTTGCTAGAAGCTGTAGCTCAGTTTAAGCCGGACAAAGTTGTTGTCGTGGAACTGGCCGAACTGGGCGTCCTCATCCCCGCCAAAAATGCCCGAGGACAACTCTGCCTTGACATCGTTTTTTGTCCAGGTGAGGGACGGCATGATGAGAAAATCTTTTGCCTCAATTTCCCAAAAAGCGGCGGCTCTAATTTCCAGCTCGTCCCGGAAAAACTTTTTGGAAAGGGCGCCGATGATCTGGGTGCCTGTCAGGTCGCTTGAAGATTCAATGTCGAATGAGGAAGCATCGCCAACTTTGTTTTGCATAAGCCGGATAGTTTCGTTGCACTGCAGGTTAAGGTTGATGCCCCAGAAAAGGTCCCGGTCAAAACCCAGGGACCAGACGATGTGGGGGTTATACACCGCGCCGTCATCTCCAGCCAAATCCCCGGTGATGTTCACCGCAGCTTCCGCCCTGAGGTTAAAATCAAAAAGTACCTGGGCATAATCAACACCGATCTGGTGATAGGGGTTGTATGTCAGCTCGACGGCGGTGGGTATAAGATACGGAGGCATGGGCGTTGTTGATATAACAAGGGCGGGATTCTGCAAGCGTCCGAAGTAATACTGAAAACCGATGTCCGAAGATCCTATGGTGGTGGTGAACCGTCCCCCCGCCTGGAAATATTTAAGGGCTGTTGTATCGGGCAGAGAGGGTAGATCCAGGGAAGTGAAGGCAGGACCTAATACCGCAAATTGTTCATTAATTTTATTTATCGCCGCTTCTATCTCCCTTGGTTTCCATTTTCCATTCCCGGCCAGATCAAGCCGCCGGCCTTCAAACCAGGGGACAAACACCGCTTCCAGCTTCGAGAATGAGCCGATGCTCCACGAGGCATGGATCATGGGGCGGGCGATCTTAAGATCGTCCGCATCGCTGATCGTTGTCAGGTCGGAAAAATCCAGCGGGTTGATGACATCCAGCGGGCCCATGGTGTCCGCCTTGCCCCAGGTAAGTTTGCGGAGCCCCGCTTCAAGAAACACCGGCCCGAAATAGGCCCGCAGGTATGCCTCGTCCAGGCCCACCGGATAATTACCGGTTGAAAGTTTCAGGTTGATCACCGCATCGGCGGAACTGCCGGTATAGGAAAATTTCAGATTGCCCGAAAAAATATCGCCCGGTTTTATATCTCCGGCTTTGCTGAATGAATACATATCATCGAAAAAAGCGGTAAGCCCGGCGCTTACTTTACCGGTTATTTTTAACGGTGATTCCGCGGCGCCTGGGGCGGGGCTTGAGGTCTCGCCTGAGTCACTGCCAAAACCAAATCCTTCCTGCGCCCCGGCGATGGCGGGAAAAAACGCCAGTGCCGCTGCGGCAGCTATCACCAAATAGTTTTTTGTAAGTACCATTTTCATTGGGGCCTTCCTGTTTCAAGGTACCTGGCGGTAAAGACCCCTTCGGGAACCGGGTCGTCGTACTTAATCACCTCCGTGTTGACCGTGGTAAAAGTTCCCGCCTGAAGGCTGCTCATGCGTATGACCATGGCGGTGAGCCTGCCCTGCACATCTTTAAGCTCCACCGTTTCCATCGTTTTTACATGGACGTTTCTTTTGTTGTACAGCTCTATCTTCCAGGCCACAAAATTATTTTTGTCGATGTACTGAATCATTTTTGAATAGGCAAAACCGCTGTCCACCGGTGTCGATTCGATCACATAACAGGCGTTTCCGTTATGGCTGCCTTCCGGGAGGATACGGTGGGTATCCCGGTCAACACTCCGGCTTGTTGATGAAATATCATCGTAAGAAAGGTCCGTCCCCATAAAGCTGCCGGACCCCTCGGAGGCGGCGATGCGGCGCACTTTTCCCAGGGACGGCATGAAGATCATCTGATCATTGGCCTTGCCGGCGGCCCCGCCGCTGTTTCCCATGGTTAAAAACCGGGTGCCGGCCACCGTGGCGGGGGCCTGAAAAACGATCATGGTCCGGGCATTGCCCGAGGCATCGTCTTTGGAATACTGATCTATGACGCGCTCGGTGGTGGAACCGTTTTTGGCGGTAATGACCATCCGCGACCGGGTGGAAATCGTGTCGGCCTTTATCCGGTTACGGGATTTGTCGACTATTGCCGCGGCATCCCCTGACTGGCCCCAGAGGCCGGTTGACAGCGCCAGCAGCACCGAAAGGATACAGAAAACTTTTGTTTTTAGACTACGCATATTTTTCTCCTTAATACATGATTCCTCCTTTCATCATACTACAAAAACATATCTTTGACAAACTCCCCGGCGTTTTGGCTCCGGGAGGCCGGAGGCTTACACAAGGAAAAAATATCTGTTATACTAGCCGGGATGAAAGCTGGATATGGGGTGATAATCGGTCTACTTTTTTTTGCTGGTACAGCCTTGTCCGCACAAACTACGTGGACCTCTAACTGCACTTATTCCGGGACGCAATCGGCTGCATTCACCCTTGGTATGATAACACCCGGTTATTTCCCTATAGCATTTCAATACAAATATGAGACACCCCGGCTTTATGCTTCTTTGGGCTTGCAAATAAAAAACGAAGTCGAGGATTACAATCACGAAGATCTTGTTGTGAACGCTATCTATTTTCTGCCCTTTTTGCCTGACCGTATGCGTGTCGGCGTGGGGGCGCTGTATCACGTCAATTGGCTGAACGAAACCGATGAAAATAAAAAAATCACCCGGGGTATTTCTACAACGAATGATTTTCTAATCGGCGCTTATGGGATATTCAATTTTTGGCGTATGTATGCGAATGTCAACGCCGCCTGGTTTGCCGGTATAAATACGCTGACAAGTTTACCCGGGGAAACCTTGTTTCAATCGGATTTTGCCATGGCTATTTTTATCGGCGCACACATCCTGGATAATTTTACCGCTGAAATCGGCGTTTCGTCCTATCAGTATTATAAATATGATCTATTTTTGCTGCCCTATTTCTCTTTCGCCCTGCGTTACGAATTTCTGACAGAAATTTTTGAAGGACGTGCTCCGGCGGGTCATTTATTCGCGGAATTTGCACAAACCGCGCATTATACCGATTTTTTTATTCTGTCCGGATATTTGAGAAATGCAAGCTCGACCTTTACCATAGGTTATAATTTCGGTTACGGAAATAAATAATGAATAAAATAATCGGCATAATAACAGGTGTTGCTCTTTGTGTAACCCTTGCCTCCTGCGAATATGGTATGGAAGATCTTTTCGCCCGGGAAAACCAAGTCGATGGGCGAAGCGGGCATCTTGTGCCGGTAAGCGCCCCCCCTGCAACAAGCGGCAAATACACTGTCCTTGTGATGAGCGATGTTCATTTTGGCGCCCCTGACCATCATCCGTCCATAGAAACAGATGGTACCATTGATAAATTGAAAGTCTGGTGGACGGGATTGGATGCTACGGGTAAACCAAAGTTCATTCTATACTTGGGCGATCAGGTAGAATCGGGCAAAGAGGATCAATATCAAAAATTCAAAACATTCGCGGACGACGTTGCTTCATATATGGGGGGTATTCCCTATTACTGCATAGCGGGGAATCATGATCTTTATAATGACGGTTGGTCGCATTATGTAACATATTCTAATCCCGGCAGTTCGGCGTATTATTTCAGCGTCGGCGGTTTTGACTGGTATTTCCTGGACTCCGCTTCCGGTACTCTCGGTGACTCACAACTGGCGGACTTCAAAAAACTGGCAAAAAAGAATCCCGGTGTACCAAAGTTAGCGTTTACCCATTATCCGGTTTATGATAACAGCAGCGATTTCTATTTTTCCCTGTCCGATCCCCAGGAACGCAACAAGCTGTTAGATATTTTTGCAGTATATAACTTCAAATATGTGCTGGAAGCACATCAGCATCAGGGAAGCGGGTACGGATTTGGCAAATTCAAAGAAACCAACATCTCATCTTTCCGTGATTATCATTCGTGGCATTTGTTGAAACTTGATTCTGTGCAGGGCACAGCCCGGCTTGAAAGCTGGCGTGTGCCCTCAAGAGTGGGCCTACCGCAAAAGTTCACCCTTCACGATAATGCGTCTGAAAACAAAGCAGAATGGCCAATATGGAAGTGACTAAAAATAAAAGCTGTGCGTCCGGGGACTAAAGTCCGGGGACTGAAGTCCCTTGACAAACTCCCCGTAACTTGGTAGACCTGAATCCATGAACGAAAAGCTTGAAGTAAACCAAAGGCTTGAAGCAAGCGAGAAGCTTGCCCTATTACGGCACTCGGTGAGCCATGTGATGGCCCAGGCGGTGGTCCGTCTTTTTCCCGGAACAAAAGCGGCCATAGGGCCAGCCATTGAAAATGGCTTTTATTACGATTTTCAGTTTAACGTTTCGTTGACTGCGGAGGACCTTCCCCGCATCGAAGAGGAGATGAAAAAGATCGTCGACGAGCGGCAGGATTTTACGGCCCTTACCGTGGACCGGGACGAGGCCAACCGGCGTTTTGCAGATGAACCTTTCAAGCTTGAGCTTATAGCAGAGCTGCCCGCCGGGGAAGCTATCACCATATATGAAAACCGGGACAGCACCGGAAAAACGGTCTGGGCGGATCTCTGCCGGGGCCCCCATGTACAGAACACCCGGGAGATAAATTCGGCGGCCTTTAAGCTCCAGACCATCGCCGGCGCTTACTGGCGGGGGGACGAAAAGCGGCCCATGCTTACCCGGATCTACGGCACGGCCTGGGAAAATCCCAAGGACCTCAAGGCCCATCTGGCTTTTCTGGAAGAGGTGGAAAAACGGGATCACCGGCGGCTGGGGAAAGACCTGGACCTTTTTTCCATTCACGAAGAAGCCGGGGCGGGGCTTGTATACTGGCATCCCCACGGGGGCCGTATCAGGGTGGCCATCGAAAATTTCTGGCGGGCCGAGCATTTCAAAAACGGTTATGAAATTTTGTATTCTCCCCACATCGGAAAGTCCTGGCTTTGGGAAACTTCGGGGCACCTGGGCTTTTACAAAGAGGGGATGTATTCCCCCATGGAGATCGACAAGCAGAATTATTTCATCAAACCGATGAACTGCCCCTTTCATATTATGATCTACAAGAATTCCGGCCGGAGCTATCGTGATTTACCTTTGCGCTGGGCGGAGCTGGGCACGGTATACCGCTACGAGCGGTCGGGTGTGCTCCACGGCCTCCTCAGGGTCCGGGGCTTTACCCAGGACGATGCGCATATTTTCTGCACCCCGGAACAGATCGAAGGTGAAATTCTCGAGACGCTTCGGTTCAGTCTGCAGATTTGGAAAACTTTCGGCTTCAAGGAAATCAAGGCATATCTGGCCACCAAGCCCGCAGAATCGGTGGGGGAACAGAGCCGCTGGGATCAGGCCCTGGAGAGTCTCCGCAAGGCGGTGGAAGCCGAGGGGCTGGCCTACGAAATTGATGAAGGGGGCGGCGCTTTTTACGGCCCCAAAATCGATCTGAAAATAAAAGACGCCCTGGGCCGCGAGTGGCAAATGACCACAATCCAGTTTGACTTCAACGAGCCTGAACGTTTCGACATGACCTACATCGACGCCGACGGAAAACAGAAACGGCCCTACATGGTCCACCGGGCCCTGCTCGGTTCCCTGGAACGGTTCTTCGGGGTCCTCATCGAACATTTCGGCGGGTCTTTCCCCGTGTGGATAGCCCCCGAGCAGGCCGCCGTTATCCCCGTGGCGGAAACCTTCAATGACTACGCCCAAAAGGTTGCGGCGGAACTGCGCCGGCAGGAGCTCTGGGTTTCAGCGGAACTTGACGACAGCCGGATGAACGCAAAAATCCGCAACTGCCAAAACCGCAAAGTCCCCTATATGCTGGTAGTGGGCCAGCGCGAAGCCGACGAAGGCACGGTATCCATCCGCCTCCGTGACGGCCGTCAGCTCCCCGCCATGAAGATAGCCGATTTTGCCGGGTACGTTACCGCCAAGGTGCGTTCCAGGGACTTGGAACTTTAGCTTTAGTATAATAGACTGATAGCCATAACTTACTAAACAAGGAGTATTACTATGGCTAAAAGTACATTGGACGATCTGAAGGCCCGGCGGAGCGTAAAAGCCTATAAACCGGATCAGGTGACCGATGCCGATTTGGAGGCGATTCTGGAAGCGGGAACTTTTGCGCCCACCGGAGCCGGAGCTCAGGCGGCGGTGATCGTGGCGGTTCAGAACGAAGCGGTGAGGGACCAGCTCGAAAGGCTCAACGCCGATGTCCTGAAAAATCCCAGTGCCAAGCCTTTCTACGGCGCCCCCACCGTGCTGGCGGTGGTGGTGGATAAAACAAAACCCACTCCCCTGGAAGACGGCGCCCTGGTGCTGGGAAATCTGCAGAACGCCGCCTACGCTCTGGGTGTCGATTCCTGCTGGATCCACCGGGCCAAAGAAGTTTTTGAATCCGCCGAAGGGAAGGACCTGCTGAAAAAATGGGGTCTGGACCCGTCCGTTTATTTCGGCGTTGGTTTCTGCATCCTGGGTTACGCCTCCGGTGAACGGCCCACAGCCAAACCCCGCAAACCGGATTATGTTATCCGGGTGAAGTAATTCATAAGAGAGGGCCTCGGACGCACATGGTTGTGTCCGGGGCCGGCCCCCCCCCCCCCCCCCCCCTACATATAACGAAGCGGCTATTCAACAAAAATTCCTCTCATGGTATGATTGATATAAAAGTGTTCCCGAATGAAGAAGGTTGAGGGGTTGGGATGAATGTAACACAATCATCAAGCAGTGAAATTATTATATACCGTACTGATTCAGGCGATGTAAAAGTTGAGCTGCTTTTGCAGGACGAAAATCTTTGGCTCCCACAGGATCGCATTGCCCGGCTGTTTGATGTCAACATACCAGCCATATCAAAACATTTAAGCAATATATTTGCGGAAGGAGAATTAGACAGAGACGCAACTGTTTCCATTTTGGAAACAGTTCAAATGGAAGGAGACCGGCAAGTTAAGAGAAATAAAGAATTCTACAATATTGATGCAATTATTGCGGTTGGGTATCGCGTGAATTCAAAAAGAGCAACACAGTTTCGTATATGGGCAACAAAAATCCTCAAGGAATACATCATCAAAGGCTTTGCCATGAATGACGAACGTTTAAAACAGCCTAATTATGCCTTTGGTCAGGATTATTTTGAAGAACAGTTAGAACGAATTCGGGACATTCGTTCCAGTGAACGACGTTTTTATCAGAAAATCACGGACATTTATTCTCAATGCAGTGCCGATTATGATCCTGACAGCGAAATTACAAAAACATTTTTTGCAACGGTTCAAAACAAATTGCATTTTGCGATTAGCCACGAGACTGCTGCAGAAATAGTGTATCATCGTGCTGATAGTAATAAACAAAACATGGGGCTTACATCATGGAAAAACAGCCCTGAAGGGAAAATACGCAAGAGTGATGTTGTTGTAGCAAAAAATTATTTAAATGTGGAAGAATTGGATGGCCTTAACAGCATTGTTACGGCGTATTTAGAATTTGCGGAATTGCAGGCAAAAAGAAAAAATATTATGTATATGAAGGATTGGGTAATAAAACTTGACGCGTTTTTACAATTAAGTGAGCAGGAAATCCTGCATAACGCCGGTAAAATTTCACATGAGCTCGCCAGGTCATTTGCCGCAATTCAATTTGAGCAATACAGGAAAATTCAGGACGAACACTACAATAGTGATTTTGATAAACTTGTTGAAAAAAACAGGGAATTGAAACCTAAACGTATTAGCAGCCGCAAAGGGAAGGATCAGAAATGAGCATAAACACAAAGCCCAGCGGAATTGACAGCGGTATTGTCAGGGCCTTGCCTTAACGCAAATCCCGCCCTACAATAATAGAAAATACATCATTTACAGGAGTAAGTATGACGGTCCAAAAGTTGCATGATAACTGGAAGATGAAAACTGTGGCGGAGAAAAGTTTTCTGCCCGCCAGGGTGCCCGGTTCGGTTTATGGCGATCTGCTCGCCAATAAAAAAATGGAAGATCCCTATTGGCGGGATAACGAGGACAAGGCTTTTGCCCTGCTCAAGGAGGATTACGAGTATGTAACCGGCTTCAGCGTTACCCAAAGGCTTCTGGACAGCGACCGTGTGCTGCTGCGCTGTGAAGGCCTTGATACGCTGGCGGATCTGTACCTCAACGGAACCCTGATCGGCAAGGCGGATAATATGCACCGGATCTGGGAATTCGACATAAAAGCAAGCCTTAAAAAGGATGATAATGCCCTGCGGGTGGTTTTTCATTCGCCCATTAATTTTGTGGGGGAGGCCCATAAAAAACTAAAGGTTGATGGTTCCAGCGACGCCCTCGACGGGTTTCCCCAACTGCGGAAGGCCCACTGTATGTTCGGGTGGGATTGGGGAGCCCGGCTTCCCGATGCGGGGATCTGGAGGGACATTAAAATTCTGGGGATTCGCACCGCCCGGATTGACAACGTCTACATCACACAAAAGCACAGGAAAGATGCGGTGGACCTCGGCGTGCGGGTAGAAGCTGATGTGATCAAGGCCGATACGCCCCTTACCTATACCGTAACGGTAACAGACCCCCGGGGCAATTCAAAAACCTACGAGGATTCTCCCCGGAAGATCACTATCGAAAAACCGGAGCTTTGGTGGCCTAACGGTTTTGGCGCCCAGAATTTGTACACGGTAAAGGTGAATCTTTTCCACAAAAATCATGAGCTGGATTCCTGGGAACGCCGTTACGGGCTGCGGACCATGACCATGCGCCGTCAAAAAGACAAATGGGGCGAAAGTTTTGCCCACGAGGTAAACGGCATTCCGATTTTTGCCATGGGCGCCGATTATATTCCCGAAGATAATATTTTGGGCCGGGTGAATCCCAAACGGACACGGAAGCTTTTGGAACAGTGCGTGGCGGCCAACTTTAATGTCATACGGGTTTGGGGCGGCGGTTATTATCCTGATGATTTTTTCTACGACATCTGCGACGAGCTGGGCCTTATCGTGTGGCAGGATTTTATGTTTGCCTGCGCGGTCTACGAGCTGAACGACGAATTTGACAAAAATATCCGTCAGGAACTGACGGATAATATCCGGCGGCTCCGCCACCACGCTTCGCTGGGGCTTTGGTGCGGCAATAACGAAATGGAGATGTTTGTCGCCATGGGAAATTGGGTTTCAAACCCCAAACAAAAGGCCGATTACATCAAGATGTACGAATACATCTTCCCGCAAATTCTTAAAGAAAACGATCCCGAAACTTTTTACTGGCCCGCCAGCCCTTCGTCAGGCGGCAGTTTCGATGCTCCCAACGATCCGGACAGGGGCGACGTTCACTATTGGGATGTATGGCACGGCAACAAACCATTTTCTGAATACCGGAAATTCTTTTTCCGTTATGTTTCGGAATTTGGTTTCCAGTCTTTTCCCGCCACAAAGACCATCGAAAGCTTTACGCTGCCGGAAGACCGGAACGTTTTTTCCTATGTGATGGAGAAACACCAGCGGAACAACGCCGCCAATGGCAAGATAATGAACTATCTGTACCAGACTTTTTTATACCCCAATGATTTTGACACCTTTGTATATGCTTCCCAGCTTTTGCAGGCCGAGGCGATCAAATACGGGGTGGAACATTTCAGGCGGCACCGGGGCCGCTGTATGGGGGCCATTTACTGGCAGCTCAACGACATCTGGCCCGTGGCATCCTGGGCTTCCGTCGATTATTTTTTGCGGTGGAAAGCGCTGCACTACTACGCCAAACGTTTTTTCCGGCCTGTTGCTATTTCCTGCCACGAGGAAGGCCTCCTGACCCAGGAGCCTAATGCTAACGCCCAGCCCCGGACCATCGAAAAAAGTTTCCGCCTCTGCGTTGAAAACGAAACAACCGCCGAACAGAAACTAACGGTGAAGTGGGAAATCCGGGATAAAAACGCCAAGGTACTTAAAGAAAAATCCCTGCCTGTCAAAGCGGCGGCCTTATCATCAACATGGCTGGACAAGGTGGACGCGGCGGATATTGCCCTGAACGATGAGTACCTGAGCTACCATCTTTACGACGGGGACAAACTCATTTCCGAAGGGACGGTGATTTTTTCCCTGCCGAAATATTTTCACTATGCGGACCCCAAGCTGAGTTACACGATCAAGGGCGACACGATTATCGTCAAGGCCGCCTCTTATGCCAAGAGCGTGGAGATACTCAACCGGAATCAGGATCTGGTTTTGGAAGATAACTATTTTGATATGAACGCCGGGGAAAAACGGGTGAAGATTCTGAGCGGAAAGCCCAATGGAATAAAACTCCGCAGCGTGTTTGACATTAAATAAAAAAAGACCAAAAAAAAAGCGGATGACCCAACCGGGTCATCCGCCAAACATCAATACTCTTGTCGTATCCACACTTCGCGGACACCGGTATTACCCAGCACCTGGGCGGTGTATTGCATATCCGAGGCACGGACGCCGGAAAGCACCACCCGGTAATAATCTTCGTACCGCTCGTAGGCAGGGTTAAATCCCGCTGCCCGAAGCTTTTCGAAGGTATTCTGGGCATTCAGGGGGCTTAAATAGGAGCCCACCTGCACCCGGTAAACATTGCCGCTTCCCGGATCGGGCATACGGGGCAGAACCACCGCTGGGGGAAGCCGGGGCGGGGGAGGAGGCGGAGGGGGCGGGGGAGGAACCGGCTCCGGTGCGGGAGGCGGTCCGTCAATAGCCTTGGTCGCTACTTCGACCGTAGAGCCATGGATATTGATAATGGTCTGAATGGTCATAGGCCGGGTATCCGCTACAACAGGCGCAGGAGGAGGAACCGGCTCCGGTTCGGGAGGCGGGGGTGCCGGCGGCTCGGGCGGGGGAGGCGCTGCGGCTACCTCTACCGGCGGTTCCTCGGGCTCGGGAGGAGGCGGAGGGGCCTCGGCAACCGGAGGTGTTCTGGTCAGCACTTCGATGGTCACCGGCGTAATACTGCCGGCGTCGCCCATGTCCAGGTTCTTTGCCGCTTCCTGCGAAATATTCAGGATACGGTCCGGCTCGTTCGGGATTCGGCCGCTGATCGTGACGATGGTCTGCCTGTTGTTGTTTAGGTTGGTGACCCGGATCCGGGTACCAAAGGGCAGTGTAGCGTGTTCGGCCCGCAGACTGATATTCCCCGGTGTTTCATACCAGGTGGCATCACCCTGTTGCAGGGGAGTCTGAGCGGCGGCAAACATGGTAAAGACCATCCCAATTACGCCAAGCATCAGTAATCGTTTCATTTTCATCACCTCTTCCTCTTTATGTTGATCTATCTTCTCGTATTAGTTTTGATATCACGGTTGACAAACCCAATCTCATAACCGAATGAAAGGGTTAACATACCCCGGCTGAACAAGGGATTGGACCCATCTCCGGTAACTTTGCTTTGGACACTTATACCGCTCATATCCATGGAGTAACGGAGATCAAAGAATATCAATCCCGGCAGATTCCTCCGGAACCGGTCCATCTTCATACCCATGGTAATACCCCCTAACCAGCCCAGGTTGAACTCACCATAGGTATAAGTGCCAATGTTATAATCACCCCCGGCGCTGTCTTTCCAACTGAAACCGCCGATGGGAACCGCATAATAGATGCCCCCATAGGGCGCTACCAGGAAGGGAACGGGCCTAAAAGTAATCTTCGCCATCATGGGGACCATAAGCGACATGGTTTGCGTTTTTATAGTAACTTTATCAGACCCCAAATTGGCCTCAAATTCGGCCTGGTCAAAGGTAAAAATAAACTCCGCCTGGATAGCAAAGAAAGGCAGCAACTGGACGGCTGCGTGAAGTCCCCCTTCAAAGCTGAAACCGGGGGCCGGTGATTTTGCATTTCTACCGGTTGTGGTAAAAGCCAGATCTTGGGAAAATCTGAAATCATCAAACATACTATCAGCGTCAGTGGGGAAATAGAACCGTAAGCCGCCGCCTACACGGCCGCCGAGGTAAAACCACTTATCTTCATCGTCAAAATTCGGCGCCGTAGTCCGTCCCGTGGGAACGGGGATGGTTTCCTGCGGCTCCAGGGGCGGTAATTGCCGTGGACCGGGGTCCGGTTCACCCTCATCGTCACCCAGGTCATCATCATCAGAAACTTCGGGCATATGGGAAAATACCCATTCGATCAGGGCGGTCATATATTCTGCCGCTTCGTCAATCTCTTCGCAGACTAATTCATCGGTATAGATCAAGGTGGGTTCCATAATATCCCAGAGCCATACCTGGAGATGATGCTCCCCATCGTCGGGAAAGGATTGGCCCGTAACCGCATATTGGAAACCATCTTCTCCGCTATCAAAGCTCTCCATCAAAAGGAATGTAGGGGGTTCATCTGCGGGGTAGGTATCTACGTCGGCGCCATCGGGAAGTTCCCTTTGAGTGGGGGGAAAATTACCCGGCAAGGCCTGTATTTCAACGGTTACCGAATCCCGAAACTGTTGATTGATTTCATCTTCTTCGCCGGAAAAGGGCATCACCGCAATAGGACGGGGGTCCGGAGTCTGCGCCCAGGCCAGTACAGGGAAAAGAATCAACAAAAACACCAATATAGGAAAGGGCAACCGTTTCATCCTATACTCCTCTATAGTTTAGCAAAGATCGTACATCTATATCGGCAAAAACGAAGGAAAAATAAAGAATTATTGTTAAGAAAAATAGTATTTTTTCCGATGATGGGCCTTCGTTTGACATACATCCTGCCTTTTTTAATAGGCGCGTAAAATCCCCATGAGCCGGTCCCGGCCCACTGACCTAAGAAAATTGGCCAGCCGGGGCCCCTGATCTTTGCCGATCAGCGCCTGATAGGCCGCCCGGAACAGGGCTTTTCCTTCCATGCCGTTGTTTTCCGCCACCTTGTAGATCGCCTCGGCACAGGACTTGTCGTCCGCATAATCCGCCAGATTTGCCGCCACCTGATCCCGAATTTCACTGATTGCCTTGTTTTCGGCCGGGGAGAGGGCAGCTTTTTCCCCTTCACCGCGGAGCCGGAAGCGGAATTCCTCCGGTGCACACTCTTCTGCCCAGTATTTCGCCCGGAGGCCCCGTTCTCTCAAGGCGGACAGTTGTTCCGGCGCTATGTTCTGGGCCGCAAAGTGCGCAGCCAGGGCTTTATCCACATTGCCATCGGCGATTTGGATAAGGTTGCAGAGGTGCCGGAAGGGAATTTGGGGGGGCATAGCCCCCTTAGGCATAGCCCCCTTAGGCATGATTTCCGGCATCTCCCCGGGCTGGGACAGTTCGTAGATCCGCCGTTCCCATTGATAGGCCGCCTCGTCCTTAGCTTTTTCCAGGCCCCAGGCGATGCGTTCGGTTTTATCGTAGTCTTCGTAGATTTTTATCACGTCCAGGTCAAAGGAGATGGTAAATTCCGTGTTGGGCCTTGTTCCGGCAAAAAGATAGCGGACAAGCTCCGGGGTATAGACCTTGAGGATGTCCGGCAGGTCCACCACCACCCCGGAAGAGCTGGAGATTTTCCCCACCGATCCCTTAATACCGATAAAATCGTAGCGGAAGGTTACCGGGGCATCCCAGTTGTACACGTCCTTGCAGACCAAACGGGCAGTGTCGAAGGAGCCCCCCTGGCTGTGGTGATCCTTCCCGGCGGGCTCAAAATCGACTTTTTCATGTTCCCAGCGCATGGGCCAATCCACCCGCCAGCCCAGTTTTACCCCTTTTGCTTTGCGAAGATCCGCTGTTTCCGTATGCTTACAGGCGTTACAATGGTAAGAAAGGCCCCATTCACCGTCCCATCCGTCAATTTCGGTATCATCTTTATTGCAATTATCGCAAAAAACACTCACGGGCCACCATTCGCCCTGAATTTTGTGATCTTCGTCACGGAATTTATCGAGAATTTCCTTTAATTCCGCCTTATGTTCCAGCGCCCGGCGAATTCCTTCGGCGTAGAGGCCGGAACGGTAGCGTTCAGCCTGATAAAGGTACTCAGGCTCTATGCCCACCAGAGGCAGGGCAGTTTCCACATCAACTTCGTGGTGGCGGGCGTAGCTTTCGTCCCGGCCCCAGGGATCTTTCACCATGGTGATGGGCAAGCGGAGGCTTTTTTCCAGTTCCTCTTGATTGGGCATATTTTTGGGCACCTTGCGGAACACATCGTAGTCGTCCCAGGAATAGATGAACCGCACCTTTTTACCCAGCTTCCGCAGCGCCCGGACCACCAGATCCACGGAAATAATCTCCCGAAAATTGCCTATGTGGACCGTCCCCGAGGGAGTGATCCCCGAAGCGCAGGTATAGAACTCTTTATCACCCTTTTCCCGGATAATTTTTGCCGCAGTTTCATCCGCCCAATGGGCCGTGGTCCGTTGTTCATTTGCCATATTACTAAAATTATATGAAAAAAGAGAGATTTATCAAGGCGTTGACCTGTTATGTTCAGCAATTCAAAGTATCACTCATCAAGCTCAGTCTTCGCTCCCCTGCGCAAGCAGGCTCTTGGGAGCGGGTCCCCACCCACCCTGATGCTCCAGTGGTGGAGAGGGGCCAAGGGCCTGCTATCTGTGTAGACCCTACTTCCAGCCTTCTACCTCCTCACTGAATCTAATACCGTTCAAGAAATTCCGATGGGGTAACAATCTGCGGCTTTTCAATGTCCACATCTTCAAAGTCATTATCGCCTGAAACAAACAGGTCAACACTTTCGATTATTGCCGAATACAGCGCCGGGTAATCATCTGCGTCACGAATAGTAAAAAGCCCGGTTTCCCGCTCTCTGGGAGTATACACCAATTCATAGGGAAGCCGGGTAAGGAACAGATCGACAGCCTTCATTTTATTTTTAAACTTTCGTTCTGTTACTTCAAGAAGTTCCTCAATAATGTAAGAGGAAAGGACAAGCTGATGATCCAACGCCGCTTTGTAAATTAACGAATCCATACGGTTATTGGGAAAGATAATTGCGGATATAAGCACATTGGTGTCAAGCATAACCCGCATTGGCTCTTACCCGCTTTTCCTTAGGGGGCTACCGCGCCCAGCGTACTTCTTTGATCATATCAACCACATCCTGCTCATTTTTCAAACCAAGGCGTTCAGCTTCGCCGCGAAAGGCACTCTGTACATCTTTAAGGGCAAGCCTGACGGAGTTTTCCACTACAATACGCCCATTGTCTTCAATGAAAACAACCTTATCGCCGTCTTTAACGCCAAGTTTTTTGCGAATTTCAACGGGGATGGTTATCTGCCCCCGGAGGGTAATCTTTGCCAATTCCATAAAACGCTCCTGTCGGATTTGCATTGAATTCAATGCATCCATTTATATACCATAAATTTTGCGGATAGCTTTGTCAACTCCTCTCTGCACCCTCTCTGCACCAAAAGATGGTGGTCCGTGGAGCAAGTGGGGTGCGAATGGTTCATTAAAGCACCATGCATCCCCGCGCCATGTATAATGATTCCGCTACATATAGCAGCGGCTATTATACCGGCAGCTACATATCAGGCGAGGCCACGGTAACAATAGCCATAGCGGGAGCAATACCCGTTCCGGCTTTTTTCTGCGGGGGGTACGCTTGCGTATTCGGACTGCTTGGTCTTATAATTTGTGTATATATGATTAAGCCCTATACCATTGAAGAAATAAAAAGCAAGGTCTTCGGCACTGCCCGGCACTACGGCATAAAAAGGGCGTATCTCTTTGGTTCCTATGCACGGGGAGAGGCCGGAACGGAAAGCGATATTGACATCTGCATTGAAAAGGGGAAAATCCGCACCCTTTTTGACCTTTCGGGATTTTGTCAGGATTTGAAAGAAAATCTGGAAAACGAGGTTGACGTAGTTACCACCGCCGGACTCTCCGGCTCTTTCAAAGAACAGATAGAAAAGGATATGGTCCTGATCTATGAATGAACCTCTCAAAAAAGACCGGAGTATATCTAGCACATCTGCGGAATGTGGTTGTTCACGGATACGGTCAGCTGCTACAGCTTCTCGATAGCCTCCGGGGTAAGGCCGGTATCTTCAACGATTTCTGCTAACGGGCGCCCCCTGGCTTTCAGCTTACGGGCAATTTCCAGCTTTTCTCCGGCACGGCCTTTTTCCCGGCCAAGCCTTCGGACTTCCCAGCGTTCGTGTTTGTAGCGTTTTGCCAGTTCTTCAAACATTCCCTTTGTCTCCTTAGCAAAATATTTTACCGGAGTCTATCCACAATTTCACCGAAGTTTGACACGGCTACTTTTTCTTCGAGCCATGCGGCCAGCTCGGCGCCTTCGCTTTCGTAGTCGTAGCGTTTCAGCTCCGCCATGGCGTTATCGATACCTTCCATGTCATAATTTTTGCAGGCTTCCTGCAGGGCCGCCAGGGTTGATTGATCCGGCGCAGTTTTCCGTTCCTTGTTTTTGCGGTCTTCAATACTTTTCATAAAGGATGATAGCCGCTCGACCAGGGATTCGGCGCCGGTGATAAATTCATCACCATGGGCGATCAAAAAAGCAAGGTCTTTTTGTTTTGCCGCATATTCCAGTTTTTCCGCCTTGTCGCCCAGCTCCAGCGCCCCTATGCTGCGGCTGCTCCCCTTGATGCCGTGGATCGCCACCTGATAATCGTAGACCGTGCTTTCCCGGGGATTTTGCAGCCGGGAAATGACCGAGGGCACTTCCCTGATCCATGATTGCAATATATCAAGGTAGCTTTCTTCATCGCCGGAGAACCGCTCAAGGCCTTTTTCAATGTTAAGGCCCGTTATGGAGATATCATCAAAAAGGGAAACGGTGTCTTCAGGCTGTTCGGCGCCGGAAGACGGGGCCATACCCTTTGACTCCTGTGTTTTGTCCCGGACAAAGCGGCGGATAACATTATCCATGGCGACGATGTCAATGGGCTTGGACAAAAATGCCTGAAAACCGCTGGCGAGGAACTGATCCTCGCTGCCTGCAATAGCGTTGGCAGTAAGGGCGATGATGGGAACAGTTTGCGCGTATTCCGTACCAATCTCCTGCCTGATAATGCGGGCCGCTTCAATGCCGTCCATCTCCGGCATCATGTGATCCATAAAAATCGCGTTGTACTTTACGCCCTCCCGGATCAGGGCAACAGCCTCGATGCCGGATTTTACACAATCCACCTTCATGCCGTAGGGTTTTAATATGCCCCGGGCCACATCCAGATTCGTTGATATGTCGTCAACAACCAGTACTTTTGCATAGGGTATTTTTATCCGTATCACGTGTTTGTTGTGGGAGCGTTTACTGTCAACATAATGGAACCCCATGAGATTGGCGGCGGTTTCAGCGCCGATTTTTACATCGGAAACAAATTTCTGCCGAATGATGGCGGTGAAGGTGCTGCCTTTGCCATATTCACTTTCCACGGTAACGGTTCCGCCCATGAGCTCAACCATTTTTTTGGTGATGGAAAGACCCAGGCCGGTGCCTTCAACCATGTGGTGGCTTTTTTCGTCAACCTGATTGAAATCCGCAAAGAGTTTGTCTATATCTTCCGGTTTGATGCCAATGCCCGTATCCCGGACGGTACTGGTAATCCATACCTTATCGCCCTCCCTTTTGCCGGAAATAGTCCAGGAAACAAGCCCTTCTTTGGTATATTTGAAGGCGTTTGACAGGAGATTGTTGAAAATTTGTTTAACCCGCAGCTCATCGGCGATGAGCTGCGGGTTA
>BNUV01000057.1 GCA_025997615.1 Spirochaetia bacterium
ATCAGGTTTTCCCAATTCGTGCCGCACTGCGGCACGAATTAAGCTGGACCCATTACCGCCTTTTGATGAAGATTGAAGAGCCATCCCGGCGGGAGTTTTACCTGAATGAATGTGCCGAATGTAACTGGAGTTCCCGCCAGCTTGAACGGCAAATAACCACGTTTTACTATGAGCGCTTGCTGGCAACTCAAAAAGAAGGCAGGGAATCGGTAAAAAATGAAATCCAAAAAACTGAGCCCAAAACAGACCCGGATTATATTTTGAAGGACCCCTATATTCTGGAATTCCTGGATCTAAAAGAAAATAAAAATTATCACGAAAGCGAAATTGAACAGGCCCTTATCAATAATCTACAGGAATTCATTATGGAATTGGGGAAAGGTTTTTCTTTTGTTGCCCGCCAAAAGCGCATAACCATTGATGGGGATCATTATTACATCGACCTGGTTTTTTATAACTATATCCTTAAATGTTTTGTGGTAATAGACCTAAAAACCGGAAAACTCTCCTATCAGGACATCGGTCAGATTGACTTTTATGTCCGCTATTTTGAGGACAACATAAAACAGGCCGATGATAACCCCACTATCGGAATAGTCCTCTGTTCCGAAAAAAATGATGCGATGGTTAAATATTCGGTGCTTGCCGATAATGATCGGCAAAGAATTGGAACGCGAGCGGCTGCTTATTGAAAGCAAATTAGAGGAAGACAACAATGGCTAAAGCAATTGACCAGCTTATTATCAACTCCCCCTACGATGAACCTAAAGAACACTGGAGTTATAACTCTACAAGCATGGCCTTTGACCGTTTGCAGGGCCGCCGTTCAGCCGGGTACTTTGTTGCCGGGCAAGGAAGCAACCAGTACAACGATCAGGGGGAATGGAAACCAATCCCGCTGGTAAACGAAATTCGTAACAGGGTAAAAACATGGCGTAGTAATAATTATCCGGGAGTATCGGGCGTTACCCGCAAATTGCTTGAACATTGGTACACAAAGGAAATACGCCGTTTCCCTTTCTTCTTTTGCCAGCTTGACGCAATAGAAACAATAATCTGGCTTGCCGAAGCGCCGGACGCGGAAAAAACAGGAATTGCCATAGAAGGCGATAGCGGAGCGTTCAGGCGTATATGTACGAAACTCTGTACCGGCGGCGGCAAAACTACCGTCATGGCAATGCTTATCGCCTGGCAGGTGTGCAATAAAGTTGCCTATCCGCAGGATAAACGCTTTTCAAAAAATATATTTATAGTAGCCCCCGGCTTAACTGTCCGTAGCCGCCTCCAGGTTTTGCAGACAGGAGGGGCAAGCAATTATTATTCCGAATTTAACATCGTTCCCTCTGCCCTGCAGGACAAGTTACACCAGGGGAAAGTGGTCATAAATAACTGGCAATCCCTTGCATGGGATACGGTAGAAGATCTGGCAAAAAAGAAATCCGTTGACAAGCGAGGCCCTAAAAGCGATGAAGCCTATGCCCGGCAGGTTTTGGGAACAATCGCCAATGCTCAAAACATACTGGTAATAAACGATGAAGCTCATCACGCATGGAGGCGCAATCCTGAAAATAAAGAAAAATTAAGCAAGGAAGAAAAAGAATCCGAAAAGGAAGCCACCGTGTGGGTGAGCGGTCTTGACCGTATTCATACCGCCCGGAAAATTTTAACCTGTTACGATTTTTCGGCAACTCCATTTGCGCCTTCCGGCAAGAAAAACGACTCCGAAGCCCTCTTTACCTGGATTGTAAGCGACTTTGGCTTGAATGACGGAATAGAGTCCGGCCTGGTCAAAACTCCCCGCATTGTAGTCCGTGATGATAATACACCGTCATCAAAAAATTTCCGTTCAAAACTCTATCACATTTATGTTGATGAAACGGTTAAAGACGATGTTAATCGGGCGGCCAAACCCGAAACCGCATTGCCCGATCTGGTGATACAGGCATACAATCTTCTCGGCGCCGACTGGCTTGAAACCTGGAAAACATGGAAGACCAATAATTCAGAAATCCCCCCGGTAATGATAACTGTTGCGAACCGTACCGAAACTGCCGCCCGGATAAAATACGCCTTTGAGCATAAGCGTATCAGGACAGAGGAACTCTGCGATCCCGATTATTTGATACATATAGATTCAAAAACCATCGAAAAAGAAGATGCGGATAATACACTCCGCTTAACTGTTGATACCGTGGGGCAGATCGGCAAGCCGGGTGAGCAAATTCGCAACGTCATTTCCGTAGGTATGCTCACCGAAGGCTGGGACGCGAAAACTGTCACCCATATATTAGGCTTGCGGGCTTTTTCAAGCCAGTTGTTATGCGAACAGGTTGTGGGCCGGGGTCTGCGCCGTTCTTCCTACGAGGTCGGAGAAAACGGTCTTTTTGCCCCCGAATATGTCAATATTTTTGGCATACCTTTTTCGTTCCTTCCCCATGAAGGTGACGGCACGGATACCGGCGGTCCCAAAAAGCCAAAATTTCAGGTATCGGTAAATTCAGATAATGGCCGCTATGAAATTTCATGGCCCAACATTATTCGTATTGACCATGACCTTGACCCCCGCCTTCATGTGGATATTTCCAAAATTGAGCCTCTAACCCTTGACGCAGGCAAAACCCGCATAAGCGCGGACTTGGCTCCCTTTCTTGACGGTCAGCCTGACTTGACCAAGTGTACCCAGATCGATCTTGAAAAGCTGGAAAAACATTTGCGTATGCAGGAGATCATTTTCAGAACTTCCGCCCAGGTATATGAAGCCATGCAGTCATCCTGGAAAGACAAGGCGACACCCTATGCGTTAATCGGCCAGGTATTCAGTTGGGTGGAACGCTATCTTGGGTCAGGACGCATCATTCTGGAGCCGGTACTTTTTATACAAAATGACCCGCTCAAAGCCAGACTGATGTATATGCTCAACATGAACCGCATAATAAATCATCTGTGGAACTTTATCACTTTACAGGAGACCGAACAAACAGTACCTGTTTTTGATCCCAACCATAAAACCCGTTCTACAGGAGATATGCCGACATGGTGGACATCGAAACACCGGGAACCCCTTACAAAATCCCATATTAGCCATGTAGTATACGACAGTACATGGGAAGCCACCGAAGCCTACAAACTTGAGAAAAATCCCCATGTAACGGCCTTTGCCAAAAATGATCACCTCGGTTTTGGAATATTCTACACCTTTGAAGGTATCTCTCATTATTACTACCCCGATTTTCTCATAAAACTCGACAACGGAAAAATCCTTGTCCTGGAAACAAAAGGCCAGGACAGCCCCCAGGTACAGACAAAACGTGCTGCCCTTGATGAATGGGTAGAAGCTGTCAACTCGTTCAAAGAATACGGCGAATGGTGCAGTGCCATTTCATTTAATGTCGCCGATGTTGACGGCATCATCCAGACCTTTATCGGGTGATAGTTTGTTCCGAAAATTTCAATACTCTGCCACGCCCTCTATGGGAATAGTTGTTTTCCCTTCCCATATTCCAATCATTTCGTTAGCACTAGTTACCCTGGTCCAGGTGTCACCTTCTGTCCCATTGGGATCAGGGTATCCGACAAATAATAACCTCAACGCCAGTGTCATGCCCAGCATTACCGTAAAATGAAGTATGATTTAACGATCCATCTATTGACACCGGTTATATTCCTCAAAAGTAGGCGCCCCTTTCAGCCCCGGCAATAGTTTCCCTTCCCGGGAAAGCCGGTTACAGACATTCCGTGCCGCCGTAAGCCCGGTCTCCCCCGTAGTCCACGGCCCGTGCCGCTTACCCCCATCGTCATAGGCGTAGTAATACACCACCCTACCAGCAACGCTAAGTCCTTATATTACAAGTATTTAGCATAGGGCTTCTAAACTTCATATCCGAGTTTTACGCAACTTTCCGCTTGGAGCAGACCATTTGCCCCTCGAATACCACAAACCAATTCCCCCCCGCAATCTTCCATCATTCCCCTTAACAAAAGTCTAAAACGTGCACCCATGGGTGGGCTGCGGAAGCGAATTCCTCCAGCTATTTTTGCCAGCCCGGACCCGCTTCCCGCCCCGGAGACTGATCTAATGCGTGGTGCCTCATTTAGAAATGTACCTTTCGGCTATGGGTGCCTCATTTCAAAAATGTACCTTTAAGCCATGCCACGCAGCTTGGCTTGGTGGGCGGTCAGCATGGAGTTGACGGCCCGATGAACAGCTTGCTGTAAAACGACCGGATTGTACAGTTCCTTAAAAGCGATTAACCGGTCCTTCTCCTCGTCAGTAAGATGAGCGGCTTCCAGGAGGCGTTGATACGGGGTTTTAGGGCGGTCATAGTTCTTGACCGTTTTTGATCCGACGGTGGTTTTACTGATGAGTTTCTTGTTTGGGATGAAGCAGTTGAGCAGTGGGCAGAGCGCCGCATAGACCCGCCCCAGAGCGGCAAGTTCCTTCTCCGTATCGAGACGGTAATAGCCGATATAATTTCTGACGAAGGCGTTATTTTTCTGTTCGGCGTAACAATTATCATTTTTGTGGCGGGAACGGCTGCGGGACAAATCGAGGGTTTTGGTGATTTTCCACCAGTTCAACGTGTCGTAATTTATGAACTCACTGCCATTGTCACTATGAAGCTCAATCATGGCAAAAGGGAGGGTGGAATGGACGTTTTGGAGGCCTTCCAGGGTCCATTTATGCGCTTTATTGCGTAAGGCGCGGAATTCAGACCACCCGGAAGCGACATCGGTAACGGTGAGGGTCAGATTGAACTCGCCAGAATCAGTATCACCGCAATGATGCACCGTATCAGTTTGAAAATAACCCGGTGTGGTGCTCTCAGCGGGGCTGTAGTGCGTCCGAATGGGTATTTGCTTAATAAGGGCCGCCTCGCCACAGCGGGTGCCGCTGATGCCCCGTATCTGCAATTTGGCCCGCTCGCTTTTGAGTTTCCGGTCGATAGTCGCGGGGCTGATGTTGAGCAGTTTTTGTTTGATTTCAGGGGTGAGGTGAAAGTCCGGTTCCCTGCTCGCCTCAAGATAGGGCATAATTTCCCGCATAAACGGGGCAAGGTATTTCCCGCATTTGTACCAGAAAAATTGCCAGATATCCCGTAAAACATTTACGAAATCCGGGCCGTAGACCAGCTTTCCCTGGTGGTTGCTTGTCCCTGGTTTTTTCTTTTTGGCCGCCTCCACAATGACCATTTTTCCGTTGATAAGTGTCTGCTTGTTTAGCCCATAGTGCTTCAACATTCGCGAGGCGTATTGGCGGTTGTAGCCAGATGTTTTGATAAATTCGTCAAGAATAGCGGTCTTTTCTTTCCGCTCCGCTTGACGATACCGTGTGCTGATTTCTTTGGTCAGTGCCTTCTTCTCGCTCATTTTTAACCCCATTTTGGCCTCCGTAAGCTCGCACCGTACAGAATAGCCCGTTTATTTGGGGTACATTTTCTAAATGAGGCAAACCTTTGTTTGGGGTACATTTTTCATGAGGCACCGCGTAATGTTGTCTAAACACATCATCTGATATATTCTATCCCCATGGGCAAGTCAAAAACCCCTGATGATCCGCTGGTAAAAACCGGGCCGGGGTTTTTAAGGGCCGGTGTTCCTGCAACACCTGCTGCGCCGGATTCAAAAATCAGGCGGGTGGCGAAATTCCTTATTCTCATCGGCAGTGAACAGGCTTCGAAAATTTTGGCGGAGCTGGATCCGGAGCAGGTGGAGGAAATTTCCAAAGAGATTGCCGGCATCCGGGGGATCACCGCTGAAGATTCCGGGGAGATTCTTGAAGAATTTCGCTCGCTCATGACGCTGCCCTACGGTTTTACCGGCGTCTCTTATGGAGGGCCCGAGGTTTGCCGCCGGATTCTTTACACGGCCTTTGGGGCTGAAAAAGGGGAGGCGTTTTTACAGCGGGCGGCGCCGGAGGCGGCGAAAAGCCCCTTTGATTTTCTTGAGGATTTTTCGGCGGACCAGATATGCCTTCTCCTGCGGGAAGAAAGTTCCGCCGCCGCGGCGCTGGTTCTTTCCCGGCTGCCCCCCGCCCTTTCTGCCCAGACATTGGCGCAGTTTCCTGCGGCGCGGAAACTGGAAATCGTCCACCGCATCGCCAAACTGGGGGTGACGGATAAGGAGGTACTGGAACAGGTGGCGGGGGCGCTGCGGGAAAAGGCCCGGCACTTTGGCCGTTCCGACAATGACACCGCCACCGTAGACGGCATGAACGCTTTAACGGCGATTTTAAAACAATCGGATATTTCCTTTGGTGACAAAATTCTGGATGAGCTGGAACATAGGGATCCCGCATTGGGACAAAACCTGAAGGACCGGCTCTACACGCTGGAAGATCTGGTGTATGCCGATGATCGTTCCGTGCAGGGAAAACTGCGGGAGCTTTCCGATCATGATCTTGCGCTGCTTCTCAAAGGCCGTTCCGAAGCGTTCAGCGCAAAGATTTTCAAAAATATTTCTGCGGGCCGGGCCGCGCAAATTCGCGAAGAGGCGGAGATCATGGGGCCGGTGCCCAGACGGGATGTGGATGCTGTGGCGGGGGAATTTCTTGCATGGTTCCGGCTGGGCCGTGAAGAGGGTAAAATATTATTGCTTAACAGTGAGGATATAATTTTATGAAAACAACTTTACAACAGGGACAAATTTTGGACAGCGGCTTTGCGATCACCGCCGTGGAAGAATTGACGGAGCTGAACGCGTGGGGCATTTGGGCACGGCATCAAAAAAGCGGCGCTGAGGTTTTTCATGTGTTGAACGATGACCCGGAAAATCTTTTTGGATTTGCCTTTGCCACCGCCCCGGAAGATTCCACCGGAGCCGCCCACATTCTGGAACATTCAGTTCTTTGCGGATCGGAAAATTATCCCTTAAAAGATGCGTTTCTGATTTTGGCCCAGGGGAGTCTCCAGACTTTTCTTAATGCGTGGACTTTTCCGGATAAAACGGTTTATCCCGCCAGTTCCGTAAACGAGCATGACTATTTCAACCTCATGTCGGTTTACGCCGATGCGGTGTTCCGCCCCCTGCTTTCCGAATGGACTTTTTTGCAGGAGGGCCACCGCTTATTTTTGTCCGATGCCGGTTCCAATCTGCAAATCAGCGGTGTCGTGTATAACGAAATGAAGGGGGCCTATTCGTCGCTGGATACATACGCGGGGCTTTGGTCCGTGAAATCGGTGCTGCCGGATACGCCCTATGCTTTTGAGTCCGGCGGCAGCCCGGAAGAAATTCCCCATTTGAGTTTGGAGCAGCTTAAAAAATTTCACCGTGAACGGTATTCCCCGGCGAATTGCCGGATATTTTTGGCGGGGAATATCTCTACGGAAAAACAGCTTGCCTTTCTGGATGAAAAATTTTTGTCGCAGCTCCCGGCGGGAAAACCTGCGGCGGCGCTGCCAAAAGCTTCCCGCTGGACGGAACCCCGGTTTATCAAAACGCCTTGTCCTGCGGGGGCCGAACAAAAAGCCACGGTGATGTTGTCCTGGCTCTGTTCCGATTCTACCGACTCCGTCGAAACCCTTGCTTTAGCGGCATTGGCGGAAACGCTTTTGGGCCACGATGGATCGCCCCTGACAAGGACGCTGATAGAATCGGGCCTGGGGGAAGATCTGTCCCCGGTAACGGGCCTTGAGGGCGAACTGCGGGAAACGGTTTTTTGTGTGGGTCTGCGGGGTGTGGATTTGGATGCACACATGGCGGAAAAAGTTGAGGCCTTGATTATGGGGGAATTGCAGCGGCTGGCCGAAGAAGGCATTCCCCCCGAAGAATGTGAGGCGGCGCTGCTCTCCATGGAATTTGCCCACCGGGAAATTCGCCGTTCCCATGGCCCCTATTCGCTGGTGTGGCTCAGGCGTTCCCTGCGGAACTGGCTTCACGGGGGCAAGCCCTGGGAGAGCCTTTTGTTCATGCCCGTTTTCAATACCTTGAAAAAAAATCTTGCGGAAGATAAAAAATATTTTGAAAAGCTTATCAAAAAATATTTTATTGATAATCCCCACCGGGCCCGGGTTGTCGTTGAGCCGCAAAAAGCTTATCTCGAAGAAAAAGAAGCGGCCCTGGCGGCGGAGCTGGCAAAAACCGAAGCCAATCTTTCGGCGGCGGATAAAAAAAGTTTGATCGAACAAGCCGCCGCACTGGAAAAAATTCAGGGTGAAGGCGACAGCCCCGAAGCATTGGCAACGATTCCGCATTTATCCCGGCAGGATCTTTCCCCCGAGCCGGAACTTATTCCCCGGCAACTGCGGAATGTCCGGGATATTCCCTTATTGACCAACGATCTTTTTACCAACGGTATCACCTATGCGCATTTTGCCTTTCCCCTGGATATTTTGGCCCCCGAAGATTATCCCTGGCTGCCGTTTTTTTCAGGCTCCATCGTTTCCATGGGCCTGCCGGGGATGGACTACGGCGAGGTTTCGACTCTTTTGGCCCGTACGGTCGGAGGTTTTGAGGCGGGGCTTCAGACCGGTTCTGTTGCCCCAGGCACCGCGCCAGGCTGTACTGCCACGGGAAGGGACTGGCTTGTTTACCGCCTGAAAACACTGGACGAAAAAGCTGAAGCTTCTTTTGACCTTGTCCGGCGGATTATCACCGAAGCGGATTTTTCCGACAAACGGCGGGTTCGGGATCTCGTGCTGGAATTAAAAAATGATATTGATTCCAGCCTGGCGCCTGCGGGACACAGTTACGCTTCGAGCCGGTCAAGCTCCCGGTTTTCCCGGTCCCGGGCGGCGGATGAAATCTGGAACGGTTTGGAACAGATCCGTTTTGTTCACCGCCTGGCCAATCTTGACACCGCCGAAATTTGCGCAAAACTTGAATCCCTGCGGGATACCCTTGTCTCTCAGGCGGGCCTCACGGTGAATCTGGGCGGTTCCGCCGCCGCTATCAACAATGCTGAAAAATTGCTCGATAAAAAGAATTTCATCGCCTTTGGCCCGCCCCGGCCCCGGAAAGTTGTTGATGGAACAGATCCGCTTTTTGCCCTGCTGGAAAAATCTGATGGCTCAGGATCATCAAAGGCGGAAATTTATTCTTCGCCGTCTCTGCAGGTTGGTTTTGCCGCTATAACGCTGCCGGCGTCAGCCTACGGTTCCCATGAACAGGCGGCGGAACTGGTACTGGCCCATTACCTTTCCACCGGGGCCCTCTGGGAAGATATACGCATGAAGGGCGGAGCCTACGGCGCCTTCGCCCACCCGGATAATCTGGAAAAGGCCTTTTCATTTTCCACTTACCGGGATCCCGATCCGCGGCGTTCCCTGGATGCTTTTTCATCAATACTCGCTGATATCTCCCGGCAAAAGATTGACGAGGAAAATCTGGTAAAGGCCATTATCGGGACCTACGCAAAAGAGACCCGCCCCCGGACCGCCGCAGAAAAAAGCATGGGCGATTTTCTTTCGTTTCTCTACGGCATTGAACACGAGCACCGCCGCCGGAAACTTCGGGACATTATCTCCGTCACCTCCGATGAATTGGCCGCCGCCGCCGGGCGTCTTGCCGCTTCCGCCGGAACCCCTCACCCGGTGATCATCGCCGGAAAAAGCGTTGCGAAAAAAGCCGCCGCCGGTATGGGATCGGAAGTACGGGAACTGCCGGTGTAGGTGTATGAAGTTAATGCAGGAATCCTGATTATGACCGAAACAACAGAGCGCATCCTGAAAGCCATCAAAAAGGTACCGAAGGGGAAAGTTTCATGTTACCGAAACATTGCCCTGCGATCCGGCCTTTCCGCCGGGGGAGCGCGTCAGGTGGTGCGGGCGCTCCATTCCATGAGCGATGCCCATGCCCTGCCCTGGCACCGGATTATCCGGGCCGATGGCGCCATAGCCCTGCCTGCCGGAGGGGGCCGGGAACTGCAGATGGAACTGCTCAGGGCCGAGGGGGTGGCGGTGAGCAAGGAAGGGCGGGTCGATATGGAAAAGTACGGCGTCTAGCTGTATCACTAAATTTTCATCGTCATAATGGCGGCGGCGCGGTAGAACATCAGGCGGTAGGGATCATCCTTATCGATTATGCGATCCTGATAAAAATAGCCATTTTTGTTGAGTAGGTCTCCATCAGCATAATTGCGGAAGGTTTGGGTCTGGAAGATCAGGGCCAGGCTGAATTGTTTGGTGATGGTGAAGTTGAAAAGGGCGGATACATACCAGACAGGAAGGTCATCCCCCCAATCGGCCCCATTGGGCGTATCAAAAAGAAAAAGGTCCATCTCGGCCAAAAGGCCGACGGTGTTAAGCAGGGGCGAGGCGGGCATCTGGTAACCCAAAAGGAAGTTGCCGTAGTAGCGGAAGCCGTTGCGGTTTTCGGTGGCGGTCTCGTAGACCCAGGAGTCGCCGGAGTCGGCATTGGTAAAAGCCCGGTAACGGCCCTCGTGGTAAGTCCGGAAGACCAGATGGTTCCAGTCGCCGGGGAAAATTGCCGCCAGGTCGAACTGGAGGGCCGCCCCTGTGTGGAGGTCCCAGAAAAGGCCCTCAAAGGGAGTGCCTGAAATTTCCGATTCACGGGGCAGACCGCCGGGGGTTCCCACAGGCTCGTTAAAACCTATGCCGTTTCCTAAAACCATGTTCCAACCGGACCCGATAAAGCCCCCCGCAACGAGCTGGAAAAAAGCAATGGGGGTCAGGGTGAACTCCGCCTTACCGTTGACCGACACGGGGGAAACTTCGGCGCTGAAAGCAGCTTTGAGGTTATTTTCTGCGGTCAGGGGTCCTTCCCCCCGGAGAAAGGGAAAAACAAAACTTTGGGTAAAGGATAATTTTGCCTCGGGCAGGGAAGAAATCTGCAGGGCAATTTCCGTTTCCGCAAAAAGGGCCGACGAAAAAAACAAAAAGACAAGGGCGAAAAGTAACGGACTAAAGTCCGAGAGAAGCCTGAATTTGGCCTTGGTTTGACGCATGATCAATAGTATATCAAAAAAATATTTTCTTGTAGATCCCCGGATAGCCCTGCGCGAAGTGCAACAAACTGTCAGACAGTGCCAAACTGTCAGACAGTGTTAAACTGTCAGACTTGGCAAATCAGGGTCAAACGGGGTAAAATACATTCGTGGGCAGCATCTCCGAGTTCTCGCCGGCCTTGAAATTGAAGTGGTGGAGGGGAAGGAATGAAAGAAAAAACCAATATCAATGAAATAATCCTCTATCAACCGGATAATACGGTTAAACTGGAAGTTCGTCTTGAAAACGAGACGGTTTGGCTTTCACAGACGCAAATAGCCGATTTATTTGGCACAAGCCGCCCGAATATTACAATGCACCTCAGAAATATTTTTGGCGAAGGCGAATTGCAAGAAAATTCAGTATGTAAGGATTTCTTACTAACTGCCGCTGACGAAAAAAAGTATCAAACCAAGTTTTACAATCTGGACGCGATTCTTTCCGTAGGTTATCGGGTAAATTCCCTTAACGCAACAATGTTCCGGCAATGGGCGAATCGTGTCCTCAAAGAATACTTGCTCAAAGGATACGCCATAAATCAGCGTTTTGAACAAATTGAAAAACGTGTAAATGAGAGCGAAAGACGAATTGATGAACATGACAAGAAAATTGACTTTTTCGTCCGTACCGCCCTGCCGCCAGTAGAAGGGATTTTTTATGATGGGCAAATTTTTGACGCATATACTTTTGTTGCTGATTTGATAAAGTCTGCAAAAAAATCTATTATGCTAATAGACAATTATGTTGACGAAAGTGTCTTAACTATTTTATCCAAAAGGAAAAAAAATACGGCTGCAACAATATACACATCTAAAATTACAGCACAATTGCAGCTTGATTTGCAAAAATACAATTCACAATATCCAACCATCACAATAAAAACATTTAAAAAATCTCACGATAGATTCTTGATCATTGATAATACCGTATATCACATAGGTGCATCATTAAAAGATTTAGGAAGAAAATGGTTTGCCTTTTCAAAAATGGTATTAAATGCTGATGAATTGCTACGGAAAGTAATATGATGTATGGATTGACGGCAGAGGAAGTGCGGTGGTGGAGGGGAAAGAGTAGATGCCTAAAATCACGGTAGAAAACGCAGAAATAGGGGTACAATCAATATGAAGGAGAATTTTATGAGTGTAAAAAGCAAAGAATTGGTATCGCAGATGACGCTGGAAGAAAAGGCTTCCCTCTGTTCGGGCCGGGATTTTTGGAACCTCAAGGGGATACCCCGGCTGGGTTTGGAACCGGTGATGGTGACCGACGGCCCCCACGGCTTAAGAAAACAGGCGGAAAGCGCCGACCATTTGGGCATCAATCAAAGTGTGCCCGCGGTGTGTTTTCCCACGGCGGCGGCAACGGCCTGCAGCTTCGACAAAGACCTGCTGGAGGAAATGGGCAAGGCCCTGGGGGAAGAATGTCAGGCGGAAAAAGTGGCGGTGATATTGGGGCCCGGGGCAAATATCAAAAGGAGCCCCCTCTGCGGCCGGAACTTTGAATATTTCAGCGAAGATCCGCTGCTGGGGGGAGATCTGGCGGCGGCTCTAATCCAGGGCATTGAAAGCCGGGGCGTGGGGACCAGCCTTAAACACTACGCCGTGAACAATCAGGAACGGCGGCGGATGACCATAAACGCCGTGGTTGACGAACGGGCCCTGCGGGAAATATACCTCGCGGGGTTTGAGCGGGCGGTGAAAAAAGGAAAACCTTCCACGGTGATGTGCTCCTACAACCGGATCAACGGCATTTACGCCAGCGAAAATAAAAAGATCCTCACGGATATTTTAAGGGATGAATGGGGTTTCGGCGGTCTGGTGGTAACTGATTGGGGAGCAACTAATGACCGGGTGGAAGGCATCCGGGCGGGGCTGGACCTTGAGATGCCCAGTTCCGGCGGCCGTAACGATGCAAAGATTGTGGAGGCCGTGAAAAACGGCAGCCTGGATGAGGCCCTGCTGGACATCACCGCTGAACGGGTAACAGACCTGATCCTTAAGGCCCAATCGGCCGGATGGGGCGGGACTTACGACAAGGCGGCGCATCAGGCAGTGGCCCGGAAAGCGGCCCGTGAATCGGCGGTGCTTTTGAAAAACGACGACGCCCTCCCGGTGAAGGCCGCTTCGACTAAGGCCGCTGTAATTGGCGCCTTTGCCAAACAGCCCCGCTACCAGGGGGCGGGGAGCAGCCGCATCAACCCCACGCAGTTGGATAATGCCTATGATGCCTTGAAGGAGCAGGGCCTTGTGTTTGATTATGCCGATGGCTATTCCCTCAAGCCGGGGAGCGGCCCCGATCAGGCCCTTATTGATGAAGCCTGCGCCGCTGCCAGGGGCAAAGACATAGCCTTTGTTTTTGCGGGCCTCCCCGATGAATACGAAAGCGAGGGCTTTGACCGTGAAAATCTTTCGCTGCCGGAAAGCCACAACCGCCTCATCGAAGCCGTGGCAAAGGTAAATCCCCGCACGGTGGTGATCCTCCTCTGCGGCGCCCCGGCGCTTTTGCCCTGGGCTGCAGAGGTTAAGGCTATCCTTCTGGCCTATCTCGGGGGACAGGCCGGGGGCGGCGCCATTGCGGATCTGCTTTTGGGCAAGTTCTCACCCTGCGGCAAATTGGCGGAAACCTGGCCAAAGGCCCTGGAAGACAATTCCAGTTTTGCTTATTTCCCCGGCACAATCAAAACCGTGGAGTACCGAGAAAGTATTTTTGCGGGCTACCGCTACTACGACACTGCAAATATAAGCCCCGCATGGCCCTTCGGTTTCGGCCTTTCCTACACCACGTTTAGCTACGGCAATTTGCAAGTTCTGCGTGAGCAGAACAGCTCGCCAGCGGAAGTTTCGGTGGAAGTAAAAAATTCCGGTGATGTGCCGGGGGCGGAAATCGTACAGCTCTACATTGGTTTGCCTGCATCGAAAATTTTCCGCGCCCGCCGGGAGCTCAAGGGTTTTGAAAAAGTTTTCCTCCAGCCCGGGGAAACAAAAAAGGTTACCTTCAAACTTGATGATCGCAGTTTTGCCTATTACAATGTCCCTGCCAAAGATTGGGCCGTGGAAACAGGTTCGTACCTCATTGAAGTGGGAGCTTCCAGCCGTGATATACGCCTCTCGGCAGACATATCCGTAAAGGGGGACGGAAAAGAAGCCCTGCTGGCGGATTTGCAAAACAAGGCGGCGGCCTACTACAATCTGGTTTCAGGCGGCGTTAAAACCGGCCCCTGGAAAGTGCCCGATGCGGATTTCAGTGCACTGCTGGGAACGCCCCTGCCGGCGGCGGCGAGAAGCCCCGGCGAGCCCTACACCATGAACAGTACCGTGGCCGAAGTTTACGAACATCCTGCGGGAAAAGCTTTTCTCGAGGCCCTCAGGGCGGGGATGGCGCAATTTATCGGCTCGGTGGACGAGACTATGGCAAGAATGTTTGAAGCCATGATAATGGATATGCCGCTGCGGGGAGTGCTGATGCTGGGACAAGGGCAGATTACCGAGGAGCAGCTTACAGGCTTGCTGACGGCCTTAAACGGTTAAACGGCGGCAAATCCTGAACGGATAGCTTCGACGTTAAGCGGCACGAATTTATGCTTGTCCGGGGAGAAGAACTTTTTAAGGATCTCTTCGATCCGGGCAAGCGTTAAAGCGCCGGTAAGACGGGCCATGGCCCCCAGGGCCACCATATTGGCAAAACGGATATTGCCGAGTTTTTCCGCCAGTGCCGATGCGTCGATACGCACCACTTGCACATCATTCCGTCGGGGATCTTCCTTCACCAAAGATGAATTGACCAGCAGGATACCGTCTTTTTTAAGGATCCCCTCGCAGAGGGGCAGGGAGTCGGCGTTCATCACCAGGGCTGAATCGGGAACCGTCACCAGCGGGCTGGCGATTTCTTCATCGGAAATGATCACCGACGCTCTGGCGATGCCGCCCCGCTTTTCCGCCCCGTAAAAGGGGAAAAAGGTGACGTTTTTGCCTTCCTGCATGGCGCAGTAGACCCAAATTTGTCCCAGGGAGATAATCCCCTGGCCGCCGAATCCGGCAAAAAAACTCTTTTCGATCATGATGTTTCTGAACACTAGCATTTTGTTTTCAGGTTGTCAACGCCCTCTTTACCCGCTGTACTCTAGTTTTTCCAATACAAACTCAGCTTCTCTACCACATCATCCAAATCAATCGGCTTCCCGATATGGTCATTCATACCTGCCTTTATGCACATCTCTATATCCTCGCGGAACACATTGGCGGTCATAGCGATTATGGGGATTTCGCGGGCGCGGTCAATATCCAGACCCCTTATGCGGCGCGTAGCTTCCAAGCCGTCCATCTCCGGCATCTGCATATCCATAAATATAAGGCTGTATTTATCGGGGTACTCAGAGAACTTCCTCACGGCCTCCGCGCCGTTTTCGACGCAGTCTATCTCCACCCCCGTGTCTTCCAGCAGCCCAATCAAAATCTCCCTGTTTATCTCCACGTCTTCAGCAAGCAGTAACTTGCATCCCTTAAACACGCCCTTGAAACTCTTCTCGCCCCCGTCCGAAAGCACGGCGCCGCCCAGACATTCGCTTATGCAGTCCATAATGACGGATGCGAACAGGGGCTTTAACAGGTATTTATCTATCGAGACGCCTGTCGCCTCGGATTGGATTTTGCTCCATTCCGCCGCGCTTATCATCGTTACGATGCTCTTTGTGCCGCTTGATCGGGCGCGTATGCGCTTTGCCAGCTCAACGCCGTCCATGCCGGGCATCTTCCAGTCCACAAAATACATATCATAGTCGCCGTTTTTCCCGATAAGCTCCAACGCTTCCTCGCCGCTTAAGGCGACATCGCACACAACCTTATTCCACTCGAATAGCGATTGGAAGTAGGCCGTAATCTCCTCGCTGTCGTCCACGGCGAGCATCCTCAAATTACCCAGGTTGATACGCGGGTCCAATTTGTGTTTCGGCAGCGCCGTGCCCTTTCTAAGCTTAACGGTGAAAATAAACTCGCTCCCGTGACCAAGTTCACTCTCTATCCAAATTCTTCCGTCCATAAGCTCAACAATGTGCTTGCTTATTGCAAGCCCAAGCCCCGTGCCGCCAAACTTGCGGCTTGTGCTGGATTCCGCCTGCTGAAACGATTTAAACAGGTGGCCCTGCTGATCCGCCCTTATGCCAATGCCGGTGTCCCTTACGGCGATGCGCAGTTCCACGACGCCGTTTTCCGCCGGTTCGTCTTTGTTAACCAGGGCGGCGGTCAGGGTGATGCGCCCTTCCTCCGGCGTGAATTTAACAGCGTTCGAAAACAGGTTCATGATAACCTGGCTAAGCCGCTGCTCGTCACCGAACAGGCACTGGGGAATATCGTGGTCCAAATGGACGCTCAAATGCTGCCGCTTCTCCGCCGTCTTAAAGTTAATGACGGACACGGTCTTTTGCAGCAGCTTCTCAAATTGGAAATCTATCGGCGAAAGTTCCAGCTTGCCCGCCTCTATCTTGCTCATATCCAGAACGTCGTTAATAACGCCCAATAAATGGGTGCCCGCTTCCTCAATCTTTTCAAAGGCATAGTTCTTGCGCGTTATGTTATCCGCGCTCTTGCCTATCGCCGTCATACCGATAATAGCGTTCATCGGTGTGCGCATCTCGTGGCTCATATTGCTCAAAAATGTGCCCTTTGCCGCGCTTGCTTGTTCTGCCAGCGACTTCGTAATCATCAGCTCCGTCGTATCGTGCATCAAAACCAGCGCGCCCATACTGCCGCCGCGTTCACCGGTTAAATTAACAACACGCACATCGTATTCGCGCCCGTTATGTGCCGCGCCAAACAATTGTTCAGAGCCTGTCTCAAAGGCTGATTTTATCGCAGAAAGAAGGGTCTTGCCGAGCTCCTCCGGGAAATACCGTTCGGTCATACCGACGAAATCGCGCCCGGTAAGCGTCGAGGCTTCCGCCGCACCAATAAAATCGGCGGCGGATTGCGTTCCCAGCACATATTTTCTGTTATTGTCGAGCAAAAAAATAATGTCCGGAGAGTTTTTCAACAGCCGGCTTATATAGTTATCCTGCTGAATTTTATCCTCATGCATTGCCCTGTAAAAGTTTTCCTGGGTCACCATATTGAGCCTGAAGGTTTCCATAAGCCTGTCTTTCGCGTGTAACTCCCTTTTCAGCCTTCGTATTTCAGCTTCGGATTCCTTTGTTTTCGCGATCACTTGAAGTTCCTCTCCGCTCATATAGATGGCCCCATTCTCACTATAATACGCAAGCTATAATTGAATAGTTATGGAAGCGGTTTGTTACGCGGTTTTCGCTGAGGTTATGGGAGGTCGGGCATATTTCGCCGCCGGAGTAGGCAAGCATAAACGGCGAATCGCCGCTTAGTTTTCCGACTGCCAATTCAGCTTCGCGAAGCGGCTCTGTACCGAAGGACATACGACGGACGACGCAGGAGAATATAATCGTCGCCTGCTTGCCGGGCAGGGCTTGAAGGCGTTCCATCAATTCTTCCGAAGACCTGAAAATTTCGTCGGCGCTTGGGTTAGTCAGCGTAAAAACAGACCCCTCGTCCATATATCCGCGGCAAACGCCGTAGCCGTTTTCGTCGAAAGTAACCATTGCGCGGACTACGGGAATATCGTCGCGGTCTTCGCGTTTCTTAAAGTTCATTAAAAACGGGACGAACTGCACCCCCAAATCCAATTTACCGTCTTTGGCGAAGCCTATGCTTTGAAAATACTCGCTTGTAAGAACATCGTTTATTTCTTGAACAATATGGCCCTTGCTTTTCGTAATTTCTCCTGTATAAGGCAGTCTGCTTTCGTCCGCCGCCGTCGCCATAAAAAAGCGCGGCGACACTTCGCCCGAAACGAGGATAAAAGCAATTTTACTTTGGGACTCATTGCCGTTGTAAAGGGTGAAACAATGTTCAAAAGTGATGGAATCGTCTATCGCGAGTGTGCCGAACACCGGGACATTCGGACAGACGGACTCAAACGCGAATATGTATTCGTCGCCTGCGTTTTCCACGATAAGCGGTGGAAACGCTAAAATCAGCTTAGGCGCAGAGGGCAATTTCGCAACAGCCGCCTCAACCGCCGGTTTTGCCAGCGCAGTTATATCGCCTGAGGGGGTTATGTCGTCCGTATATCCCACTTCAAAGAACACGTCGTCACTCGTAAGCACCATAACGGTCAGCATAAGCATACCTGCCTCGCCGTCCACCGCTTGCGTCATAGTCGTGGTACCCGCCACCGGGAACGGCAAAGCGGCGCACACCGCTCCGTACACGCCGGAATCTATAAACTCCGTGTCGCACATAAGAATACCGACTGTATGCTTAAGAAGCGGGAAACCACTTAACTGCCCGGTAATCTCCTCAACCGCGATGCCGCTTTCGCCAAGCTCGTAAGTGAACAATGTTGTGGAACGTATCATAACTTTTATCTCCCTTTTATTGTTCGTGAAATACATTCAATAATATTACCATTTTAATATACTATTTTTAGCAAAAATTTTCAACAAAAAACCTTAGAGAGCTTCAGGCCGCATCCGGCAGGCGGCGCCGATACGTTTAAGGGCCGTTTCGAGGGCTTCGGCCGTCTTTCCGTTCCTGTTCACGAATTTTCTTGACTTTTCTTTATACCGTGCTATATTCTCTAAGTAGAAGCCGGATATGTCTTGTGTGATGGGAATATTAGTGAACCGGAAGCGAGACTTAAGTTCCTGAACGCCGAACCGGGTTTCGATACCCTGATGAGATTGCAGGAGCGTCCGGCTTCTTTTTTGTCCATATACAAAAGATCGTAAGCATACACTTCAGGCGGTATTTCGCGCCGCATTTCGCGCCGCATCCCGGGCGGTCAGCATCAGCTCACGGCAAAAGGCCCGGATTTGCTCAAAATCTTTGTTTTTAATTAAGTTTTTTTCATAGAGGCGGCGGTTGATTTCGATCATCACCGACATAACCCGTTTGTCTTTTCCGTAGTATTTTTGGGGCGTCATGGAGCCTGAAAAGGGGTTGTTTACCTTTACCGAAAAACCCGCCGCCTTGATCCGCTCCACCAGGGCATCCCGTAAATCAGGCGGGGTATGAAAAGGGTCCGTGCCAATGTCAAAATCCGGCAGGCCGAAGATATTATCAACATGACGGATAGTCCGGGGGTGGAATGAATGGCCGTCGATGATAAGGCATTTGCCATGTTTTGCCAAAGCAATTGCAACCAGCGATTGTAATGTTTCATGGTGGGGATCGTAAAAATCTTTCAACAGCCGTTCCCGCAGGGCCGGATCGTTTTCCCGCAATTTGCGGCCCAGGGAAGTCCGGGTGTACATGAGCCCCTGGCCCCGCCGGGCATTGCTTTCCGCCTTGTCGTCCCGGAAACGTTCCATGTCGCAGACCAGCCGGCTGACCTTTGCGCAGAGGCGAACCGGAAATTCCGGCGCATCGTAAAGCTCGTCGCAGTAGGAATCGGTCATGCGGCAGATTTCACGGTACAAGGCTTTATCATCCAAAAGGATGGATTTTCTGAATTCCTGGGGCAGGGACAAACTTGCGTGGGGAATATGCACTACCACAAAATCCATTACTTGATCCGTGGATTTATCCATGGGCACCAATATTCAAAAACCGGAGGATGAATAATCCTTCGCCAAAGCAAATAGTAAACACAGTATAATGCCAGAAGGGCAAAACAAATGCGGACTATCCAATCTATCCGGCGGGGCGGATTTTCACTGTACCAGGTGCGTTTTTTATTTTTGCCGAAGCCCCGCAGATCCATGGCGTTGGCAATAGTATCGACCCGGTCAAAGGAGCTCATGATCAGGGGAACAAGGATCAGCACCATTTGTTTGAGCCGGTGTATCAGTGTCGATTTCC
>BNUV01000058.1 GCA_025997615.1 Spirochaetia bacterium
CCCCAAAAAATCGGTCATTTTGATAATGTCGGCTTGCGTTACTTCCATTCCTTCTTCCCCTCCCAGAGAAGAATAGAAGTATATCATGGAATTCTAAATGCTTTTGCCCTGATCTAATATACCTGTTTCCTTATTATAGAATATTGAATAATACAGATTGGGGCGGTCTACCTTTCTGGAATTTGCGCCGCTTCTTCTAAAACCGCGTAATTTATATCTACCGTATTCATCGGCATTTATATACTGGGAAATCTTTTCATCTGAAACTTGCAGAGTATTCACGTCGGCCTTTAGACTATTCTTTCCATAAATAAGCATATATTCATGAGCTGTAGGAAAGAACTTCTCATCTTGTCGTCCTCCGGGATTATGAACTACTACTATAGAACCAAGCCTATTTTGCTCCGAAAATATCTCGTCCATGAGATTTTTTAAATACGAATATTCATAATCATCAATTGCACAAATAAAAACACCCGTTTCTCTTAGCAACTTTCTGGCCATCAACAAGCGCTGTTTCATAAAAGAAAGCCATTTTGAATGGCGAAAGGCGTCGTCCTTATTGACATAATCATTATTATATTTCCAAGACTTATTCCCGGTATTATACGGCGGGTCTATGTAGATGACATCAATTTTACCTTTGTGTGTTTTGAGTAATAATTGCAGGGCGGCCAAATTGTCGCCTTCTATCAAAAAATTAACCTGACCACCATTGTCTATAAAGAGCTTTTTATTTTCGGTTAAAACCGGGGTATGGGTTTCAAGCATTTCATCTATGGCTTCCCGATGTTCCTCGAAGACAAGGCCGAATTTTTTTGCGTTTATTTCTTTTTCGATTTCTGAAAGCCATGTAAGTAGATTGCGGGTGTTCTCGTCCTGTTTGGCGGTTGCGATATATTTATGAATTGCCTTTATTTTATCGGTGAGGTCTTTGCGTTTTTGCTTTGACATGTTAGTAGACACTGATTTTACCTAGTTATTTGCCTTTTTGGTATGCGTAACCAATGTTTTTATATCCAATTCTGGATATTCTGTTTCAAATATATTCTTTACATCAACATCTTTTGTTTCGAGATATTTACCCAAATAAGAAAGATGTTGATGATTTTTTGCAATAATATCTGACCATTTCATAACGTATACTTCTATATCATAGTCTTTTGATTTTGAATAGAGAGCAGGCTTTAGAGTATCAACGGTTCCTATTTTTGAATTTCCAAAATCAGTAATGCCAGAGGACACTAAAATAATTTTATATGAATTCTGATGCTTGCTAAACTTATCAAGAGTTTCAATATCATATCTGTATCTATCAACTTGTTCTAATTCTTTTTGGCTGATTTTAACTTTTGGCGCCTTTAATTCAACAATCATTATTTCGTGCTTCCCATTACTTAATGGTTTATCATTATAAAAGAATAAATCCGTAATATCTAATATTTGTTTATCTGAAACATCTGTAAAATTACCTTCTTTTTTGCTTTTTTCATATTTGAAATATTTATCCCTTAATGCATTTAGGTTGTTTCTTAAACTTGTGTCAGAAAAAAGTATGGGTGTTGTGGTGTATTCTTCTCCAAATAGCCAGAGATGCCGTTCAATTATTTTATGCAATTGTTTTCTTTCCAAAATATGCTTTGAAATGTCGCCGTAAATTATCTCGTTAAGAAAATTGAGAAGTCTTTGTTTGTTTGCTATATCCGAAGCAAATCTAATCACATCTGACAATTCAGCTCTTTCTAATAATTCTTTAAATTTGGCTGCCTGCTCATCATTTAAAGAGATGATAACTTGCAAAATACCTTCAATATCACCGCTGCTCATTGCTCTATCAAGCAAAGGATAAATGATTTGTCTTAATTTATCCTTTTTTTGAAGAATTGAATAATCTTTTTCAATAAAATAGGCTAAATGATTGAAAGTAATTTCTCTTGAACTTGGGGAAGAACTCCCTTTATACGGATAATAATCATCTTGTAATAAATTATCTCTAAATGCAAAATATTCTTTATGTTTTTCTTTTATAAAATTTCTGACTGTTATTCTAACTTCATTTTTCAGTTTTGCTAAATCGTCGTCCATTCCATCAAGAGGAAGATTTCTCAAAATGTCCGATTTTTGAGTAAATTTATCACTATCAATATGAACAAGCCATGCATTATCATCTGGATAATCTAGTCCTATCAGGTCTTCAAACCCACTTAATTTAATGCCATTATTATCAACTCTATAAGACAAAATAATATTTTTGTTTTTGCCTTTATAATGAATATATTCAAGATCGATTTTCGATATTGTATTATCAGAGAATTCAAATTCAAATGTAGCGCTCTCTGGTTTTTCTACTAAAAAGCTATCTTTTTCAAGTTTGATATTATTGATAAAAAAGATTATTTTATCAGTAATTACTGAGGTAGAATATTTAAGAAATAATGCTTCGTTCAATTTTTCAGGCAAAAGTTTACCAATAAATGTTTTTTTAGGATTGTTTTTTGTATCAACCTCATTCCAAAAATCCCTTATTGATACTTTGTAATAAGACGCTACTTTCTTTTTTTCTATTATTGTTGTGGTAATATCAACTTTGTAATCTGAGAGGTCTTGAACTGACAAGGAACTAGTATTAAGTGTCATTTTAGTATTGGTATATTTTTTTTCTTGTTTATCGAAGGCTGTTGTTTCAATAGAGACGGTAGAACCAATTTGAAAAGCGGCGAAGCGGCCAATGCCCTTACCCTCTTGTTTAACATCGGTAGCAATCACAAGGATTTTTTGTTCAAACTCAGAAGCAGAAACGCCATTTCCATTATCAATAATTCGATATTCTGTACATGAATAGGGGCCAGGGTCATCTTCACTTACTAGATCAATCTCAATTTTTATTTCATTTGCACCTGCCTGTATTGAATTGTTTATGAGCTCGCACAGTGCATCAAAAGTTGTATTATATGATGAAAAAACTTGAGAAAGCAACCTGCCGTTTGTCTTGAATGTCTTTTTCATTATACCTTCTTAATCTACCACCATATAATAACCAGCATACTCTATAATAACACGCAACTATCCACAAAACAAAACTCAATCAAGCATGAACCGCCTTTCCTTCAAAAAACCGGGCGGGTTCCATTCGGGCAAGCTGCTCGTCAGTGAGTTCCGGCATATCAGAGGTGTCTATATCCTCATCTTTTATGCCTTTGAGTTTATCCAGCCGTTGTACCGCTTCCGCCGAAAGCGGCAGAATTTCTATAGCTGTTTTAATAACCATTGCCATAATACCGTTCCTCCTCTCTTTTGGTGGCTGGCCGGGCTGATATAATTCTGATTGTATCAGTACCCGGCTCGGTTTCAACCACGAACAGTACGGTTTCCCGTACCCTGCCAAGCAAAATCCATCTATCCTCATTTACACTATGGGTTTCATCAAAAATCCTCACACAATTCGGGTCTAAACAAGCGACGGCGGCTTCTTCAAAGCTCACCCCATGCTTTTTGATGTTGTCAAGGTTCTTGTTTTCGTTCCAAACAAATCGTAATTCGCCCATACCTACACCCTATGATAACACGCCACTACCCGCCCGGCTACCCTGATTTCGTCTAATTCCGGGCCGGAAAAGCGGCGGGGTTCGTATGCGGGGTTGGCACTTATCAAGATGATGATCTGGCTTGCAATGTCCCGGTCTACCCGCTTTACCACCAGGGAATTCCCTATGGAAACTACAAAAATGCCGTTGCCCGTTGTCTGCCCGGGGTGGAAGATGGCTATATCCCCATCGCAGATGTGGGCTTCTATCATGCTGTCCCCGGTAACACAGACCGCCTGAAGGTGATCCGGGCGGTGGGAGGCTATGAGGGAACGAGGTATCTGGAAAAGGCGCTTTTCTGGGTAGTCCTGTACTTCCGCACCGTGGCCAGCGGCGGCTTCCTGGTCTAATAATTCTATTTCTACAGTGTCCGGGTCGAGACCGGAGGGGCCTTTTCCGGTAAGAAACCAGTGCAGATTGCACGTTATAGGCATCGGCAAGGCGGTCAAGGAGGCTGCGGGACGGTTTTACAAGGCCGGAGGAAATTTGGGAACCCATCGACATTGAAAGCCCCAGGCTTTCGGCAAAATCTTTTTTTGAAAGACCTACCTTTTCCCGGATAAAATCGTATCTTTTCCCTTCGTTATTCATTGACAGCCGCTACCTCTTTATTTAGAGTTTCTAAAGTAGAGTTTGGCATATTTGGGAAACCCTGTAAAGCGGATCGGGGAGGAAAGGGGCGGTTGTATGGCGGATGAGTACCGGGGGGAATGGACGTGATAGGTAATTTTCTGAAAGAGTGCTGTGTGCAGAAACCGGAAATTTCGATACGGATTAGGAAACTGTTCAAGGCGTATAGTGACTGGTGCGATGAGAATAACGAACACGCTGTAGGCGAAAGGTTTTTCGGGCTTCACCTGAAAGAAATGAGCTTTGAGCAGGGACGGACTTCTGAAGCCCGCTATTGGTTAGGGCTGGCGTTAAGCGGAACGATTGCGAAATAAAAGTCTGAAATTCCTGAATAGTCTCCCTGCATCCGTGTAGGCCGAGGAAAAATAATGTGTATAAAAAAGTATACAATAAGTATTTTAAAAAACAGGCGATGGAAACAGGAATAGCCTCAAACTTTATATATTCATTTCTTAATCCATTATTTCTATATTTTTTATATAAATCTTATTTCAAATGCCTTTTTTGATTTTCCATCAAATCCTATTGATTCATAGAATTTATGGGCCTCTGTTCTTTTATTTCCACTTTGCAATAATACTTTATAACAATTTTGTTCTTTCGCATATTCTATTGCCTTTTTTATTATATTTTTTCCAATTCCCTTCCTCCTATATTCTTTATCCGTTATAACATTTTCAATAAAACCTATTGATTTTCCTCCACGAGTCAAATTTGGAATAATACATATATAACATGATCCTATTATTTTTCCATTTTCTTTTGCTGCATAATATTTTATATTATATTTTTCAATTTCTTTCCAAATATTTTTCGCAGCAATTTCATTTATTATAATTTCATTGAGTGGATTTAATTGTTTATATAGCTCCAATAATGAAGGGATTTCAGTATCCAGCAAAACACCATATTCAACCATTTTTTATCCCAATAATTCGTATTTTCATTTACTTTATAATTTTATATGGTTTTTTATATTTCGTCAACCATTTTTTTATAATATTTACAATAAATCTTAGACCAAATTGCACATAACGTATGTTGAGACTGTCGGAAAACACTTTCATGCAAAATTTTACCAGCATTTCATGCCCTGAAACTACTGTAAAACACTCATTTAGAGGCATATTTTTTATGCAAAATGACTTTTCCGACAGCCTCGTTATGTGCCGTTTTGGCTGCCTTATACCGATTATTTAAATATTATTTTCTTCTTTTGTATCCCAATTATTATATATGATAATACTATATAAATAATTGCTGTTGTAATTTTTCCATAAATATTATCATTTACGATGTATATTCCATTTAGTGCATTAATAGTACAATGTAATAATACACATAACCATACACTATTGACGTTTTTCCTTAGACTCGCTAATGCAAAACTTAAGCCAAAAACAGTTATTCCGAAACCAAAATAACTTTGTCCGTATTGCACTACGTCTTGTATGAAAAATAAAGGCAAATGCCATATCCACCAAATAATAGCAACGATTAAAGTTGAAATGGTAAAATTAAATTTTTTTTCTAATTCTGGTTGCAATATATAACGCCATCCGGCTTCTTCTAAACCACCCCCGAATAACAACAATGGAATTGTATAAATAATCGTCCACAAAGGAGCACCATTATCATAACCCGAAATAATACATTGTGGCAAAACAGATACTATTCCAAAAATTATTACAAATAAATATGACCATATATTATGCTTAAAATCAAAAATGCCTTTCAGCCATTCCATGAATTTCACATTATTTGTTTTAAATGCTATGAAAGATGCTATTGTTGGTGATAAACCACCTATAAGATAGGGTATATATAAAAGAGGATTATTTGCTAATGTGAAACCATTAACACTAAAAATGAAACATGTTCCCCAACCAGCTAGCATTATTAGAAAAGTAAATATCAAATAATTTTTGCATATTTTACTCATTTTTTCTCCTAAATATTTGCTTTATCAATACTCTTGATAATATATGAACAAATTTATTTTGTCAAGTATATTTTATATAATTTTTCATATACCCTAACCAGCTCAGCCAAAATTGCACATAGCGTATGTTATGTGCAATTTGCTCTAAGATTTGTTGAAAATTTTCAAAAAGGTATTGACACAGATGAAAAAAATGATATTCTTATAAAGAGGAGAAAATTATGGTAATAGTAAGATTAGAAGAAGAAAAAGACTACTTTTTTGTTGAGAATTTGACAAGAGAAGCATTTTGGAATATTTATAGACCAGGGTGTGATGAACATTTGCTTATACATAAAATGCGGAGTGCAAAAGAATTTATTAAAGAACTTGATTATGTTGCAATTTACAATAATGAGATTGCCGGTAATATTGTCTATGCAAAAGCAAAAATAATAAATGAAATTAGGGAATATGATGTATTAACATTTGGTCCACTTAGTGTATTGCCGGCATATCAAAAAATCGGTATAGGAAAGCAATTAATAGAACATACGATTAAAAAGGCTAAAGAAATGGGGTTTAACGCAATAATAATATATGGGAACCCAAAATATTATGAAAAGTTCGGTTTTAAAAGTAGTAAAGAATATAAAATAACGGATATGGAGGGGAATTTTAATGATGCATTAATGGCATTAGAATTGTTTTCAAAGTCATTAGAAAATATCAATGGAAAATTTTTTGAAGGTGAAGTATATAACATTAATAAAAAAGAATTAGAAGCATTTGAAAATAATTTCCCATATAAGGAAAAATTAGTATTAGAAACACAAATATTCAAGGAATAAAATTTGCAGTATTCAATATCAGCAAACATGGCTCGATAATTTGCATCAGGAGGGGAACCTCAGCCTGTGGCTTCGGCTGAATGTTCCGTCTTCCATACAATTCGCGGTTTCGGGGATCGTCAATTTTATTCCGCATTTCTTCCAAAACCTTTCCGCCTTTAGAATCAGAAATGTACAATGTGCGCGCGGACTTAAAGTCCGATGGGTCCTTCCCGCCTCTTGAGGCAACACAATTTTTTAGCAACGGACAATTTTTGCAGTCGGCACTTTTTGCCTGATATTTTTCTCCGCTGTTACTGTTCAATTCAACATGCCCCTTGTACACAAGTGTCTTCCCCGCGGGACAGGTATACGTATTATCGTTTTCATTATAGGTAAAATCTTCTTTGGTGTATCGACGCTTCCCATGGCATATTTTTTATGCAAAATGACTTTTCCGACAGCCTCGTTAAGCGCAGTTTGCGTAGGCTTCACTATAGCCGATAAATTTTATTTTTTACATTATTGCTTTCTTTAATATATTTTTATTTCGCCATATCCAATATAAACTTCTATTCCTCCATGCCATTCCCCATAAATTTCCAATGCTATTAAATGTTATATTTACATCTATCGCTTCATGGGCCGTTTCGCATATTATTGTTTCTATTATTTTATCAAAAAATGTTTCTCTTTCCTTTTTACTTAATCCATAAATATCTATTATTAACCTAACCTGTTCCCCGCGTTCCTTAGGTGATGACAATTCGTATAATTTCCCTAAATCATCATCAACTAATTGAGGAAACAGCCAACATACACGAGCTAATTCTATTATTGGATCTATTGGACCTGCATATTCCCAATCAATTAAGCCAATGATTTTATTTCCATTTGTTATTATATTCCATGGGGCTATGTCTCCATGGCTATACAGTTCAGCTTTCCCTAATTCCCGTAAATACCATGGTTTCCATTCCATATTTATATTATGTTCAAATGTTTTTGCAGTATTATGTAATTTTTTTACTAAATTCGCAATTTCTACAAGTGATTCATTATTCCATTTATATGGGTGAATTTGTTCTCCATTTATATATTCTAAATATTCATAAGTATTATCTGTTTTTATTATTTTGGGAACAGGTAAACCATTATTATAAAAATGGTTCAAAAGTAAATGAATATTATGTGACCATAGTTCAATAGGTCTCATAACCATATTGTCCTTTTTATATACATCTTTTTCTTTGGATAATTTTATTTCCATTATTTTCTCCATAATATTTATAATATATTTTTTTTATTTTGTCTATAGTAATAATTTAAATGCTTTATATAACCAGGAAGCAAATTGCGTATAACGTTCCGGTTGTATATGAAAATCGGCATTTTGCAGGTTAGTCCCATTTTCAACATTCAATACCTCGTGTTATTTCCTTTTCCTATAAGGAATTAGCGTTGCTAATTGTGGGTGAGAATAACACTGGAAAATGATGCGTTATCAGAAAAGACATCATATTTCCAAAAAGAGGGTTTTTATGAAAATCCATAATGATTTTACGCTGTATTGGCGGGTATTCCCTTCGGGGAAGCGGGTAGTGTATTACTACGCTTATGATGAAAATGGCAAGCGGCTGATGGGGCGTTCTACCGGGGAAACTAATTTGACGGCGGCAAGGGTAATGTGCAATAAACTTTTGAAAGAGGGTAAACTTGTTCCCAATACTGATTATGTGCCGACTTTCGCAGAGTACGCCCAGGGCTGGTGGGAGTGGGAGACTTGCGCCTACCTCAAGAAGCGGCGCAAACGGGCTTCCCTGACGCAAGCCTACGCCGATAATAACCGCAAGAACCTGAAAAACCAGCTTATCCCTTACTTTGGGGAAATGCCTTTGGATAAAATTACCAAAGCGGATGTTGAAAACTGGTTTGATGAAATGATCGACAAGGATTATCAAAACACCACGATCAACAGCTGGTTCGGCACTTTGAAAACTATGCTGATTGAAGCGGCGGAACGAAAACTCTTGCTGAAAGATCCGACCGATAAGATGGAGCGGCTTATCAATGACCGGAAGGCAATCAGAATCATTACCCCCGCGGAATTCAAAAAACTGTTTGTGAACGATTGGCGGCGGGTATGGGATAATGACCGGATTACATACACGGCAAATAAACTTGCCGCCCTGACGGGCATGAGGGCAAGTGAAGTATTGGGGCTTAAAGGCGGGTTTGTGTATGACGATCATATTTACCTGTGCAAGCAGTTTGACGAATACGGCTACCGGGACACGAAAACAAAAGACAAAACAAACATTCCTCTGCCGCCTAATCTGATCAATGATCTTCTGGAACTCAAGCGCATGAACGGGGACGGCTTTGTGTTCTCTCTCGACGGCGGGGCAACGCCGATATGCCGGAGAACCATGTATGACGATTTCCACGACGCTTTACGGAATATCGGCATGAGCGATGACGAGATTGCGGAACGGCATTTGCATTTGCACGGGTGGCGGCATTTCTTCAACACGGAACTTTTGAAGGGCGGTTTGTCTATTCCGCAAACGCAGGCTATTACCCGGCACAAGTCCGAACGCATGACGGAATGGTATCTGCATTTTGACGCTTCAGAATTTGCGAAGGCAAAACAGGTACAGGAAGATCTTTTAAGCCCTGATGTCAAAAAGCCGGTTGAAAGCGAAGCGGCCGCGCCTGAAAAGGCGGCAAAGGGCGGCAAGACGAAGGGGAACAAAGCGGCGGCCGGCAAGGCCGGGCGGGTGCTGCCCTTCCCTGGGCAAGAGGATACCAAAAAACAGAAACGGGCCTAGCCCTTCCCTTCCCCTGACTTCAAAGCCCTTGCTGGATTGCGCCGGCGGGGGCTTTTTTATGCCCACAACACAAATCAAAAGATTTTTTGGCAAATTGCAGGTTTGTCCCATTTATCGGCGGTATTGGTTATGCGATTTTTGAGACAGGTGCGGGGGAAACATGGACGAATACCTGACGATTTTTGAAGTTGCGGAATTGACCAAATACACGGTGGGGACGCTGCGGAAATTTGTATTGAAGCGGCGGATCGCCTTCCACAAGTGGGGGCGCTCGCTACGGTTCAAGCGGAGTGAAATCGAACTCTGGATTAAATCGGGGGCAACAGAGGTTGTGTACCTTCCTGACGGAGAGAGCGGCAAGACGGCGGCGGGAACTGACGGCGTAGAAACCGGGGAGGCGCAAACATGACGGATATTGACCGGGTAATCGAAGAGGCAAAGGCGGCGGTTATGCCCTTTGAGAGTTGGGAACGACTGACCGGGGAAAGTGGGGCGGCGTACTCGGCTTTTTGTTCTTACCGGGATTTTGGGCCGGAGCGGAATATCCGCAAGGTGGTGGATGCTGCGGAGCCTGACGCTGGCAAGCGGGGCAAGCGTTACCGGGTGTGGCGGAACTGGTCTACGGCTTTCCGGTGGCGGGAACGGGCGGCGGAGTATGACCGCTACACTGAAAAACTGAAACAAGCGGAGGTGCGGAAAACCTTTGAGGCGCAAAGCGAAAAGTACCGGCAAGCAACCGGAAAAATTCTTGATTTAGTAATCAAAAAAATTGACACGATGAACCCGGTAGAACTGTCGCAGGGGAATGTCGCTGTGTATTTGGAAACGGCATCAAAGGTGGATCGGGATGTTGATGAGCGGTTGGGCGGCAATGAGGGCAAGGCTGCTGACATCGGCAAGCAAGGGCAGTTACCATTCGGGCCTGAATTTGAGGGGCTTTAAAAAAGTGTGGAGTGTGGAAGGTGGAGTTAGGAATGTTTAGGCCGACTGATATTCAGAAAAAAGCACTTGCGCTTCTCAAAAGCGGGGCTAAACATATTTTACTGTTTGGCGGTTCACGTTCCGGGAAAACTACGGTGCTGGTGATGGCGATTATCTGCCGGGCGGTGCGTTATTCGGGCAGCCGCCATTTGATTTGCCGTTACCGGGCCAAGGATGCCCGATCCTCCGTGCTGCGGGAAACATTGTTACCGGGGCTTAATAAAACTATCGGGAACAGGGCTTATCATTATTTGGCGCATGAAAGTATGGTAACGCTTGCTAACGGTTCTGAAATATGGATTGGCGGGTTAGGTGATAGAGAGCAAGCGGATAAAATTCTGGGACATGAGTACAACACGATTTACTTCAACGAGATTTCACAGTTAAGTTATGCCGCTGTTACGACTGCTTACTCCCGGCTGGCTATGCGGGTGCCGGGGTGCCGCAACTTGTTTTTGTATGACTGTAACCCCGGATCGCCGCTTCATTGGGCATACAAGATTTTTGTATTGAAAAAACAATTCCTGAGCGGGGAACCGCTGGAGAAACCGGAACTGTACGCATCGATGGTATTAAACCCCGCAGATAACCGTGAACACCTGTCGGAAGATTACATCTCTGACATTCTTGACGCTCTGCCTGAGAAGCAGAAAGCACGGTTCCGTGACGGCCTTTGGGTTAAAGCCGAGGGCGTTATTTATGACCAGTTTGACGAAACGATGATTGTAAAGGCGGGGGAACTGCCTGAAACTTTTGACCGCTACGCTGCCGGGCAGGATTTTGGACTGAACATTACCAATGTCAAGATTGGCTGGCTTGCCGATGTGATTTATGTCTTGGCGGATTACGGCGCATACAACATGACTACCAAAAGTTTCAATGCGGAACTGGAAGCCCGGCGCTGGTTTGACGTTGGGCCTGACGGTTTCGGCTTCCCGGTGTATTGCGATCCGGCTGGCGGGGAGCGCATACAGGAAATTACCGGGGGCGTGAAAGCTAATAATTCAGTTGAAAGTGGGATTGATTTTATTTGCGCCAAAATTGAGCGCAAACAGTTTTTTATCTGCGAAAAGTGTACCGGGGTGTTATCTGAAATATGGGATTACTGCCGGGATGAAGCGGGAGAGATTGTCAAGGTCAACGATCACTTTATGGACGCTCTGCGCTACGCAATCTTTTCCGATGTGCAGCAGGGGATTGTGGCTCTATGAGTATATTTACTTTCTTTCGTAAACATACCAAGACCGCCGACAATCGGCCTGAACTGGACGGGGCGGGGAATTTGCCTTTTTCTGAAAATTTTGGTATATTTAATAATAACCCCCTGCAAGGGGAGCCGTACCTTCTCAATGCCTGGGTGAATATTGCTACTAACACGATAGCCCGCAATATTGCCCGTGCAACATTTATCATTGAAAAGGACGGTGATGAAGTAAAAAAGGGGCCGCTGTATGACTTGTTCAGGCGGCCTAATGAATATACAAGCCGTTACGAGATTTGGAAAGAAACCGCCGCATGGTGGTTGCTTGAAGGGGAAAGTTTCTGGTGGTTTGGAGAGCATTATACCGGCGGTTTGCCGGAGGAACTAATCGTACTCAACCCCCGTCTGATGAGGTGCGAGTATGAGACAGAACAAAAACCTCTACCTTCTGTTTATCGGCGCTCGCACAGACGCTGGTTTTATCAATCCAATTTAGGTTTAATCCCCATACTGCAAGATGAATTAATCCACTTCCGGGAATGGAACCCGTTCAATCCACTGCGGGGCATCAATCCGCTTATCCCGATTGCGCTGGAACTGGAACAGGATTATTTCGCAAACAAAGCAAACTCCCAACTGTTAAAGAATAACGCCATACCCCAGGGCATACTGAAAACCGACCAAGTAATACGACCGGAGGAAGCAGACGCTATTGAGCGGAGGTGGGAGAGTAAATTCGGGGCCGTCCGTGTGGGGCGCAAAATTGCCGTTTTGGGTAAAGGAACGAGTTTTGAACCGATCAGTTTGACGCCGGACGTATGCAAGCTATTTGATCTAAAACGTTGGAATTTATATACGATTTTGGCAAAGTACGGAATACCGCCCAGGGTGGCGAACATATACGATAAGACTACCTCTCTTTCCGGCAAGGACACGGCGGAGCAGCACTCGGCGTTCTGGAAGTATACACTCATTCCATTATTAAAGCAATTTGAACAAATATTAGAAACTCAATTTTTTATGCGCTTTGGTTTGCGTGAGGCGGGGCGGTTTGACTTGTCGGATATTCCCGAACTGCAACAGAGTGAAGACGAACAGAGTAACCGGGACATCGCCGAAATAAACGCCGGATTAAAAACAATCAACGATGTTTTGAAAGAAAGAGGCAAAGAGCCGAAGCCCTGGGGTGATGTGTGGTATCGCCCGAAAAGTCTTGTCCCAATGGGAAAGGGGGACGGGGCTTGAAAGGGAGCTGTATTCTGTTTGTCAGCAGGTCAAAAGATATTTTTCCGCTGGCGAAAATATACACAAAGAAATTCGGCTACTCGGACATCAAGGGAACCACAAAGAGCGGGAACAAACTGCACCGGGTGATCAACGAGTGCAAGCCCCGGCTGGTCTTTGTGGAAGCAAGTTTTTACGGCACGGCCACGCCGTATATGCTGCGGAAACTGCAACAGAAAATCCCCTGGCTGCGCCTTGCGGTGTTCTCCTTGGGGGAGTGCGCGCCGGAACTGGAACTGCGGTTTTTGTTTTACGGTATTGAGCGGTACATATCGCTGCATCACGGCATGGCGGATTTCATTCACGGCCTCAAGGCGATACTGGACGGCAAGGCTTATATCGCATGGAAACTACGCAAGCGCATGGAGGAACTTGAGAGCATACCGGAACCGTCGAACCGGGAGAGTGATCGGGAAGATGAAGTTATGGTTATGCTGGCAAACGGAAAAACAATTGAGAAAATCGCCGAAACGCTGAACTTAAGCGAAAGGACAGTAGCGCATCACAAGACGAGTATTTTTTCGAGGTATCAGGCGGAGAACATGGCGGAGTTTATCCGGGCTGCCCTGAATTCGGGGAGGCTCATATTGAGAGATATGTTTTATCTGGAAGGGAGGTATTGTTAATGATTGTACGAAACAAGAGCGGGGAATTCAGGGTTGATAATTCATCGGTGCTGCTGGATTTCCTCGGAGTGAAAAAAGAAGCGGCGGGGCCGCAGGCGGTAAAGGCTGATGTGGAGTTGATTGCTTCTGTACCGTTTGCGCTTTCTGCGGGGAGTGAAACGGCTGATGGTTTGCCGTGGACGCTTTCAACTTTTCATCTGGATCGCTATGGGGAGCGGGTTGATCCGGCGGGGTGGGAGTTTGCGTGTTATGCGAAAAACCCGGTTGTCGAGTGGGCGCATAACTACCTTATTCCGGCTATTGGCAAAATGGAAGGGCTTGCCGCCGATGGGGACGGGCTTCATGGGCTGGTGTGCTTCAATGACAAGGCTTTTGATCCGTTTGGGTGGGCTATTGGTGAGCGGGTGAAGGCCGGCGTGATCCGTGCCGGATCGGTGGGGTTCCGTGTCATCGAGATTGAAATACCTGATAAGGAAATGGCGAAGGATGGAACATCGCTCATTTTCCGAAAACAGGAACTTTTAGAATTCAGTATTTGCAATGTTCCGGCTAATCCGTTTGCATTAGCAAAAACTATTGAAGCGGCGAAAACGGAAACAACACAGGCATTAGGCGGCTCTACGTTTTGGGGCGGCTTGATAAATAATTTGTAAGGAGTATTGAATATGGGTAATGAAGAATTGGAAGCGGTTAAAAAAGAATTGGCCGCTATGAAGAAAATCGAGTTGACGGGCTTCACCAACACGGAGAACGCAACGGCGTATTTTCAGAACAAGGAACTGATCCTTGAGGGTATTGTAAAAGCCCTTGAGACTATCACGGTGCAGGAAACTTCCGAAGTGGAAGCCTTGAAAAGTACGGTAAAAAGTTTGCGGGACGAACTCAAAGGCAAGGCGGCCTATCCCAAGGAACTTACCCGCCGTGAATTGCTGTATTCCCTCGGCAAAGGGATTGCGGCGGCTTGGGCGGGGAACTATAAAACTTTAGCGGAATTATCCTTTTCGCCTAACCTCAAGGCCGATAACTGGACTAATCCCCGTGATGTGTCCTGGGGCGAGAAGGGCTGGAAGGTAGACCGGGCTGCCCTCGGTGATCCGATGGGGAGCATGGGCGCAACCACCGGGGAGCAGTTTTTGATCAATCCGATTTATGAAACGGAAATAATGACAGAAGCCGCCAAAAAATCGGTAATGATGAACCTTGTCCGGCATCGCCCGATGATGGGGCCGTCTATCTTCCTGCCCACCAGAGACCGGGGTGGGGTTCAGTTACACTGGCTCACTGCCTACGGGCAGCAGATTACCGGGAGCAAGCCGAAGGGGGCAGAGCGTGTGGAACTCAAGGCGTACACCCTCGCCGGGTACATCCCCTGGTATGATGAATTTGAGGAAGATGTTTTTATCGACCTGGGGGCCATGTTCGTGGATGAATTTATCGAAGTCTATGGCCAAGAATTTGACCGTCAATGCCTTCTTGCTGATGACGATCCCTTTACCGGGGCAATGGCGGCTTCCGGGGTTACGGAGGTAACGATTAAAGGCAACACTATTAACGATCTGACATGGAAGGATTTCCGTGATGCGGTTCTTAAAGTACCCGCCGAGGAAAGGCAACATTGCGCCTGGTTTGTCAATGAAACGGTGCTTGCTCATATCACCAACATTGAAGACGCAAACGGCAGGCCGATATGGAGGGGGCCGACTGAGGCAATGCCGGGGAAACTGGATTTATACCCCTATCATGAGGTTTCAATTCTTCCGCAAATGGCGGATATTGGCGCCAATGAAATTTTTGCGATTTTTATGAACCCCAAAAGAATTCAGCATGGGAACCGTAAGGGTATCGAGATCAAAAAATTTGACGCTACGACTGAAAGTATGGAGTATGGGGAATTGTTTCTGCGGTTCCGCAAGCGGGACGGGTTTCTTGTCACCAGGCCGGAAAAGAATATGGTGATTTTGAAAACAAAGGCGGCAGGTGGCGGTGGTGGTGGCGGCGGTTCCGGGAGTTGAGGTAAGATAACGAAGCGCCGCACCGCAAATTTGTGACTTGAGGGTTTTTTCAAGCCGCCCGGCGTTATTACCGGGCGGCTTTTTATCATTATGTTTTATAACAGGAAATACCCATTATAATATTATCCAAAATATTATTGAATAAACCCGCATCGAATTCTTTCCTTGCCTTGTGTGCGTAGTCCATCGCCTCGTTTTCATCAGTAAAGAAAAAATGAATTGCTAAATATTTTCCTGTTATGGAAACGCTCAAGGGCGGTAGAAATTCATCCTGGTTACATTTCTTTTCAACAGAAATATCAAGATTTTTTTTATTGCTGTCGAGAAACAGGCTTAATTGAAAATGGTCGTGTTTCATGGTCAATACCCCTTTAGAAGAATACCCCCGCACAGGCGGGAGTGTAGAATATTTACAAATAAATACTGATGGCGTTTTCGGTTAGCATCCCGGTTTTATATTCTGGCTCCGGCAATTCGTCTATATGCTTGATTTCCTTTCGGAAAATTCGGGCGTCATCTCCCTGTAAATAAGCATGATTTTTGTATTCGTTGTCAAACAACAAATAATGGCCTGTTCCAGTTTCATAGCAATAACTGTATTTCAGGCCGTGAAAAACTGGTAACATCATGGTAAAACCTCCAAAACTGGAAAAGTACCCCGGCATAAGACCGGGGCGTTAAACGCTATTTTTGCAATGAAGCGGGTTTTTTGAAGTAGTCGGGATAGCGCCGATAGAGAGCCGCTTCTATGCTCTGTTCCTCAAAGTGATAATCAATATTCATGGGGGGAATACAGATTATTTCCGATAGGCTGGTATAACCCCATTCTGAATTAGGTAAATCGCCGTTTAGAACGGTGTAGCCGAACATATCTTCATCGCCGTCATACTCACAGATATAAATATCCGTTCCGCTACAGAAAAAATGAAAGATTGCGGGGTGTTCTTCCATGCCATCTGTCTCGCCGAGTTTGGGGCATTTTTCAAGTTGTTTCTCAAGCCTGTTTAGTGCATCTTCAAAAGCCTCTATATGCTCGATGGTTACGGCATATTGGGCGTGGGGGATAAGGGCCGCTACTTTGTGGGCCGTTGTCATTATGGTCTGCATGGTGTTTTGCTCCTTTGCTGTCCGCTACGTGACAGCTTTGTAAAATTCCCCCGCACAAGCGGGGGTGATAAAACTTAGACCGCTACTTTAAGCGGATACTTTTCTTTCTGTTCCTTTTCTTCCTTTTCAATTTTTTGGCTCCCCTTTTTCTGCCTGATTTCGTCCAGGGTTTCTTTTGTTGCTCTGCCCCTTTTTGCTCTGCCTGAATAAATCCATGCCTTATGCTTGCCGGAGAACCAGAAGCCGAGTTCTTTTAACTGTTCCTTGACCTCTTTTGAGTTGAAACAGTAAATCCAATAGCCTATGATTTCGATTTGACAATCAAGGTTTATGATTTTTTGTAGTATTTCCTGAAAGGGCGTAACCGCATCGGCGTTGGGTTTCCAGTCCTTTTCCTCGTAGTAGGAATTAAACGAATGGGACATAAAACCGTTTAGGAAGGCGTTAAACTGCGCTATGATTTCCTTTGTTATAGCTTCGCCTTCTTCCCCTGCGTGGTCGGGGTGATGGGTTTTGAGTAACTGCCTGTAGAGTTTTTTTGCTTCCTCTACTGATTGGCATTTTTCAAAGTAGTTCATTTTGACTACTCCTTTTATTGAAGTTCCCCCGCACAAGCGGGGGTATATATTAATAGGGTTTTATTTTTGGGAAGGCATGAGTTTTTTTATGTCCTCCGGTATGGCTTGGGTATTGAATACGCAGGAAGGGCAGCCGCTTTGTTCCTTGCATTTTTGGCAGACTAAAACCGGATGAATGATAAGGGGTAAAAGGCTTATAGCCTTCTCAATAGTTTTTGTCATGGGAAGATTGAAAGCATAAGACAGACACTTGATGGCATGGGATGATTTTTCTGAAAGCGCCGGGGAATATACCATGATATTACCTCCAAAAAACGAAATAACCCCCGGCAGCTAAGGCCGGGGAATAGAGACCTAAAACAAGGACAGTTGACCGCCTGACAGGGCGGTGGGGGGAACCGTGCACCCTGCGTAGATGGCGTTGAGGTATGCGACATAGTGAACCGCTTCTTTTTTCGTTTTGAAAAAACGGCGAAACTTGAGACCGTGACCATAGGGCAAGGGCAACAAGACAAGCCGGGCCGGGGCCTTTTGCTTTTTTATACTGGTAGAGACTAAGGCGGGTTTGTGCTGGTAAAAAGCAAACTGCGCCAGTACCTGAAAACAGACCATAAATACCCCCTTTGATGGTGTATTGGTGCATAGAAACAGGCCGATTTACCGGAAGGGGTGGGAGTGCGGTGGCAGTGATATGGCTGGTAATGCGGGATAAACGGCAAGGCATAACAACACCCCAAGGGGTTACGGCGTTAAACTGTAGGAAAGCCGATGTTAAGCCCAGCCATACGGCCAGGTGGGGCAAGGTAAAAAAGCCTTACTGATACACTGTATAATATATAATTTACATTATTTAATTTAACTTGTCAAGCAGTAAATGTAAAAAAAAGCGTTTTTTCTTGACTTGCCACTATATTAAGTGCTAACTTTTAGTTATGGCGATGACGGAAAAAATACGGCTGATGCTGGTAAAAGAAGGAAACATATCTGAAAGCGAACTTGCCCGAAGGCTGGGGGACACGCCGCAAAATTTGCATAACAAGATGAAGCGGGATAATTTTTCTGAAAAGGAGCTGCTGGAGATTGCGGCAGCCCTGGACTGTACCCTAAAAATTAACCTTGTAAGAAACAAGACCGGGGAGGAATTTTGACACTTACAACTAATTTCATAGCCGGACATACCGAATAAAGGCAGCACTGACAGAAAACTCCGGCGTGACCTCTTACACGATTGCGGCACGGGCGGGGCTGGTTTAGCTGCGGCGTTCCCGGATTGCGCCCTGCTTGCTTACCCCTTCGCTGCTATATGACAGATTATGAAACCGGGCGCATACTGCACGAAAGATCGCAAAGCTAACGGACAGCCGGAGTACGATAGGCATGAATGGCCGAGCGCCCTTTCACAACAAGCCGCCGCTTACCTACCCCTTACCCAACCATTGACTGACTTGCAAATCGGGCAAATATGGCACGAAAGGCCGAGAAACCCTGAAAGCGGGACTAAATGATTTGAAAAATTGCGAAGTGGAGCGCAGCGGAACGGAGCAATTTTTACCTTGTTTCTTTGGGGGCGTTGCGGGGGTTATCCCCCGCAGAGGGGGCAGCGGAAAAGCCGTAGGCTTTGGAGCGTGGGGGAGACTTCCCCCATTTATTTTAATAGTGTTAGGTGTAATTATTTGTAATGATACTTATGACTTTTTTTCTTTCGCTGGTAATTCGTCAAACCATTTTCCTACGGCTTTCTCATACTCTTTGAAGTGGGTTTTGATGTAGGCAAGGTGGGTGTTGTATTCGGCGATTAGGGCTTCTATGAGTTCCTTATCGGTTGTTGGCAGGGGGGCTGCGGGTTTGGAGGGGTCTATATGCGAACCGGGGAAGGCGGTTTCGGGGAATCCGTGGTCAAAGAGGGAGCCGGTTTTGAGTTTAGCTTCGTATTTGGTCATGATTGCTTCATAGAGGGCGGCATATTCGGTGTTGAGGTGGGTGTTCAGGAAGTCTACGATGTTCAGGGTTTCGCCGTCGAAGTGGACGGTGAGGGCGGCTGCTCCGGCGTTGCGGCCTGTGATGGTGATGGTGTCTTAGCCCCA
>BNUV01000059.1 GCA_025997615.1 Spirochaetia bacterium
CCATAAAATATTCACGTTTGTAAAGTTTTGGCAGTAACGCGGGAAAGTCGTGGGGGATGTGGGCGTGGCTGAACACATAGTTCGCTAAATCGATCACCTCGTCATAATCTTCGCTCCGGGCCTGGTCAAATTGTACTTCCATGGTTCGTTAATTATGACAGATCTTATTTATAGTCACAAGCCTTTAACCGGAAGGATCAGTTAAACTGCATCTCGAAGAAATCGGCCTTGTCTATGTCCTTTTTTGGTCGTGGATGCGCACGAAGAAGCCAGCAAGGCGAACAGTAAAATTGATGTTAAGTATTTCCACTGTTTCATAATGTATTCATGATAAAAGGGCCTATACGATCTGTCAAGGGAAAAATCCCTCTGTGCCAAGGTGCCTGCCGAAAATTTCCTCCACCCTGCGCCTGAAGGCCTCCGGCAAGGGGGCGGTGATTGCGGGAAATCCCCTGGGAAATTCCGCCGCCGCTTCATCGGTTTCCAGCATCCAGGCGTGGAGCAGCAGGCCGCCTGATTGAAAACTGCCGCCGTATTTCCGGTCCCCCGCCAGGGGATGGCCGTGGGCGGCGGCCTGGGCCCGGATCTGGTGGGTTCTGCCGGTTTCTATTTCCGCCCGGACAAGAGAGAAGCCGGGCACTGAGGCCAGGGGGCTTATCCGGGTGAGGGCCCGGCGGACATTCATCCGGCGGATATTCATCCCTTGGGACTTTTCCGGGGGCTTATGTTGGAGGCGGCCTCCGGTGAAGGTTTTCTGCAGATCATGGTCCCGGACCAGCGCATCTTCCCAGACTTCGCTGCCCCTTATTTGGCCCTGAACCAGGGCCAAATAGGTTTTTTTCACCCGGCCTTCCCGGAGCAGGGCGCTGAAACGGCGGGCGCCTTCCAGATTTGTTGAAAAAACGACGATGCCGCTGGTGGGTTTGTCCAGCCGGTGGAGGGGCCCCGGTTTGAAGGACAGGGAGGCGGGTAACCTCGTTTTCAGGTAAAATTGCACCAGAGTATCAAGGCTTTCCGGCCCATGGACGGCCATGCCCACCGGCTTGTTGAAGACTAAGAGGCCCGCCCCCTCGAAAAGAACAGGCGGCAAAGGGGCGTTTTCCGGTTTTTCCCCCCCGGAACTATCATCATCTTTATGAATAGCTGAAATATCCGGGAGGCTTATCTCCGCTCCGGCCTGAATCAGCTCTGCGGCTTTTCCCCGCCGGCCGTCGACCAGAATCTTACCCTGCCGGAGGAACCGGTGAAGGGCCGAGAGGGGGAGTTCGGGCAGGGCTTTCCGGAGGATGCGGTCCAGGCGGCGGCCGGAATCATCGGCGGCGGCCCGCAGGGTGCAGGGCATGGGCCAGTATAGATCAGGGGCCCGGCTTGACAAAAGCCCTTTCCTGCTAGATGTTTAAGGTAATGTCAATTCCTGCGCCGCTTCAGACAGTGCCATTAAAGGCTTTTTTTGAAAATCCTATCTTTTTGTCATCGGTCTCAAGCTGGTTTTTTGCCCAGCTGATCAAGGCGGTCATTGCCCTCCTGGGGGCCCGGAAACGGACTCCCCGGGAAATTCTGGCGACCCTGGCCTGGCGTACCGGGGGGATGCCCTCGAGCCATGCGGCTTTAATTTCAGCCATGGCCGCCTCGGTGGCATTTCGGGAAGGGCTGGGTTCCAGTATATTCGCCGTTTCCTTTTGGGTTGCCCTGATCGTTATGCGGGATGCCACGGGGGTGCGCCGGGCTTCGGGCCTGCAGGGCCGGATGATCAACTTTCTGGGCCGGACGCTGTCGGAACGGCTGGGGATAGAGTATCATCCCCTTAAAGAGGTCCTCGGCCATACTCCCCTGGAGGTGGTGATGGGGGCGCTTTTGGGGATCTTCATCGCCGCAGCTTACGTGTGGCTTTAAAATTTATTCATCATGGTTCATAAACTCAAAGTGCTGATTTTTGTGTTTTTTTCTTTTGCCGCGGCTTCCCTCGCCGGGGAAAATAATTCCTGGGCGCTGCTGGAAGTTGATGCGTTATTGCCCGACCGTTACATCGGGGAGCTTTTGTCCCGGGCTGAAATGGAAAACTATATTTCCGAATCCACCCAGTGGGTTTTTCTCAACGATTTTGGGGAACTCAACCGGATTCCCCTGGATGAATTTCCGGATCGTCTGGAAGATTTTGATCCCCGGCATGACGGATACGCCGAACGGCTCTCGGCGTTTTTTGTCCCGGGGGAGACGCGGCGTTTTTTTATCCCCCTGTCTCCGGTTTTTTCAGGATCCGGCCGGGCAAAATTTGAAAAAAACATTGCCGGCTCTTTGGGGGATATTCCCCATTCGTTAAGTTTTTTTGGGAAACCCCGGTCTTTATTGGGGCCTTTGGTGATTTTTGTGATAGCCTCCGCGTTTTTCATCGCCCTGGGGATATTCATCAAAAAGTCCCTGAAAAAGCCCGGTGTCAGGCGGGCAGGAAGCCTTACCCATGTGCGGTTTGTGCCGGTGCAGATTCTGGATCAGGGTCCCTCCTTTGCCGTACCCTGGCTGGCTTTTCCCCTGACCCTGGCCTTTGTTCTATCGCTCCTTGTTTTTTTTCTCTTTCCCCTGCAATCCGGCAAGACCAATTGGCCGGGGGAATTTCTTGTCGGCGCCGAAGAGTATGCCCGTCATGCGGCCTTTCAAGTTTCTTTTCCCCGGCGGCCGCTTTCCGGCGCTGAGGCGGAGGGAGGGCTTAATCAACCGGAGTATTTGCGGTATTATTTAGGGGATGACGGGTTGATTGCCGGAACGGAGGATTTTTCCGCGCCGGATGATGGATTGATTGCCGGAACTGCCGAAATTCCGCCCTTCCCCTTGAAGGATCTGATGGAATTTCTTGCCGGGGAAGGCCTTCCGGAAAAAGAGCTGCCGCCCTTAAGGTATCTGTTTATTCCTGCGGCGCTTTTGACCCTGGCATTGTGTTCGGCTTTTTTCCGGGGAGGAAAAATTCGGTATAAAAAAATGAAGGTGTTTATGATGAACGATAAGCGGGCCGCCGCATGAAAGTATATTCTTTTCCCCGGGGAGGCATTTCCTTTGAGGATCCCACCGCCCCCTCCGCCGCCGAAAGCCGCACCGCTTTTTTGCCGGGCCTTTCGGTGATCCCCCTGATGCAGTATTCCGGGGTCAGGGCGGCGCCGGTGGTTTCCGTGGGCGATTTTGTCAAAGAGGGGATGCTCGTGGGCCGCGGGCGGGGTCCCGGTCAGGCCAATGTCCACGCCACGGTTCCCGGCCGGGTGGTAAAAACCGTTTCCTGGAAGACCTCCGGGGGTTACACCAACGAGGCCCTGGTGATCCGGCTGGAGGGGGCCTTTGAAAAGCTGGGAAAAAAGGAAAAGCCCTTCTCCTGGCGGAATATGTCTCCGGCGGATATACGCCGCAGTATCGGGGAATACGGCCTTGTGGAAATGGAAGGGGCGGGCCGGCCGCTGGAGGATATTTTTGCCGCTTTTCAGCCCGGTTCCGGGCCTTTAACCATGGTGATCCGCTGTGTGTTTGACGATCCCTGGCTGGCCGCCGACCGGGTTCTTTGCAGGGAAAGGCTTAAAGAGGTGGTGGAGGGCGGCGCTATCGCAGCCCGGGCGGCCAAGGCAAGCCGTCTTCTTTTCGCGGTTTCCCGGCAGGAAGCTGCCCTGGGAGAGGCTTTTTTGCTGGAGGCCCGGAATTGGGCGCTCCCCGCCTCGGTGGTGTTGACCGGCTCACGGTACCCCCAGCGGAACCGCCGGGAGCTGGAACTGGTCCTCCGCAATTATGAAAAAAAAGAGGGCCTTTCTCTGGGGGATTTTTTTATTTTGGGTCCCGCCAGTCTGACGGCGGTTTACGATGCGGTAAAATTTCAAAAGCCCGTTCTGGACCGGTATGTAGCCGTGGGAGGATCGGCGGTCAAAAATCCGCAGGTTCTAAAAGTACGGATTGGCAGCCGCATTGGGGATGTTTTCGAGGAATGCGGCGGCTTTATCGGAAAGCCTGAAAAAATAGCCATCGGATCGCCCCTTTTAGGATGGTCTCTGGCGGATCTGTACGAGCCGGTGGTAAAAACCAGTTTTGCGGTTTTTGCCCTCAGGGAAAACGGCGGAAAACCGGACGGACAACCGGGCGGAAAACCAGGCCGTGAACACCGCTGTATAGGCTGCGGGGAATGTCGTACGGTTTGTCCTGTGGGCCTTGATCCGGAGGATCTTTATAAACGTATAGGCGGCGCCGGGAACCGGAAGGGGCCGTCGACGCTCAGGCGGGTGGCTGAATGTCACGGCTGCGGCTGCTGCGAGTTGATCTGCCCCTCAATGCTGCCCCTGAGTTCCGTTATTTCCAACGCCGCCCGGGAGAAACACTGATGCGGGAAAAAGACGCTCCCCTGGGTCAAAAACCCCAGATTAACCTGGCCCGTTCCACCCCGGGGCGGATGTGGCTGATAAGCGCCTGCGCTTTTTTGGTCATCATTCAATCATCCCTGGGCGATTCTTTTTCGTCCCTGGGTATAGCGCTGGTAACGGTACTCTCCGCCACACTGACCGAGGCCCTGCTCTGTTATCATTCCCGAAAATCAATTCCTTTAAAAGATGGCAGCGCCGTTGCATCGGCCCTGATTTTGGCCATCCTTTTGCCGAACCACATACCGCCCCTCTATGCGGCGGCGGGGGCGGCTTTTGCCATGGGGATAATCAAATTCAGTTTTGGCGGATTGGGATCCAACTGGCTCAACCCCGCCGCCGGGGCCTGGCTTTTTGTCCGCTTTTCCTGGCCGGAAGCTTTCAGAATGGCCCTGGGAAATTCCCCCCTGATCCTTTCGCCGGATAATCCCGCCCTGGCTTTTTCCTATTCCACGGGAACCGGGAGCAGCGCTGTCGACGGCCTCGTGCGGTCCATCCTCAACGGCAGTATTTTTTCACTGACCCGGGCCGAACTGCCCGGCGGCTACATCGACCTTTTTATATCCTCCGCCGGGGGGATTATCGCCGACCGGGGCCTGGGGCTCCTGCTTTTGGGAACGGTTATTATCTCCGCTACACAGGTCAACCGGGCCTGGGCTCCGGCCCTGTACCTCGGTGTTTACGGAGCCCTGGTCAGGATCTTCGGCGCGCTGCCTTTTGGGGGAGAATTGGGAGAGGGGGATATTCTCTTCGGCATTTTTTCCGGGGGAACGCTGGCGGCGGCTTTTCTTCTTTCAGGTGATCCGGCCACCGGGGCAAAATCCACCACGGGCTTTCTGCTGACAATAGCAGCGGCGGCTTTCACCGGTTTTATTTTCCGGTATTTCGGGGCCGAGCCTTACGGGGTCATTTTGGCGGTTCTTTTGCTCAATACCCTCGTTCCCCTGATCCGGGATATAGAAAGCGGCTTTTTTTATGAAAAACAGAGGTCTCCATGAACGCAGTACTACCGAAAGATTTTTTCCGGAATCTGTTTTTCCGCACGAAGGACAGCCTTCTTTTGGGGGCGTGGATAGGCGGTATTATCCTTGTAGGAGGTCTTCTCTGGTTTTTTACCCAGTCCCTGCGGGATGAGTTTTTGAAAAACTCGGTTAACCAGGTTTTGGCCATGGATGATGGAAACCGCCGTCTGGGGCCGCCCCTGTCCCGGCAGAAGTTCAGGCGGGGTGAAAGCCTCCGGGGCCGGTGGTATAGCCGCGCCGATAGTGAAGGGCGGGTGATGGTTTTCGCGGTCATGACCGATGGTTTGAGGCTCCCCTGCGCCGCCATGGTTTCTCAGGATGGGCTGGTGGAGGAAATTATTCCCTTAAGCCTCCAGGCGGAACGGGCCCTGAAACGGCTTCCCTCGGGCATCCTTAAAACCTATATTTTGCGGATTGAAGGAGGCGCCCTATGAGTTCATCCCCCCGTTCCCATCTTTTCTGGGGCGCCCATTCCCCCCTGTCGGCCCTTTCCGGCATGGGGCTCCTTATCATGGCATCGGGCCGTACGGCTTTTGCCCTGATTACCGCCCTGTCCCTGCTCTGGGTCTACGGCCTCACGGTGCCGGTGTTTTTCGCTTCCTTTAAGATCTTGCCCCCAAAAGGAAAAATCTTCATTCAGATTTTTCTTTCCGCCTTTTTTGGCAGTGTTTTTGTTCTCCTCATCTGGCTTTTCAGTCCGTTTTTGGCCATGGAAACAGGTTTTTTACTGACCTTGGTGCCGGCGGTCTGCATATCCTCGGGCATTTTTAGCCGTATGGAAGACCCGGATCCCCTGAAAATTTTTACCCGATCCCTCTCGGAAGCCGGGGTTTTGGGCCTTTTGATCCTGGCTTTGGCATTGATCCGGGAGCCCATCGGCTATGCTTCCCTGTCTTTGCCCGGCGGAAACCGGGGAATTGTGGAAATTTTCTCCGGCGGTGGTGAAAATTCTTTTTTCCCCGTCCATATTGCCACCTCTTCCGCCGGGGCGCTCCTGCTTTTGGGCTACAGTCTCGCCCTTTTCCGGCATTTACGGGGTTTATACGGCAATAAGGAGCGAAACCCATGAGCGCCCTTCTGTCATTGGCGGTTTTTTCCGGGCTGGCCCTGAATCTTGTGCTTCAATTTGCCTCGGGCATACGGGGGACGGCGGTCCGGGAAGATTCTTCGCTGCCTGTTTTTCAGCTTATCATCCTTTTGGTGTCGACGGTTTTTCTCTGGTTTTTCTTTCATTTTATTCTGGATCCCCTGGGGATGGGTTTTTTTGAATATCCCCTCCTTTTTCCCCTGTCGGCCCTGGTCTGTTTCGGTCTGGAATCGCTGTGCCTGATAATCGTGCCCCTCATAGGCCCGGTGCCCCGGCCCCTCAACCCGCTGACTTCTTATAACGGTCTGGCGCTGGCGGCGGCTTTTATCACCATCGAGCTTGCGGTGTCTGTGGCGGAGGCGCTGGCTCTTTCTCTGGGCTTTTCTCTGGGGGTTTTTGTTTCCCTGCTTTTGCTCAAGGAAATTCGCATCCGATCGTATCTGGAAACAGTGCCGCCTTTTCTCCGGGGCGGGCCGTTGGCCCTTATCTCCATGGGACTTCTTTCGCTGGTTTTTTTCTCGGCCGCGGCGGTCTGTTTCAGGCTCCTTGGCGTATATTAAATGGCGGGGTAGAATGACCTATGGGCGGAAAGCTAAATATCATATTGGGTTCCCATCATCATATTCCCTGGGGCGCCGGGGACGATGAATTTGAGGACAGCTACCGCCGGGAGATAAAACCCCTTTGCACCGCCCTGTATAAATTTCCCGCCGTTTCCATGGTCCTCCATTTTTCCGGGGTGATGCTTCAATGGATAGAGCGGAACCATGCGGAATTTTTTATACTTTTACGGGACCTGGTTTCCCGCAAACAGGTGGAGCTTTCCGGCGGCGGATTTTACGAACCGATTTTTCCCCTGCTGCCCCCTTCGGACAAGATAGGCCAGATCGAAATGTTTACCACCTATCTCCGCAAACAGTTTGGCAAACGGCCCCAGGGCTGCTGGCTTCCCGCGCTGGCCTGGGAACAGAGTTTGGCGAGCCTACTTTCCGCCTGCGGTATGTCCTACACATTCCTGAGCGAACGGGCCTTTGCCGCCGCCGGGGGAGATGATTCCGGGGGGCTCTGCTACGAACCGGCCATCACCGAGGATCAGGGCAAGATCATCACCGTGTTTCCCCTGGCCCACCGGGTGGAAGAAATGCTGGAACGGGACAGCTTCGCCCCGGTTCTTACTTCACTGGCGGAAAAGCTGCTCATTGAAAAATCTGATAAAAAGGACCATACGATAGCGATTTCCTTTAAGAAAATTTCGCAGGGGGAAGAAGAACCGCCGGAAGTTTTTTATCACCGGATCTTTCAGGAACTGGGCGAAGTGAAAGAGATCTGCGAGTTTGTTACCCCTAACAAAATATTCCGTTCGCTGCGGGATGTACCCAAGCTTTATTTTCCCAGCTCATCGGGCTCTGGGGAAACGTATCACCATCTTCCCCGAAGCGTGCTGACTTCTCATCCCAAGGTCAACGATATTTATTCCAAGATGATGTTTGTCCATTTGCTGATAAACCAGCTCCGGGGCGATAAGGCCCGCAAACGCAACGCCCGTGAAGAACTATGGAAGGCCCAGGGAAAAGATGTCTTTGGAGATAAGGCCGCCCTGTGCCGCCACTCTCTGCGGAAGGCCGTATACCGGGCCCTTCTGGAGGCGGAAAAAATTTCCCGGGGGAAAGGCAATTTCAATGCCGCTCTTTCCCGTTTTGATTTTGATTTTGACGGCCGGGAAGAATATCTTTTTAAGGGTGATCCCCTGAATTGTTATGTGAGGAGTGAAGGGGCTGCGGTTTTCGAGCTTGATTACCTTCCCCGGAACTGGAACTATCTGGACACCTGCGGCGCCAATGCCGGGGACACCAGTGCCGGGGGCGCCGGCGGCAGGAGGTCAGCCTTTGTTGATTATCTTTTACCCCCTGCTTTTTCCACAAAAGAAAACCGGCCGGAAGAAACCGAAGGCGCCCGGTTCTGTGGACAGGAACGCTACGGGGCCCTTGATAATAAAGACAAGGATGTCCTGAGTTTTTCTCTCCTCCCCCCCGGCGGTGGTCCTTTCGGCGGGATAGAAATTGCAAAAACGTATTACCTGAAAAAAGATACGCTGGAACTGCATTACGAACTTTTTAACCGGGGAAAAACAGAAGAAGAATTTATGTTCGCCCCGCAGTTTGATCTTTCTTTTTCGGGCGTTGGGGAGGCATTCCTGCATTTATCCCTGGAAGAATATTTTGATGCCGCCGAAACGCTGGAAATACAGGATTTGAAGAACGAGGTCCTTGTTGTTTTTTCTTCAAATCATCCTTTTAGCGGAAAAATTTCTCCGGTTTATGCGGGGGAAAACGGTTATCAGGGCTATCAATCTACCTGCTTTTTGCCGCTTTTCCCGGTACATCTCCTTCCCGGTGAATCCTGGAAGGGGGAATTAAAACTCCGGTTCTCCGCATTGAAGGCCAAAGCGAGGCATTGACAGGGCCCTTTCAATTTTTCTATAGTGGAACGATATGAAACGCCGGTTAATAACTTCCGCCCTTCCTTATGTGAACAATGTTCCCCACCTGGGGAACCTGATCCAGGTGCTCTCCGCCGATGCCTTTGCCCGGTTTTGCCGGCTCCGGGGCTATGACACCCTTTACATCTGCGGCACCGATGAATACGGCACCGCCACCGAAACCAGGGCCGCCGAGGAGGGCATAAGCCCCCGGCAGCTCTGCGACCGTTTTTACGCCATTCATGCGGAAATTTACCAATGGTTCAACATCGCCTTTGACAAATTCGGCCGGACCTCCACTCCTATACAAACAGAAGTTACCCAGGATATTTTCAAAAAGCTTGATGCCGCAGGGTTTATTACCGAACGCTCCGAGGAACAGCTCTACTGCGATCACTGCGACCGTTTTTTGGCGGACCGTTATGTCCGGGGCATCTGTCCCCACTGCGGTTACGCCGAAGCTCGGGGGGATCAGTGCGAGAGCTGCGGCAAGCTGCTGGACCCCGCGGAATTGAAGGAGCCCCGCTGTTCAAGCTGCGGTTCCGCCCCCGCGCCCCGGTCGACAAAACATCTGTATATCGATCTTCCCAAGATCCGGCCAAGGCTGGAGGAGTGGATAAAAGATGCCGCCGTAAAAGGTTTCTGGGCCAATAACGCCATCCGTATGACCGAGGCCTGGATTCGGGACGGCCTCAAGGAACGGGCCATTACCCGGGACCTCAAGTGGGGTATTCCCGTGCCCCGGCAGGGTTACGAAAAAAAAGTTTTTTATGTCTGGTTCGATGCCCCCATCGGTTATATTTCCATCACCGGAAATTTGGGTGAGGAGCGGGGCCTCGACTGGAAAAGTTTTGTCGATTCCTGGTGGAAAAAACCGGACGAGGTGGAGCTTTTCCAGTTTATCGGCAAGGACAACATTCCTTTTCACACGGTGATTTTTCCTTCCAGTCTTTTGGGCTCGGGTGATCAATGGACCATGCTTCACCATATGTCCAGCACCGAATATTTAAATTATGAAAGCGGAAAATTTTCCAAGACCAGGGGCATAGGTGTCTTTGGTACCGATGTGATGGAAACCGGTATTGGCGCCGATGTGTGGCGTTTTTATATTTTTTATAACCGGCCGGAAAAATCGGACGCTCTTTTTACCTGGAAGGATTTCCAGGAGAAGGTGAACAGTGAACTCATCGGCAATCTGGGAAACCTGGTAAACCGGACGCTTTCATTCGTAACCCGTTATTATAACGGTGTTATTCCCGTACCGGAAAATCGGGATGATAATGATTCCGCTTTTTGGAAAACCGTGGCGGATTTTGAAACGGCGACGGCGGAAAAACTTGAACGGGCGGAACTGCGGGATGCCTTCAGAACGATTTTTGAACTTTCGTCCTTTGCCAACAAAACTTTTCAGGATGCCCAGCCCTGGAAAACCCGTACTGAAGATCCCCCCGCCGCCGGGAAAGTAATTTCGAATCTTTGTTACGTAGTCCGGGACATTGCCGTAATGGCGGAGCCCTACATACCCGCCGCCGCTGAAAAGATACTTTCGTTTTTCGGCCTTTCCTTCGGAAAAATTTCCTGGGCGGATATTGGCAAACCGCAGGGGCTGGAAAAGGTAGTTTTCAGCGAAGTGTTATTTTCAAAACTGGAAGATGAAAGGGTGGAAGAGCTGCGGATAAAATATTCCGGGAGCCAGAAGGAACGGGAAGATCAGGCGGCGGTTGTATCGATGCCGGCGGCTACCGAACCGGCTGTCAAGACTCCGCCGGCTTTCGGCCAGACCCTGGATCTCCGGGTCGCCAAAATCGTGAAGATAGAACGCCATCCCAAGGCGGATAAACTGTATATCGAAACTTTGGAAATTGCGAATGCCGAAGGTGTTTTGGAAGAACGGATCATTGTTTCGGGCCTGGTGCCTTTTTATAAAGAAGAAGAACTTTTGAACAGGCATATTATCGTGGCCTATAACCTTAAACCGGCGAAGCTCCGGGGGGTGGAAAGCCGGGGTATGCTTTTGGCGGCCTCGGATTATGAAGGCCCCGCGGATGCCGAAGGCAAGCCAACTGAGCGGGTGGAAGTGCTGGACGCCGGGGACACGCCCACGGGAACCAGGGTTTTTCTGGAAGGGGATGCTGCAGAAGAAACCCAAGCTCCCGGTGAAGTTGACATAGAAACCTTTCTTTCCGTGCCCATAACAGTGCGGGATCATCAGGTGCTAAGCGGCGAAAAAGCCCTCTGTTTGCGGGGTAAGCCCATTCGCACGGAACGTATTGCCCGGGGCGGTGTACATTAGCGGCGTTCAGGGGGAACCGGTGAAATCCGAAAACTGTCTCCGGTCCGTCCTGCCGGTTGAATTGAGCCGCTGTGACGACGCCGCTTCTTTTCTGCAAAGCGGTTTCTGGGGCGATTTTAAGGCCCATTTCGGCTGGAGCGCAAAATCTTTCGCATTGCAGTGGGAAGGATACGGCGAAACTTCCCTCCTGGTGATATGCCGGCCGCTGGGGCCGTTTTTGTCTTTTGCCTACATACCCTGGGGCCCGGAACTGCCGCCCGGTTTTCCCCCTGAATTGCGAAACAGCGCCGCCGCTGAACTGGCCGCCGCGTTGAAACCCCTGCTGCCCAAAGACACGGCCTTTATCCGTTTCGATCCGCCCTGGTATAACGTTGACGGCGTTCAGCCATTGGAAAAACCTTTTGTAAAGTCCGCCGCCGACGTGCAGTGCCCGGACACGGTGATTCTGGACCTTGCCCCCGGTGAAGAACAAATTCTTCAGGCGATGAAACCCAAGTGGCGTTACAACATCCGTCTGGCGGGAAAAAAAGGCGTAGAGGTCCGGGAGGCGGGTCCGGAGGGGCTCCCCGTTTTTTACGATTTGCTCAAAGAAACGGCCCGCCGGGACGGTATCGCCGTTCATCATATTGATTACTACCGGACCCTTTTTGATCTGGCAAAAAAACCGGATCAAATGAAAATTCGCCCGGATATACGGCTCTATCTGGCTTCCCACGAAGGGGACACTCTGGCGGGGATCATCACCCTTTTCCGGGGCAGCGAGGCTGTGTATCTTTACGGCGCGTCTTCCGCCATCAAGCGGAATCTTATGGCCCCCTACGCCCTCCAGTGGCAGGCAATGGGCGGCGCAAAAAAATCCGGCTGCCTCCGCTACGATCTTTTTGGCATACCCCCCAACGACGATCCGCATCATCCCATGGCGGGGCTCTATCTTTTTAAAACCGGTTTCGGCGGCAGTATCATCCACCGCTCTGGCTGCTATGATTATATATACCGCCCGTTCATGACGGGTCTTTTTCACTGTGCCGAATCGCTGCGGAAAAAAATCCGGGACCTGCGAAAAATCCGTACTTAAAAATTCCGCCATTGCTAAAGGGCTATGGCCGTGATATTCTTTTAGGGAATAGTCTTATTAATTCGGGGGTATGTTATGAACGCGGTTGCGGAAGAGCTGGAAAAGATCGGCATTGTGCCGGTGATTAAAATTGACGATGTGGAAAAGGCCGCTCCTCTGGCCCGGGCCCTCGCAGCAGGCGGGATCCCCGCGGCGGAGGTTACCTTCCGAACTGCCCAGGGGGAGGAGGCTATCCGCCGTATCAACCGGGATGTGCCGGAAATTCTTCTCGGGGCGGGAACGGTTTTAAGCGTTGAGCAGGTTGACCGGGCCATTGATGCGGGGGCAAAATTCATCGTCAGCCCCGGCCTTAATCCCAGGGTAGTTTCCCACTGCCTTAAAAAAAATATTCCCGTTATCCCCGGCTGCGCCAATCCTTCCGATATTGAACAGGCGCTGGAGCTGGGCCTCGATGTGGTAAAATTTTTCCCCGCCGAACAATCAGGCGGTTTGGAATATATCAAGGCCGTAGCAGCCCCCTATCCCACAGTAAAATTCATGCCCACCGGGGGGATCAACGCTTCCAACATTGCCAAATATATTTCTTACGATAAAATTCTTGCCTGCGGCGGTTCATGGATGGTGGGGGCGGATCTTATCAATTCCGGTAACTTTGAAAAAATCACCGCCCTTTGCCGGGAAGCGGTTTTCAGTATGCTCACTTTTTCCGTGGCGCATATCGGGATCAACAATTCCGCCGCCGCCGAAGCGGAAAAGGCCGCTCAATTTTTTTCTTTACTTTTTGGTTTTTATTTCAAGGACGGAAACAGTTCCATCTTTGCCGGAGATAATATCGAAGTGATGAAATCTCAAGGGTACGGAAAAAACGGTCACATAGGAATCGCAACCAACAGTGTTGCCCGGGCAAAGGCCTGGCTGGAACGGCAGGGAATCGCCTTTAATGATGAAAGCATCAAAAAAGATGGGAAAGGCGCATTAACGCTCATCTATCTGCGGGAAGAAATTGGGGGATTTGCGGTTCATCTGACACAGAGAAAGTAGGGGCTAAGGTTTCTTTCCCTATTCGCCGCGTAAAGCCCGTACCATCATTACATCGCCGAAACCAAAACGTTTGGCGGCCTTGTCCGCCAAACGTTTCAGCGGGACGGGGGCGGAACCGGCGGCGAGGCCTCCCCAGGTGATAATTTTTTCCACGGTAAAGCTATTTTTTTCCAGCAGGGCCCGCAGGGTTTTCACCGAAAAAAGATAAAGGTGATCGAAAATCGCCGAACGCCAGCGGCCCCGGAAGATTTTTGCCTGGAGGCCCCTTATGTTTGGGGTCGTTAAATAAAATCTGCCTCCGGGCCGTAAAACACGGCGGACTTCCCGGACAAAATCAGAGGGTTTGTTAAGGTGTTCGATCAGGTGGGAAGCCAAAACGGCATCGAAGGAATTGTCGGGGAAATGATTTTCCTCCAGCGGAAGATCCCGGATATCAAGGCCCCGTTTTTGGCGGCCGTATTCCGCCGCCGGTTTGCAGATTTCTACGCCGCAGGTTTTCCAGCCTTCATCACGGAGCTTTTCCAGCAGCGCCCCGGCGGCGCAGCCTATGTCTAAAACCCTGTCGGCCTTTTCGTCAGGGGGGCCGAAGTCAACATCTTTTAACGCCAGTTGTTGAAGCCTGAGAAAAGGAATTTCATTGGCCAGTTCGTAGGCCAGATAATCTTCCCCGTGGCTTTTACGGTAACGGTCTTCAACTTCCGCAATTTGGGGCTGGGGGTTCATCTGTACAAGACCGCAGTTACTGCAGCGGACATAAAAAAAACCTTCGCAGGAAAGGGCAGGGGAAAATTTATTTCCCCCGCAAACGGCGCAGGGGATCCCGAGGCTTTTTTCTTCCCGCACCGGAGTGGACCAGGTTTTTAGAGACGCACCCATGTTTTTTATTCTACCATAAGCCTGAAAAGAAGGTTCCGGGTATTTCCCGCCACATCCTGGGCAATGATTTCGAGGTTTGCCTGTCCCCTTGTAAACCAGAGTTCCCCGATTTCATAACCGTCAGGAGGGGCGTAGGCTTCCCGGGCCGGAACCAGTCCGTTGCGGTTCACCATCAGCACGCCGTCACGGGCGGAATAGGTTTCAAAACCAAGCTGCCCGATTTCGCTGCCGTTGACGGAGCAGATCAGCCGGTGGGGTGCCAGGGGGCTTTCGTTGGCGGTCATCAGAGTGTCGTAGGCCCTGACAGAAACGGTATACCGGCCCTGGCTGATGGTTTTCGTGACCGCCGGATCTACCAATACGCCATCGGCGCCCCTTAATTGCACCGACTGAATGACCGGCGCCTGGGTATCCTGAAACGGGCTGATGATCATCGAAGGATTTACCCAGCGCCGGTTCTTGCGATCAAAAAGGGAAAAGTATACGCCGCTTTTATCGGACCAGCCGCTGCGCCCCATTGATGCGAGGGGATATTTTTTCCACGGCCTCTCGTTTATCACCGAGGTTCCCAAATCGTTCAATCGGCCGTAAATGCTGATGATCCCGTCGCCATGATCCATGGCTACCCAGGAACCAAGGGGGGAGGGTAACGCTCCCGCTGTATCATCATTCCGGTGAGCAAAAAGCAGTTCCCCGTCTTCGACGTTTTCCACGGTTCCCTCCCCCTGAAAAACCGTGCCTAAAAGCGGCCGCCCGCCTTCGTTGAATCCAAAGTTGCTCTGTAAAGCAGCTTCTTCTGCGGACCGAAGATCCAAGGGCCAGTCCATGGCGGGAAGCAGGGCCGCCAAAATAAAAAGAACGGCGCCGATGCGAAAAACATTTCTCCAATTATTATCATTCATTTATTTTTTCCCCAATTCAAAAGAGGCCAGGGTCGTCCCCCCGCCCACGTAAAGCTGCCGGCCCCGGCGGCCCAGAAAAGCGGCGCTGCTTTTAAAAGGCGCTTCCATGATCACCGTTCCCGGCAGCCGGATTGCCACCAGCCGTTTTTCATTTTTAGACGGGGCCGTTACCACAAAAAAGAATCCGTCATTGCCGGAACCATCGAAGCCCCGTATTTCCCCATTCAGCGGCAGACTGATGGCGGTCCGGGAGTTTATGTCGTAGATTCCCAGTCCGTTCTGCTTTTCAAAAACGACACGGTTATCGTTATCAATAAAAGCGATATGTACCGGACGGCGGAATCCATCACCAAGGAATTCGTGATGTACCACCCGGTACGATTCGCCGGATCGTTCCAGAAACAGGAAACGCTGATCGTCTATACCTGAGACAATGGCAATCCGGGAGGCATCGGCGGAGAGGGCGCAGCCGTAGATCGCCTGAAGCCGTGAACCGCCGGGTTCAAAGGGAGGAAAAACCAGTTTCCCCTTTTCGTCCAGCATTTCGATCCTGCCGTCCAAAGAACCGGCGACCAGGAATCCCGCCGCCCCGGCTACTGTGGTCAGGGGAGATGAAAAATCATAGGTCCAGAGTTCGTCCCCCTCCCTGTCCAAAGCGGTGACGGAATTTTGCTCACTGCCAATCAAAAAAACCCGGCCGTCCCGAAAAAACGGATAGCCCCGGCGCTTGTCCACCGTGAGGATCGTTTCATCAAAAGGGCTGCGTATATCAAGGCTTTCCGGAATCGCCCCAAATTCCGCCCAATAATTTTCTGATAAAGATAAATTTTCTTTGTTTTCCCGGTTGATGATAAAACGGCCCTGATGATCAATGTAGCCGAAACGGTTTCCCAGCCGGAAAGGCTGTGCATCGGTACTCCGGTCAAAAGTTTCGGCGGAATTTTCGGGCCCCACCATCATCGGATAATTTGATTCCAGGGAACTGAGCCACCGGGGCACCAAAATCGTTTCCGGCGGAATGGGCCGGGCGGCGGCAAAAGTATACAGAACAAAAATGATGAGCCCCAAAATGAGCCAGTAATTTTTTCTTTCCTTCGCCACAGAACGCCCCCTCTCCAATACTATTAAATACTATTGAAAGCGCAGAAAAGTTTCCAGCTCTTTTTTGATAGCCTCCGCCGCACCCTCTCCGGCATCAATCCATTTGATCCCCGGAATGGAGGCGCAGTAGGTGATCTGCCGTTTTGCATAGCGGCGGCTGTTTTGGGCAACCAGCGCCTCGACCCCCGCCAAATCTGTAGACAAACGGCAGGCTTGCGGCCGGTATACAGGGCCGCCCGACCCCGGTTCTTCCACAAAAAATTCCCGGTAACCAATGGCCCGCAGCCCCGGGTCTTGCGGAGTAAAACCAGAGTCGGAGAGCGCCTTTACCTCTTCCGGCAGCCCGGAGCGGAACATCAAAGAACAGCGTTCGTTAATGCGGCGGTAAAGCTCGTCCCGGTCCCGTTTCAGGGCCAAAACAAGAAAGCGGTACGAAGGCCGCCTGTCAGGAGGATTTTCCCCGCCGCCTCCCCCCGGCGCAAAAGAACTCAAAGGCCGCCCGGAGGCCCGGCATACTTCCAGGGCCCGCAGGAGACGGTAGCTATCGTTCAGGTGTATACGGCCGGCGCTCACCGGGTCAAGGTTTTCCAGCTCCGCCATCAAGGCCGCCGCTCCCCGGTTTTCCAGCTCGTCTTTTAGGGTTTTGCGGATCACCGGATCCGAAGGCGGCGACTCGGGCAGCCCCAGGACAAAGTTTTTCAGGTAAAACCCCGTGCCCCCGGAGACCACCGGCAAAAGACCCCGCCGGGCAATGCCGGCACAGGCCTCATCGGCCAGGCGGACAAAGTCCCCGGCATTAAACTGCTCGTCGGGATTACGGATGTCGATCAGGTGATGGGGCAGGGCGGCCCGCTCCCGGGGCTCCGGTTTGGCGGTGCCTATGTCCATGCCCCGGTACACCTGCATGGAGTCCGCAGACACGACCTCTGCCCCGCAAAAAGGCTTTTTATCCCCCCCTGCGCCAAAAAGCTCCCGCAAAATAGCGGTTTTTCCCGATGCCGTGGGTCCAAAAAGCAGGAGAACCGGAGCCGCCGTTCCGCCCATGCTCCTAAATATCTTCTATGCGGAAAAGAACTTCCTGGGTAAAGACCTGCCGGGCCGCAAGAGAAACCACCTTGCCGTCATTATCTTCGATTTCCGGATCATCCAGCATGGAAAGCTGGTAGGACCGCCGTGATGCCGCCGAGGTGACTTCGTACATATTGCCGTCGTATTCGATCAGCTCCTGTAAAGGGAATATCATGATGATACTGTATCAAAAAATCGCAGACGTGGGAAGGGGCCGGTTCCAAAGATAGTATTAGCGGGTTTCTGAGGAGGAATCCGATTCCTTATACGCTTGACGCCGCTTTCTGATAGCGCTCTTTGTTGCCAAACTCCTAAGCCACCCATAGGACGGCAGGGCAGTTAGCCCAAATACTGCTTGAAAATATCCGCTACCGCCACATCTATCTTTTTGGTGATGTCCCTGGATAGTTGGCTTATCACTTCTTTGCTGTCGGAAGGCACCAAATCGCCCTTAAAAAGTTCAAAAACTTCTACCTCAAGGACTTTGGCAAGGTTACAAAGGGTTCCGGCAAGCGGAAAATTGTTGCCCCGTTCGATATTTGACAGAAAAGTTATGGAAATTCCGGCTTTTTCGGCTAAATCGGCCTGTGATAACTCCCTACAGGAGCGAAAAAATTTGATATTTTTACCTAAACCGTCCTTGAGTTCTTGTTCTTCCATAATAGGCAACTTAGTCCTTCCCTTCCGCCTTGCCTCCTTTATTGCACACTTTTTCCGACCCTATTGACAAACATATATTACTTCAAGTATAGAAGTAATAAAGCGTTTTTTCTGTAGTTCCTTCCGGTTTTTAGGTGGGGATTACGGGAAAGCCTGACAGCTTGCCCTTGAGGGTGGGAATTTCAAAGGACATCCTCTGTGAGGAAATTTATGGATGAACTAGAAAAAGCCTCAATAAAGGCGGCTGAATTTCTTAAGCGTGGTTCTGAATACCTTGAAAAGGGAGATTATGACAATGCCATAGCTGACTGCAATGAGGCTATACGGCTTACTTTTGATGATGACTTTGATGCCTTTGTCTATTTTGTTCGTGGTATTGCGTACTCTAATAAGAAAGATTATGACAATGCTATAGCTGACTTTAATAAGATTATACGGCTTGATCCCAGTCATGATCTTATTATTGCGTACATTGGTGAAGATGCCTATTTTAACCGTGGTATTGCGTACTCTAATAAGAAAGATTATGGCAATGCCATAGGGGATTTTACCGAAGTTATCCGGCTTAATCCCAATAATGAAGGTGCCTATTTTCATCGTGGTTTTGCGTACATTGATAAGAAAGATTATGATCATGCTATAGGGGATTTTACCGAAGTTATCCGGCTTAATCCCAATAATGAAGGTGCCTATTTTCATCGTGGTATTGCGTACACTAATAAGAAAGATTATGACAATGCTATAGCTGACTTCGAAGCTTCACTAAAAATCAATCCAAATAACGCCGTACCAAAAAAAATACTTGATAGCATACGGAAAAGCAAGGGAGTGCAGGAGTGCCTGTCACCTTCCCGCTCGTTTTCCGCAGGGGGGTGATCGCGGCATAAAAGAGGGGTCTCTGCGGGGGCGTTGCCTCCGCTGGGAGCGCGCGGATGAGCACAGGGGTGACTGTCACCTTTTTAGAAAACGGCAGCGACGTTGCCACCAGGGAAATCAAACTAAAGTCAGGTGGACTATAAACACAAAGGAGGGCAGTTTTAGCGGTTTTACAAATCATCCCGTATGGGGCGATTACCAAAATAAAAGGAGGTCTAAGATTATGGGTTGGTCGGGATGTCTATGCTATAATGACTATATTCGTATGTTTGGGCACAAGTGTGATGATGTTAATTGTCCTTGGGATTGTCCCTTGTTCGAGGAAGCGAGAAGAAGGGACAACGAGAAAGAGAAGAAACAATCAAACTAATGGACACATCTAAAAACCACTTTTTAGAAAACGGCAGTGGCGCTTCCGCTAGGGAAATCAAATTAAAGTCATGTGGACTATAAACACAAAGGAGAAGTGGATACTGATTTTTTACGGTAATCCTATGTTCTGCAAACGTAAGGTTATCTTAAAAAATGGGATTCGTTGAATTC
>BNUV01000060.1 GCA_025997615.1 Spirochaetia bacterium
GGATCGTGAATCTCCCCCAAAAAATCGGTCATTTTGATAATGTCGGCTTGCGTTACTTCCATTCCTTCTTCCCCTCCCAGAGAAGAATAGAAGTATATCATGGAATTCTAAATGCTTTTGCCCTGCCAAAAAACCCATTGACCCTTGGCAGTTTCCTCGTTTTGCATTATAATTTTATATTATACAATATCACGATTTATAAAAGTTCCTTTGGACAAGGGGTGTTTTATGCGATATGTGATGGACACTTCGTTTTTGACCGGATGTGATCTGGTCGATTCACAACATTCACAGCTTTTTGAGGCAATAAATGGTCTGCTTGAAACTTGCGAGCAGGGCGCGGATCGGGACGGGCTTAAAAAAAGCCTGGACTTCCTCTCGGATTACACGGTCAAACATTTTTTTGACGAGGAACAGCTCCTCAAAAAGAACGGATTCACCGATCTTGACCATCACCATCAGTACCACGAGGCGTTCAAAAAAACCGTGAAGGACCTTTCCCACGAGTTTATTTTCAAGGGCGCTTCCGAAAGCCTGATCAAGGAAGTACAGGGCAAGATAGGTACCTGGCTCATCGAGCACATCAAGGGCCAGGACTTCCGCTGGACAAAGGAACTTAAGGAAAAAGCGCCCGATCTGTTTAAGCATACATTCAAGGCCCCGGCCGCCGCTGCAAAGACCGCTGCACCGATCATACAGGGCACAGCAGCCGCTGCAAAGACCGTTGCGGTAACACCCGTGTCTGCCGGCGCGACGCATCCCGCTCAAGCCGCCGCTGCCGCACAGGGCAAACCAGGCGGGGGCGTAACCAGTATACGTTTCAAAATATTTTTTCTCATCCTTGTTCTGTCTTTGGCTTCGTTCATCGGATTTGGCATATTCGTTTTTAACGGCGCGCAAATGCAGAAAATATCCCGCACTGTTACCGAGCAATACAACGAAGCGCTTGCCGATGCTTCCTTTGAACAGTTCAACAGCTTCCTGGGCTCAATTCAGGCAAGCTCCGGCATTTCCCAAAATCTGGGTGAAACCTTTTATATGTTAAAGGACACCTTAAGCCGGCAGGAACTCGCCGAAACCATGGAAGCCGAGTACCACACGGCCTTTGCCCGCGAGACATCCCTCCTGGGCGGCGGCGCGTTCTATGAGCCCTATGCCTTCTACCCCAACGTGTACGATTTCCATTACTTCGCCAGCAAGGCCCTGGGCACTTCGAGCCTGGGTTCCGCAGGCGTTCCCTCGGAGCGTGATGTAAAATGGCTTGGCGACGAGTGGGAGTGGGATGTGGACACCTACGAGGAGGGCTGGTACCAGATCGCCCTTCCCAAAGGCTGGAACCGTTCAAGCCCCCGGGATGCCCGCTACTATTGGAGTGAGCTGTACGTAGACACCTCGGTAGACGCATTGATGGTCTCCGTGTGCCTGCCCATTTACAACCAGGCAAAAACCATTGTCGGCGTTGCCACCGTTGACGTGTCCCTGTCAACTTTGCAAAACATGGTATCTTCCTTCGAACTGCCCACTCCTCAGGCGCAGATAGCCGGTTTTTCTACTATCAATAACGCCACCTTTGCCATTAGCAACAGTAAAGACAGCTCGAAGGCGACCTTCGATATAATTCCATACCCACAGAATAGCTGGCTTACCCAACTGACACAGCTCAAACCGGGCCAGCAATTCAGTAATTCACGCCTTATGCTGGATGGAAAAAGTTATACCCTGACTGCCTCGGTTCACGAGTCGGGCATAGGGCTTGCAATGCTTGTTCCCAACGCGGAGAAGTACCAGGCGGTCGATGCCCTGCAAAGCGTTAACCAGGTTGCGGCAATAGCGGTTGTGCTGGTAATGATCGCCATCATCCTCGTGGTTGTCCTTGCCCTTTCCCGCTGGATAGTCCACCCCATCAAGCAGGCTTTCCTCGTGTTTGAAACCCTGGCAAAGGGCGACCTGACCCAGACCGTCAGTGCCAAAGGCAGCGACGAGCTTGCCCGGATGATGATTATGCTTGGGCAGACCCAGGAAGGAATAAAAAGCCTTATCACAGCCATCGGCGAAAAAGCCCGTGCCCTTTCCACGGTGGGGAAGGAGCTTCAAAATATGATGGGCGATTCCGTGGCGGTGATCGGCAAGATAAATGCCAGCACCCAGGACATGAAATTAAAATCCGCAAACCAGGCTGAAGGCGTTGTAAAAACCAACGCGACGATGGCTCAGGTGATCGGCAATATTGAAAACCTCGACGGCCACATTGAAAAACAGGCGGAAAGCATTTCCAAATCTTCCGCATCCATTGAGGAGATGATCTCCAACATCACCTCGATTACGGTGAGTCTTGCCCGGAACGAGCAGGATCTGCAGCGCCTCCGCCAGGCTTCGTCCCAGGGGAACAGCGCCCTGCAAAAGGTGTCTGCGGACATCCAGGGGGTTTCAAAAGAATCGGAGAGGCTGCTTGAGATCAACAAGGTTATTCAGAACATTGCAAGCCAGACAAACCTCCTGGCGATGAACGCCGCCATTGAAGCTGCCCATGCCGGAGATGTGGGCCGGGGCTTCGCGGTGGTGGCCGATGAGATCCGCAAACTTGCCGAGTCTTCAAACGAGCAGGCCAAGACCGTGTCGGCGGTATTGAAGAACATAAAAGATGCCCTGGGCGGGATAGGTTCCTCGACCCTGGCGAGTCTGAAACACTTTGAAGATATTGAAACCGGGTTTGAAACCGTTTCCGCCCATGAGATGCAGATCAGAAACGCCATGGAGCAGCAGGACGCCGGCAACAAGGAGATCCTTCTGGCCATGGAAACATCAAACGAAATTACCCGGAATGTCCGCAGTAATTCGGCGGAGATACAGAGCGGCAGCCGGGAAATTGCCGACGAAGCGCGGACCCTTGAAATCCTGACCGGGGAAGTGACCAAGTCAATAAATGAAATCGCCTCCGGTATTGGCGACATCAACAGCACCATTGAACGCACCAGTGAAATCAGCCGGACGAACAATCAGGACATCGAGGAGCTTTTGCAGGAGATCGGCAAGTTCAAGATTTAATTCGTTAGCCTTTAACTGCGCCCGCCGTGAGTCCCGCGATAAACTGCTTGCTCATTGCCAGGTAAAGTCCCAGTACCGGGACAGCCGACAGGGTGAGAACCGCGAGGACCTTGGACCAGTCGGTTTGGTATTGGCCGAAAAGACGGGTAACTCCCAGGAGCAGCGTTTTGGCCCGGTCATCACTGATGAAGATCAGGGGGAACCAGAGATCGTTCCAGAAGGGGACCAGGTTGTAGATTGCCACCGTGGCCAGCGCCGGCCGCAGCAGGGGGCTTATGACACTCACAAATATCCGCAGGCGCTTGGCGCCGTCGATGATGGCAGCTTCGGTGAGCTCATAGGGGACCTGGCGTATGAACTCCGTCAGGATGAAGACAGCTATGGGAATGCCCATGGCGATGTATATCGGGATCAGGGACCAGAAGGTGTTGATAAGGCCAATAGAACGGATCAGTTCAAGGATTCTGATTGAGGCTATCTTGATGGGCAGCATCATCCCCGCGATACAGACAAAGTAAATGATCCGGGATATTTTTCCCTTCCAGCTTGCCAGGGCATAGCTTGCCAGGGAACCAACCACCAGGAGGATGACCAGAGACAGGACCACGACGATAAAGCTATTGCGAAAGTAGATCAGAAAGGACCCGTCCCCGCCCAGCACATCGGTATAGTTGGCGAGGTTCCATTTTTTGGGGAAACCATAGGGGTTGGTGTATATCGAAAGCCGGTCCTTAAACGAATTGATTACCATGACCCACAGGGGGAACAGCACGATCAGCGAAAAGAGACCCAGGATGATATGGGAAACAATGTTCAGATTTTGCCGTTTGATAGAGCCTGCCATTTAGCCCCTCCCCTGGGTTGCTTTGAGGGTCGGGATAACCCCGAGGCACAGCACAAAGAACGTGATGGTTGCAATAGCCGCCCCTAATCCCGGGTCCGGAATACCTACGGGGTGCTGCCCCGCAATACCTACCCGGTAAAACAGGGTGCCGATAAGATCCGTTGCGTAGTTGGGCGCCCCGTTTGCGTTCTCCATGGCGAACACCACATCAAAGGCATTGAAGTTACTGACAAAGGTAAGGATAGTGATCATCCCCACCACGGGCATAATCAGGGGGAGTTTGATATGCCAGAAAACCTGCCGGCTGTTTGCCCCCTCGATGTTGGCAGCCTCAAAAAAGTCCACACTGATATTCCGCAGAGCCGCTACGAACATCATCGTGGGGATCCCTATCCACTGCCAGCAGGAAACCAGGGCCACAGAGGTAAGCGCCGTGCTTGCCTCCCCCAGCCAGGGCCGGACCAGGATACCCAAGCCCAGTTTCTGAAAGACAGGGCCTGACCATACGGGGTTCAGCAGGAGTTTCCAGAGATAGCCGGTGACCAGCACCGCAAAAGTGACCGGTATAAAGATGACCGTCTGATAAAACGAACGGGCCTGCAATTTTTCGTTGGTGATCAGGTTTGCAAAGAGGATGCCCAGGGCATTCTGTACGGCCATACAGATGAGAAAAAAGTACAACGTATGCCCAAAGGCGCCCCAGTAACGCTGCGAGTATTGTTCGATTGTAAATAATCGCTTGAAGTTGTCCAGCCCGACGAAGGTGCGGCCAATCCCTGCGGAGCCGGTATACAGGCTCAATCGCAGAGAGTCCAGCAAAGGCCAGGCCATGAACATGAGGTAGAACACCAGCGCAGGCAGCAAGAAGGGCAGCCAACTTATCCCTTCCGGGACTTTTAAGCCCCTTCTCTTTTGTCCGATCCGGTGTTCTCCTGTCATGTTCCTTCCCTTATTAACGCAGCGTTATTAACGCAGCGTTGCGGCGATCCGCTCCATCTCGTCCGCTGCCTGGCGGGGAGTTTGCGCTCCCCTCAGCACCTGAATAACCGCCTGATTCATGGGCGCATAAAGGTCCATGAACTTGGGCCACACAAAGCGGGCGTCCGTTTCCTTGCCGGTATTCAGGGCGAGGAACTCGTTCCCATGGGGGTCCGCCAGGGTGATCGGGAAGTTAATCATGGGGTAGAAACCGGTGGGCATATTCGCCGCGGCCACAGTTGCCCCTTCTTTGGTGGCAAGCCAGGCGAGGAAGGCCTTGGCTTCATTCGGATACTTGGTCGCCTTGTTATAGGTGATGGCCATATCAGGATGGAAGGAAATGGCGGTCTTTTTACCCGCAGGGGCGGGCATGGCAAAGATACCCCATTCAAAGGATGCACTGTCAAACTGGGGGAGATCCCAGGAACCGTCCATAAACATCACCGCCTTTTGGGTGGCAAAGAGGACAAAGGCATCGCTCAGGCTGACCGACTCAAAGCCCTTGGGCAGATACTTGGCGACATCCGCCATAGCCTGGAAGGCGGCGGTAAAGTCGGCATCGTTCAACTTTTTCGCCCCGGTTTCATACTTCACCCGCTCGGAGGCGCCGCCGATATAGTTGGGCAGAATCCCCAGGAAGAAGCACTCCAGAATGTCCCACTCATCGGCAACTCCGTTGGCCAGGGGGGTATAGCCCTTGTCATTGAGGGTGGCGCAGAGCTTGAGGAAGTCCTCGAATGTCTGGGGGATAGCAAGACCTTCCTTCCGGAAAATGGTCTTGTTGTAGTACACCCCATGGGAAACCGCCGCATAGGGCACGGCAAATACCTTGCCATCGGTGGTTGTCCAGGGAGCCAGGCTGGAGGCGGTAAAGTTCGCCTTTACCCCGGGGATGTCCGAAGCGTCCGCAAAGTAACCGGCCTGGAACAATTCCGCCCCGGTAGCGTAGGACCGTGCGTACATCAGGTCAGGCCCGGTACCGCCGTCAAGCTGCAAGCGCAGGGTGGCATTGTAATCGGGCGGGTTAATCGGCAGATGCCGAATGGTCACGTTGGGATTAAGCTTGCCATACTCCGCCAGGAGCCGCTCAATCTGGACCGAATCATCGGGCCGCCATGAACCCAGGGTTAACGTCGCCTTACCGCCGCCGGTATCGGCAGCCTTGTTGCCCCCCGCAAAAACAAATGCGCTGGCAAAAATCAACGTTAAAGCCAAAAGAATCTTTACCTTTTTCATCTTTCCTCCATAAATAAAAAATAGTGATATATCAAATATCGCATTAATTCATACTTTTGTCAAATCGCCGCTTGTCGCCGCAGTGCCCTGGGGATTGAATTTCCCCTGTTTTTTTTGTAATGTAGGATTTCAGGCTTTTATTAAGGAGGAGTTATGTCAGGCGCAAATCCGCAGACATTGATAGGGATGGGGGCTTACCTTTTGGCGATGATCGCCATCGGTCTTTGGTACGCCCGCCGGAGTAACAGCAATTTGGAGGAATATTTCCTCGCAAAACGGAGCTTTGGCCCCTGGGTGGCGGCGATCAGCGCCGAAGCCTCGGATATGTCGGGCTGGCTCCTCATGGGACTGCCGGGGGTCGCCTACTTTACCGGTCTGGGCGAGGCTTTCTGGACCGCCCTGGGCCTTTTCATCGGCACCTGGATCAACTGGGCGCTGGTGGCAAAGCGGCTCCGCTCCTATTCGCAGATTGCGGATAATGCCATCACCCTGCCGGAATTTTTCAGCAAGCGTTTTCACGACAAAAAGCGGATCCTCCTGGCCATTGCCGCTATCATCAGCCTGGTGTTTTTCTCGATATATGTGGGCGCACAGTTCATTACCTTTGGTAAACTGTTCAGTAATTTGTTCGGGGCAAACCAGGTAGTCATGGTGATACTCGGAGCGGTGCTTGTCATGCTCTACACCCTGCTCGGCGGTTTCTGGGCAGTAGGCATGACAGACCTCATCCAGGGCCTGTTGATGGTCACCGCCCTGGTGCTGGTACTGGCTTTCGGCATAGTCCACGCCGGCGGTTTTGCGGGGGTCGCCGAAAATCTGAAAAATTTTCCCCACTTCCTTGATTTCTTCGGCACCGCCGCCCCCAAAATGGCCGATGGGGCCCAGAGCGTTGTCAACGGCGTTCCGGTCTTCAGCGGCGAAGGAACCAAATACAGCCTTCTGACCATCATCAGTACTATGGCGTGGGGTTTAGGCTACTTTGGTATGCCCCAGGTGCTGGTCCGCTTTATGGCGATCAACAAGACCTCCAACATCCGCCGTTCCCGGAACATCGCGGTGATCTGGTGTTTTATTGCCCAGCTTGCCGCGGTCGGCATAGGGCTTGTCGGCCGTGCCCTTAATCCGGCCTCTTTCGGTACGGGCAGCGATTCAGAAAGCATCTTTATCCTGCTTTCCCAGGGTTTCTTCCCGCCCCTTCTGGCGGGGATCGTTATTTCCGGTATCCTCGCCGCCAGCATGAGTTCTTCCGATTCCTATATGCTGATCGTGTCGTCCTCTTTGGCTAACGACATCTTCAAAGATATTTTCAAGAAAGACGCCAGCGAGGCCCTGGTCATGTGGGTCGCCCGGCTTACCATGCTTCTGGTTACCGTCTTTGGCGTTATCATCGCCGTGTCGGGCAATCAATCAATTTTCCGGGTCGTATCCTACGCATGGGCAGGGCTGGGCGCCTCCTTCGGCCCCCTGATCCTGTTCTCCCTTTTCTGGAAGCGGACCACCTTCCCTGCGGCGGTGGCGGGGGTTCTGTCCGGCGGCATCATGGTAGCGCTGTGGAAAAACGTCATCGCAAAGCTGGGGGGCATCTTTGATGTCTACGAGCTCCTCCCCGCCTTCGTCATCTCCTCTCTTGTGATTTTCCTGGTAAGCCTGGCGACAAAGCAGCCCGGCCCGGAAATTGAAGCAGAGTTTGAACAGGCAAAGACTGCGGAGTTTTAACTATTATTGTCGATTGAGGAAAAAAGCAGTATATTGGAGATGGAAGCTAATTCCTGAACCGCTCGTTGGAGGGTTCAATCCAGCCGGACCGAATGGTCGGCAGCATCCCGGACACAGAGCCGGGGAAGGAGTCTCGTATGAAAGGCGCAAAGGGTTACATGGATCTGGGGACGATCTTCGATGAGATTTTCGAAGGGGTCCGGGATTTTCACGACGAGTTTAGCCGGAATTTCAATCAGTTCGGCGGCGAAAGGCCCGGGGGCGAGGCCTACGGGCATCGCTGGCCCTTCGACGAAAGCATCGACTATTACCCCAACTATTCTTACCCCCCCATGAATGCCTACATGACGGCGGACCGGAGTCTGATCTTCGAGTTTGCCCTGGCGGGTTTTGACGAAAAGGACATCAGCCTTTCCTTCCAGGGGGACTACATGGTCTTTTCGGCAAAACTGGGGGAGGAAGCTGCGGGGCCAAACGGCGAACAGCCCCCGGATACCAATATGCGGTACTTTAAACGCCGCCTGAAGATGAAGGACATCGAAAAGCAAAAGTATTTTGTGCCGCTGGATAAATACGCCCAGGAAAAGGTAAAGGCGGTTTACAAAAACGGCATCCTCAAAGTTTCCATCCCTCCCAAAGATGAGCCGGACCAAAATGACGGCATCAAGATCGAGATCATCCGGGAAGGTGGAAATCAGTAAAAACTATTTCAGCAGCGGCTCCGGGCGTTTACACTTGCTTTTGAGCTTGTAGTATTTCCCCGAAGCCGAGGCGTCGTGGATGCCGTGCATGATGTCCAGCACATGGTAGGCCATTTCCCCGCTGGCCCGGTGGGGGCGGCCCTCGACAATAGCTTCCGCCATGTCGGTAATCCCCAGACCCCGGCTGTTTTCGGGATAATCCTTAAGCAAAGGTATCTCGGACCAGTTTTCCTCACGGTACCGTTTGACAAAAACAGGGCCGCCGAAGGTGTTGGGATCCGGCACCCGGAGCGTTCCCTCGCTGCCGTAAATTTCAATCCAGGGCAGGGTGTGGGAATAAACATCAAAACTGGTGATAATCGTTCCCACGGCGCCATTGGCAAAATCCAGTATGCCGGTGATATGGGTGGGAATATCCACGTTAATAACTTTGCCGTTCAAGGGCTCGCTGGTGATAGTCCGGGTCTCGAAACATTTTTTAGCGGAACCGCAGACCCGGGCCACGGGACCGAGCAGATTTACCAGGGCGGTTATGTAATAGGGGCCCATGTCAAACATGGGGCCGCCGCCGTTTTTGTAATAAAATTCCGGCCCCGGATGCCAATGTTCGTGGCCGTGATTCACCATAAAAGCGGTAGCCGCCACGGGCTTGCCTATCCAGCCATCATCCAAAAGCTTCCGGCAGGTCTGAATACCCGCCCCCAAAAAAGTATCCGGGGAATTGCCCACCCGGACCTTATTTTCCACGGCGGCCCGGAGCACTTCCTGGGCCTCTTCCCGTTGGGCGCAGAGGGGCTTTTCGTCGTACACGTGCTTGCCCGCCTTCACCGCCGCCAGGGCCACCCCGTAATGGTTATAAGGCTCAGTGATATTGAGGATGATATCCACATCGGGGCTGTTGATAAGGTCTGCGGTCTTTTTGATGTGGGTGATCCCGTACTCAGCGCTGGCCTTGGCGGCCTTTTCCTCTATCAAATCCGTTATCGCCACCAGCTTAACCCGTTTGCCGAACATCCCCGTCAGGTTCTGGAGATAGATCCCGCTGATATTTCCGGCGCCGACAATTCCTATCCTTTGTATACTCATTTTATATTCTCCCTCCGTTAATACATCTTCTGATCGGTCTTCCAGTCATCGCCGGAAAGGCCTTTTTCCCGGGCAATACGTTTGCTGTCGGCGGCCCAGAGGAGGCCCCGTTTCATCAGCTCCCAGGCCTGGGGAATTTCAAACACGTCATTGTGATGTCCCAGCGCGTTGTAGAACACCCGCCCATAGCCCCATTTCCGGGTCCACACCTGGGGAACATCCACCTCGCCGTTGGCCGAGTGGTACCACCTGACCGTGGGGAACCGGGTCGTCGCCAGCACCTCGTTGGCCGGATCCACATGAAGATAATACTGCTCGGATGAAACATCAAAATCTTCAATCCCATCGGTAAGGGGATTTGATTTACTTATGATGTTGATGCGGTATTTGGTGCCGTCTCCGCCGGGATGCGAAACCCAGTTGGCGCCGGTGAGAAACTGGTACTCCACGTTGTTTCTGAACGCATCGCACATCCCGCCGTGGTTCCCCGCCACGCCCATGCCGTTACCGACTGCCTCCAGAAGGGGCTCAAAAAAACCGTAGCCCAGCGGCTCGTTACACATGGTCCACACCGGGATAAAAAGATCCAGATCCTTAAAACGATCTTTATCCTTGCAAACCTCCAGCTTTTCCTCAACAGCCACTTCAAAATTTTCAGATTCAAGAAATTTCTTAAACCGCTCCGTGATCAGCTTGGGCTCATGACCGTCCCAACCGCCGCAAAGAATCATTGCGCTTCGTTTCATATCAACCCCCATTTGCGATCTCTATTTCAAAAATGCCGCATTGATCCCTGAAAAATCATTATCGATCTTGAGGGAATCCAGAATCTGGGAAATCTGGCCCCGGTGATGGGCGTTATGCATGACAAGGTTCTGTAGCATGAACGACAGGGGCACTGTGGGAGGATTCCCCCCGTACCACTCGGTCGGCACCGGCGCCTTAAAATCATCGGCGTTCAGGGCTTCCACCAGTTTGACAAAGGCCGCATCGGCAGTCTTTACAGCGGCCACAAGGCTTTTCCACTGGGCATCGTTCAGGGGCCCCTCGGGAATAGAAACGCCTTCGATGGCGGATAGGGCCTTAAGAGCCGCCGCGTTATGGCCCAGCACGCCCTTGTAGATGCTGAGGAAGAACGTGGTTCCCCCCGCCACATGACGGGCGAGACCGGAGAGGCTGCCGTAATACGAGGCGCGATCCTTTTCACGCTCCTCGTTGGAAAGCCCGTTCAGGATGGAGAAAGCAGCCTCATCGGCAGCTTCATTGTGTTTGGCAAAAACAAGAAAAATGTCCTTCATGTATACTCCTTAAATTCGGCGGTTTAACCGCCACGTTAATCGGAAGTGGTACGAAGTACCACAGTACTCCTAATTGATAAAGAAACGCAGGATAAAGATGGCAAACAGCACCCAGGTGATAACGGAAATATCCTTAAACTTGGATGTGGCGGCCTTGAGAATGACGTAGGACAAAACCCCAAAGACGATTCCTTCGGCGATGCTGTAGGCAAAGGGCATCATAACGATGGCGAGGAAGGCAGGGATTCCCTCGGTGGGGTCCGCAAAATCAATATCCTTCACCGACTTCATCATGAGGAAGCCCACGATCACCAGGGCCGGCGCGGTGGCCGCACTGGGGATAAGCAGGAAAAGGGGCGAAAGGAACAGGGCCAGGAAAAACAGCACTGAGGCGGAAAGGGCGGTAAGCCCGGTGCGTCCTCCGGCGGCTACCCCGGCGGTGCTTTCCACATAACTGGTCACGGTGGAAGTTCCCAGCGCCGCTCCCGCCACAGTTCCGACGGCATCGGCCAAAAGGGCCTGTTTAACCCGGGGAATCTCCCCGTTTTTATCAATAATCCCCGCCTGGGTAGTTACCCCCACCAGGGTGCCGATGGTGTCAAAAATATCCACAAAGAAAAAGGTGAAAAAGACCGTGAAAAATTTAAAGGTCAAAACATTTTGGAAATCAAACTTGAAAAAGAGGGGCGCCTCGGGAAGGCTGACGGGGGAAAACCCTTTGGCAATATTCGTAACCCCCAGGGGGATGCCGATGATGGTGGTGACCAAAATGCCGATAAGGATAGCGCCCGGAACCTTGTTGGCGTAAAGACAGATGATGATAACCAGGCCCAGAAGCGCCAGGAAGGGCGAATACTTAGGCAGATTTTCAACAGAACCGGTGAAAAGGTCCCCCAGACCTACCAGTGTGGCGGGGTTATCCACCACTATGCCGGCATTTTGCATGCCGATAAGGGCAATGAAAAGACCAATGCCCACGGCCACCGCTTTTTTCAGGTTAGCGGGTATCGCCTTGATAAGAAGCTCCCGGACATTTACCAGCGAAAGGACGATAAAGAGGATGCCTTCCAGAAAAACCGCCGTTAGGGCCGTCTGCCAGGAGTACCCCATACCGAAAACCACGGTGTAGGTAAAGAAGGCGTTAAGGCCCATGCCGGGAGCCAGGGCGATAGGTAAATTGGCGGTCAGGGCCATCACCAGAGTGGCGATTGCCGATGCCAAAACCGTGGCGGTAAAGATGCCGCCCTTGGCCATGCCGGGAATGGCGCCGAGCATACTCGGGTTTACCGCCAGAATATACGCCATGGTCAAAAAGGTGGTAAGCCCCGCCAAAATCTCGCGATTGACGGTGGTTCCGTGTTCCTTAAGCTTAAAAAACTTTTCCATTTAGGACCCCTTATGAGAAAAAATCAAAAAGATGATTAATAATACCATGGTTCCGGGCAAAGTACAATGGGGAAAAAGAAAGAACCAAACTGCTAGCCCTTAACCGCTCCGGCCATCATCCCTTTAACTAGTTTGTCCTGGCCGAAAATGTAGAGCAGGATCACCGGCAGGGAAGAAAGCATGAGCAGGGCCATGATCAGAGGGGTGTTCATGGTGTATTGTCCCTGGTACTCCCAAATGGCCAGAGGCAGGGTGCGGACATTTTGGGATTGGGTAAGGATCATCGCAAAGATAAATTCGTTCCATATCATGACGCCGTTGTAAATTCCCAGCGTGGCAAGACCCGATTTTGACAGGGGGAAAATAATTTTGAAAAACGTGGAGAATTTTCCACAGCCGTCAATTTCCGCCGCTTCTTCCATTTCGCGGGAAATGTTCTGCATAAAGGCCGTAAGAATAAAAATGGACATGGGAAGGTTAAAGGCCACATTGGGACCGACAAGGACATAAAAATGATCATAAAGGTTAAAGCGTATCGACATCATAAAAACGGGGATAAGGGTGATATGAATGGGGATGGACATGGCCGCTACAATAAGACTGTATATGGGCTTGTTCAGCCGGAACTGCATCCGGGAAAGGGGATACGCCGCAAAGGAGGAGATAAAAAGCAGCAGAGTCAGGGAGATGAGCAGGACCAGAACACTGTTAAAAAAATATTTATAAAAACCGCCCTTCATAACAGAAACATAATTATCAAAGGTTAATTTTTCCGGAAGCTTAAAAAGGCCCCCTGATATAAATTCACCCTGGGTTTTTAAGGTGGTGAAAATCTGGAAAACAAAGGGAGCGCCCGCAACGACAAGCCAGAAAAATGCAAAAATTACCGCCAGGATCCAGTAAAGGGGAAGCTGCTTTTTTTTGGAATTAACAGAATTTATGTTGTTCATTTTACAGCTCCGTTTTCCGGTTTAGGGTAAGGATGGAAAGCAGCGCCACCAGTGTAATAAGAATAAACATACCCGACGCGATGGTGGAACCGTAGCCCATGTTGTAACGCACAAAAGACATTTTATACATATACGTTGCCATAAGCTCCGTGGAAACCCCGGGGCCGCCGCCGGTCATGACAAAAATAAGATCAAAATATTTTAGAGACCCGATGATGGAAAGGGTCATCCCCGAAACTACCGTCGGCCTGAGCAGAGGCAGGGATACCCGCCAGAAATACTGGGCCCTGGTGGCGCCGTCTATGCTGGCCGCCTCGTAGAGCTCCACCGGAATAGTACCGTAAGCCGCGAGATACAGGACCATGTAGAAGGGGATGTACTGCCAGCAGACTACACCGATAACGGTATACAGGGCGATTTTCGGATCCCCCAGAAGGTCCACGCCGCCGCCGCCGAACAGTTTGGAAATTGACGCAAAGATTCCGTAGTTGGCATCCAGGGCATACTTAAAAAGCACACCGATAACTACCGAAGAAATAAGGTAGGGGAAAAACCACACGACCTTGAAAATCACGCCCTTCCTTTCGGTAACATCCAGAAAAGTAGCCAGGGCCATGGCGAAGGGAACCTGAAAGAGAAGGGATAAAAACATGATCTTTAAGTTGTTGGTAAAGGCCCGCCAAAAATTGACATCTTTAACCAGAGTGATCCAGTTTTCGGCGCCGGTAAAAATACGGTTGCGGCCCATACCATTCCACCGCATGGTACTGGTGATAAAAGACGAAATAATAGGATAGACAATAAAGAAAGAGAGAAAAAACAGGGCCGGCAGTAAAAAAACCGTCGCCGCTATGCGAATCGACTGTTGACGAGCGCTGCGAAGGGAACGGATTTTACCACCGGCCATGTCTCTAACCTACTTTTTAAGGTATGCCGCCTGGGCATCCTGAAGCTGCTGGGCAGCCGCACGGGGAGTTAAGGTGTTACCAAAGATTTCCTGACTGGTAACCTTATGGACATCGGCCACTTCCGGGGACAGGGACTGGTCGTACCAGAGCTGTATATCCGGAGCCGCCACAACCTGGGCAAAAAGTTCCGCCAGAATGGCGTTTTCAAGCTTTACTCCCTTTACCGGGGGGATACGGCCATCTTCCAGGGCGAGCTTCACCGCTTCTTCATCAATAAAAACAGAAGCAAGCTCGAAAGCCTTGGCGGGGTTCTTTGCAGTGGCGGACACATGGTAGAAGTTATCTCCCACCGTTCCGATCACCGTGTCGGGGTTTCCTGAGCCCTGTTCATCCCGGGGGAATTTAAAGATGCCCAGCTTGGCATAGAATGCCGCATCTTCGTTTATGACCGAAGAGTTGAACCAGCTCCCCATAATGTGCATGGCCGCTTCACCCCGGTAGAGGATCTGCCGGGACTGGCCGGAATCTTCGTCAAGGCCGTTGAAGCCGGTATTGAAATAGCCCTTGCTCACCCATTCCTGAATTTTTTCACCGGCATAGATGAAGGCCGGATCCGTAAAGGAACCACTGCCATCCACCGCATTGATGAAGGGCTGGGTACCGCCCCGGCGGGTAGCCAGGAACATAAAGTACATGGAACCGGTCCACTGGGTTTTGTTCGCCAGACTAAAGGGGACAATGTTGTTCTTTTTGAGGGTATCGCAAACCTGCTCCAGTTCCCGGATGGTGGTGGGGACCTTCAGATTGTACCGGGCGAAGATTTCCTTGTTGTAGAATACCGTACACACGGAGACATTGGAAAAGGGAATGCCCCAGATCTTGTTCTGGTAGGTAACCTGGGCAATGGAGGCATCCAGAAATTTGGACTTGAAATTGTTGGCGTTCATGTAGGGAGAAAGATCGGCAATCTGACCGTTCTTGGCATATTCATACATGGGACCGCCGGACCACGAAAGGAAAATATCCGGGGCCTGCCCGGAAGCCAGGGCCACCGCCAGCTTCTGCTTGTAGGAATCATTCACAATGTTGGTAGCGTCTACCTTTATCGTGGGATTGTTTTTGTTGAAGCGATCAACACCCGCCTGAAATATCTCCGGCGCCCTGTTGGTAGTCTGGGTAGACCAAATAGAAATAGATTCACCACCGGATGAACCACCGCTCTTCTGACCGCCGCCCCCGGCAAATGCCGAAACAGCCGCCGCAAGCAATAAACCAACTACTGCAATTCTTTTCATTCTTTCCTCCTGTGTGATTTGTAAAAAACAGTAAGATCATGTTATATCCGAATTATTAAGATGTCAATAAAATATTTCAATAAAATATTTCAAAAAAATAAAAAAAGCCGTCCCGAATATTCGGGACAGCTTTCAGATAACCGCACTTCAGATGACTATGAGCATTTTACAAAATGCTCACTTCACATACAGTTCCCGTTCCACATATTTGGTGTGGAGGAGCTGGTGCGCCTTGTGACCCGCGGGCTCGCCGAGGAATTCATCGTACACCTGTTTGATAAAGGGGTTCTGATGTGAGCAGCGGTATTTGGACTGCACGTCATCCTTGTAAATGCCGGCGGTTCTGCGGGAACGGACATCGTCGGTACAGCCGTAGGGTTGACCACCCCCGGCGATACAGCCACCCCGGCAGGCCATCACTTCCACAAACTGGTAGGGACTTTCCTTCCCGCTAGCCCGGGCTTCCCGGATCTTGTCCAGCACGGCGGCGATGTTTCCCATCTGGTGGGCCACGGCGATACGGATTTTTGTACCGTTGCCGAAATCAACCTCCGCTTCCTTGACGCCTTCAAGCCCGCGGGCGCTGGTAAAGTTCACATCCGCCAGCTCTTTTTTGGTAACGAGATAGTAGGCGCTGCGGACCGCCGCTTCCATAACCCCGCCTGTCACGCCGAAGATCGTGCCGGCGCCGGTGTAGGGCCCCAGGGGATTATCAGCTTCTTCGTCGGGGAGCTTTAAAACTTCGATGCCGGCCTGCTTGATCATCCGGGCCAGTTCCCGGGTGGTGAGCACAATATCGACATCATATCCGGCGCCGGCGCTCTTCATATCGTCGTTGCGCCGGGTTTCCGCCTTTTTGGCGGTGCAGGGCATCACCGATACGGAGTAGACCTTTGCCGGATCAAGCCCGGCCTTACCGGCCCAGTAGGCTTTGATCATGGCGCCCATCATCTGCTGCGGGCTCTTGGCCGTGGAAAAATTGGGGATCATATCCGCATAATATTTTTCCATATAATCGACCCATGCGGGACAGCAACTAGTGATCAGCGGAATGTCCGAGCCTTTTTCCGTAAGCCGTTTTACCAGCTCGGTTCCTTCTTCCATGATCGTGAGATCGGCGGAGAAGTTTGTGTCAAACACGGTTTTGAAACCCAGCCGCCGGAGGGCCGCGTAGATCTTCTTGGTGATAATGGAACCGGGCTCAAGGCCGAATTCCTCCGCCAATGCCACCCGCACCGCCGGGGCTATTTGCACCACCGGGTGAAGGTCGGGGTTCTGCAGGGCGTTCCACACCTTAAGCGTATCATCCCGTTCGTAAATGGCGCCGACGGGGCAGTGGGCCGCGCATTGGCCGCACTTGATACAGGGGCTTTCACCCAGAGGAGCATCGGCGGCGCTGGCGATTTTGCCCTTGATGCCCCGGCCCAGAAATTCCAGGGCCCAGACATTCTGCACTTCCTGACACACCTTGACGCAGCGGCCGCAGCGTATACACTTATCCGGATTCAACACGATGGCCGGGCTGGAATCGTCGATGGGGAGGCTGTTCATCACCTTTTTATAGGGAGCTTCCCGGATACCGAATTCTTCCGCCAGGGTCTGAAGCTCGCAGCTGCCGTTCCGGGGGCACTGGAGGCAGTCGTTGGGGTGGTTGGAAAGGATCAGTTCCAGCACCGTCCGCCTGACCGCAATGATCTCCGGATCGTGGGTGATGATGTTCATGTTGTTTTCGCAGGGGGTCGTACAGGCCCGGACCATACGGGGGGAGCCTGCCATGCGGACGATACAGATGCCGCAGGAGGCCCAGGGGGGAAGATCCGGATTGTAGCAGAGGGTGGGGATCTTCACATTTACTTTTTTTGCGGCGTTCAGGATGGTGGTTCCCTCCTCCACTTCCACCGCTTTGCCGTTTATCGTTATGTTTACCATGGTTTATTCTCCTTAACCTTTGACGACCGCGCCGAATTTACAGGTCTTGATACATTCACCGCACTTGAGACAAGCCCCCTGATCGATAAGGTAGGGAGGCCGTTTCTTGTCGGGGAAATCCGCCGCAGGAGCCGCCGCGATGCAATTGCCGGGGCACTTCTTGGCGCAGGCGCCGCAGCCTATACACTTGGCCGTGTCAATGCTGAAGCGGACCAGGTGCTTACACTTGCCGGAACGGCACTTTTTGTCCCGAATATGTTCCAGGTATTCTTCCCGGAAGTTTTTGATCGTAGACAAGGTGGGGTTCGGCGCTGTTTGGCCCAATGCGCAGAGGGAAGCCTTTGACATGGCCTTGCCTATGGCTTCCAGCTTGTCCAGGTCCGATTCTTCGCCGTTGCCCTTGGCGATTTTTTCCAGAATGGAAAGAATCTGGGTGGTGCCTATGCGGCAGGGCGAGCACTTGCCGCAGCTTTCGTCCACACAGAATTCCATGTAGAACCGGGCTACGTCCACCACACAGTCGTCCTCGTCCATGACGATCATGCCGCCGGAGCCCATCATGGAGCCATTGGCGGTGAGGGTTTCAAAGTCGATGGGCAAGTCCAGGGATTTTTCCGTCAGGATGCCCCCGGAAGGGCCGCCGGTCTGGACGCCCTTGAACTTCTTGCCGTTCTTGATGCCCCCGCCGATGTCGTAGATTATCTCCCCCAGGGTCGTTCCCATGGGCACTTCCACAAGACCAGAGTTTTGTATCTTGCCGGTAAGGGCAAAAACCTTGGTGCCCTTGGATTTTTCCGTGCCGATGGCGGCCAGTACGGCCCCGCCCTGGGCGGTGATCACCGGGATATTGGCCAGGGTTTCCACGTTGTTGATGATGGTGGGCCGCTGCCACAGGCCCTTGTTTGCCGGGAAGGGCGGCTTGGGAACCGGCATACCCCGGTTTCCCTCGACGGATTTTATCAGCGCCGTTTCCTCGCCGCAGACAAAAGCCCCGGCCCCCAGGCGTATCTCAATCTCAAAATCGAAGCCGGACCCCAGAATGTCCTTACCCAAAAGGCCGTATTCCTGGGCCTGCCGGAGGGCGATTTTGAGCCGTTCCACCGCCAGCGGATATTCCGCCCGGATATACACAAAACCGAAGTGGGCCCCGATGGCCTTTCCGGCGGTGATCATCCCCTCGATGACCGAATGGGGGTCGCCTTCGACGGTGGACCGGTCCATGTAAGCCCCGGGATCGCCTTCGTCGGCGTTACAGATCACATATTTGATGTCCCCCTGGGCCTTGCGGGCAAAATCCCACTTCATCCAGGTGGGGAAACCGGCGCCGCCCCGGCCCCTCATGCCGGAAATCTTCATCTGCTCGATGATTTGTTCCGGGGTCCATTCAAAAAGCACCTTTTCCAGGCCCACATAGCCGTCCCGGGCGATGTATTCATCGATATTTTCCGGGTTGATAGCGCCGCAGTTCCGCAACACCACCCGGTGCTGTTTCTGGTAGAATTTTATGTTTTCCACCGCAGCCGCGCCGACACTGGCGCCTTTCTTTGCCCCCGCATCCTCATCGGGATCTTTGTAGAGCAGCCGCGGGACTTCCCGGCCCTTGATCACCTGTTCGGCGATAATCTCTTTGGCGTCTTCGGGCTTTACTTCCACATAAAATGATTCATCCGGCAGCACCTTGACGATGGGGCCTTTTTCGCAAAAGCCGAAACAGCCGGTTTTGACAATTTGCACCTTGTCTTTAACGCCCTGTTTTTCCGCCTCGGCGATGAGCTGCTGGTAAATTTCAATTCCCTTGTTGGACTCGCAGGCGGTTCCGCCGCAGGTCAAAATAAAATGGGTACAGGCCATAACTCCCCCTACTTCGCCCCGGCGGTAGGCCGGTCTATAATGTATTTGTCGTCCAGCAGCTGCCCGAGATCATCGCCAAATATCAGAGCAGGGCCTAGTAATAACTGTAAACGGAGTTTACTTGCACTATTGTTTGGGCGATTTGATAATT
>BNUV01000061.1 GCA_025997615.1 Spirochaetia bacterium
CTTCCCCACAATTTTTGAATCCATTTCCGCCACCAGAATCTGTTCCTTTTTAAGGATCCGTTCCATTGAAACCCGGCAGGAAGCGGGATTAAAAACCGATGCCCGGGGCAGCACTTCTTCCTGTTCGTAGCCGGCCTGGAGGATAAAAATGTCGTCCTCGTCCCCCCTCCGGGGTTTGCGGAGGATTAAGCCCGGTGACGGGGATTTTTTTATCACCGGAGCGTTCCCGTCCAGCTCCATAAGATCGTAGTTGATATTTTCCATGGCCACACGGCCGTTGTTGGCGAGCATCATTTCAAGTTGTTCCGCATCTTCCCGGCCGCCCTGAACCGCGTGGATATAATTTTTACGGATAAATTTGGCCATGAACCGGGGCTCGGGAACAGCTTCACCTTTTGAGATAAGGAAAAGACTGCGGCGGCTGAAAAGGATCAGGGCGCGGATTTTTTTTTCGGTGTCATACCAGGCCCAAAGCTTATCGTGGCTGCGATCCAGATTGAGAAAACGTGAACAGGCATTTACGCAGCGGCGCTCCTCCATCCTTAAAAAGGCGGCGGCTTCTTCTGTTTTGCCTATACGCTTCCAGCGTTCAGTCCCGGCCATGTTTTTAACTCCCGGACGGAACCCAGCGAGGTTCATTGAGGGGGAAAGGAATTTTTCCCTGGGGTGTAATTCTGCCAAGCATGGCGGAAAAACCCGCGATAAAAGATTCGGCGGCGTAACTGTAAACAGCCAGAGCGCCATCCGCCCAGGTAATTCCATCCAGATACACGGGACTCAGGATGGAAAAGATAATGGTTCTTTTTCCCAGGGTTTTTATATTCTGTAAAATGCGCAGATCCGCTTCTTCGGCCAGACAGAAAATAACCGTGTCGGCGTTCCGGGCATTTCGTAAAAAATCGGCGTTCAGCCCCGGCGTTCCGATTCGGCAGGAAACAGCTTCGGGGTAGGCCTTTTTCCCCGCATTGAAAAACTCGGTATATTGCCCGGCCAAAACAACCTTCCCCGCCTTTTCCGGACGAAGGGGGAAACCTTCCCCGCCGGAGACTATGGTAATGCTTCGGGCCGCCAGATCCATAAAAAAATTCTGTCCTTCGGGATCGGGAAGCCCCGCGGCAGCTTTTTTCAGATCAGGGATATAGGGAACGCTTCTTTCACCCCGGAGGTATTCCAGTTTGATAAGCACTATCCGCCGGGCGGCGTCGCGGACACGGTTTCTGAAAACATCTTCCTGTTTCATGGCCAAAACAAGGGAGGTCCACACGGGGTCAAATAAATTCGGCGTTTTTGAAAACATGATGATATCGTTTCCCGCCAGGAGCGCCTGTTTTGCCGCCAGTGAAACACTGCCCGCAAAAGTGGTAGCGCCGTTCATCATAAGATCGTCGGTGATCACGAGGCCCTTAAATTCCATTTTGTCTCGCAGAATATTTTTCAGGAACCATGACGAAAGAGACGCCGGTGTGGAGCCTGCGGGGGTATTGGGAAAAGCCAAATGTCCGCTCATCACTGCGGGGACGCCCTCTCTGGCCAAAAGGCGGTAGGGCACAAGCTCACGGTTCCAGAGCTGTTCAAAACCGGCGTTAATCTCCGGCAGTACGCCGTGGGAATCCAGGTCCGTATCGCCGTGGCCCGGATAATGCTTTGCCGTGGCGATGATTCCCGACTCTTTTTGGCCCTTCACAAAAGCCGCTCCGAGGATGCCCGCCTGGACCGGATCTGAACCAAAGGCCCGGGGACCGATAAGCGTGGAATCGCGGTTGGTGTAAAGATCCACCGTCGGTGCAAAATTCATGTTGATCCCCAAAAGCGCCAACTCCCGGCCTATGTAAAAACCTGCCCGGTACGCATCCAGCGGAAAACCGGACGCACCGATGGCCATGTTTCCCGGCGTTTCGCTGGTGGACCCCTTCACATGGCGGATCCAGCCGCCTTCCTGATCGGTGGCTACCAAAAGGGGAATATTAAAAGGGCCCTCCAGGGCGGCGGTCTGCAGGGTCCCCACGGTTTCTGCCAGCCGTAAAGTATCACCGGTGTTCCATCCAAAAATTTTTATCCCCCCGATATTTCGATCCTTTATCCAGTCCATGATCAAAGGGGAGGGGGCCGCGCCTACCCAGCCGAGCATAAAAGTTTGGGCCAGCGCCTGTTCATCACTCATGGCGTTCACGATATTTTGTGCGAGAGTTTCGGGGTCGCCTGAATCAGAAAAATCAAGGGAAAAAATGTATACCGGAATAAAAAAAAGCAGGAGGAAAAATATTTTTTTATGATGATGATTCAAAGCCGCTTTTCGGCAATTCCCCTGGTGCAAACTAATTCCCTTTGATACTGTCTATGTAAGCCGCTGCACAGTGGGCTGCCACCGCTCCTTCACCGGCAGCCACTACCACCTGCCTGAAGGGCGTTGCCCGCACGTCACCGGCGGCAAAAAGACCGGGCATGGAAGTTTCCATATTTTGATCCGTGATGATATAACCGTTTTCATCGGTTTTGACGCAGCTGTTGCCGGCGGCGGTAATAGCGAAGGTTTGGGGCACGGTACCGGCGAAAATAAAAACCGCATCGGCGTCATCGGTATACTGTTCTTTCGTTACCGTATTTTCCAGCATTATCGATGTAACTTTTTGTTCACCATTAATTTCCAGAGGCCTTGTGTTGAACCGCACTTCAATGTGGGGGTTTTTCATGACCCGTTCCGCCAGCGCCTTTTGGGCCCGGAATTTGTCCCGGCGGTGGATAAGAACCACCTTTGAGCTGAGCCGGGAAAGGTACTGGGCCTCGTCGCAGGCAGCATCGCCGCCGCCGACCACAAATATTTTTTTGTTTTTGAAAAAGGGGCCGTCGCAGGTGGCGCAGTAGGAAACACCCCGCCCTGAAAATTCTTCTTCGCCGGGAATGTCCAGCTTCCGGTGTTGGGCTCCGGTGGCGATAATCACCGCCAGGGCGGTGATATTTTTTCCGTCTTTTAATGCCGCCCGGAAAATATTTTCCTCTTTATGAATAGACAGAACGCTGCCGGATAAAAATTTCGCCCCAAAATCTTCCGCCTGTTTACGCAGGTCTTCGGCAAATTCATAGCCGCTTTTCGGCTGGCCGCCGTTAATACCCACGTTGCCGGGATAGTTTTCCAGCACATCGATCAAAAGCGCCTGGCCGCCGGGGGCAAGCTGTTCCAGTACCAGCACATTTAAATTTGCCCGTCCGCCGTACTGGGCCGCCGTAAGCCCCGCGGGCCCCGCGCCGATAATCAAAAGATCCACCGGATTTTCAATTCCCGGGGCCAGCCTCCCCGGTGTTGCCATGTTTTTCTCCATACAGTAACATAATATGAAATGGAACGGCTGCTGGTCAATAACAAAAAACGCAGGCTGCTTTTGTTTTTTCTGGGCGGAATTCTATCATCTCTGGCGGCACAGACACAAAATTTCCCCGGCCTTGAACCGGACAACAGGGCCGCCGAATACGGGCGCCGCCTCAATTCTGCGTCCTGCACCTGGGAAACTCTGGCGGAGGCGAGCCTCTGGGCTTCAGGCGGGGAGGTGACACCCGCGGCCATGAACACGCTCCGCTCTGCCGTGGCAGAACTTTCCGCCCAGGCTCCGGCGGATCCCAGGGAGCGGGGCGAATACATTTTATCTTTCATGCATAAAAAATTCCTGAAATCTTACCAGGCCCTGCAGACGAGGGTTGATACAATTTTGACAAACGGCCGTTACAACTGCGTTTCCTCGGCGGCGCTCTACATGATACTGGCGGTTTCCTCAGGCCTTGATGTGCGGGGGGTAATGACCAAAGATCATGCCTTTGTGACGCTGAACACCGGCCCTGAAACTATCGACATAGAAACCACCAATCCCCACGGTTTTGATCCGGGGAACCGTAAAGAATTCCATGATAATTTTGGCAATGTTACGGGTTTTGCCTATGTGTCCGCCCGGAATTACCGGGATCGCGCCAGCATCAGTCAGGCGGAGCTTATTTCCTTAATTTTGACGAACCGCATCAGCGAGCTGGAAGGCCGCCGCCGTTTTAACGATGCAATTCCTGTGGCGATAAACCGCGCGGCTTTTTTGGAAGGCCGCCTGACCGCGGGCCCGGCGAACCCGGCGGCTTCCCCTCTTTTTCCCGATGCCGCAAAAGAGCTTTTGGATAGGATTTTTAACTTCGGCGCATCTTTAATCCAGGGGGGCCGTGAAGAAGACGCCCTCCGCTGGTCCGCCCTGGCATCGCCCCGGTTCCCCGACGCCAAACGCTGGGAAGAATATAACTACACCGCCCTGAATAATTTAGCGGTCAAGCAGCTCCGGGCCGGCAAAATCGCCGAGGCGCGGGATACCCTTAAACGTAACGAAGGATTGATAAACGCCGCCAACAAAAATCAACTGGACAGTATGATCCTGGATGCGGAACTGGTGAAAATTTCCAACGAGGCGAAAACTGTCCTCCTCGCCGAGAACGGCCTGGCCAGGGTAAAAGACGCCGAAAACCAGAGGCTGCTCCCCGCCGCCCGTATCGAAGAACTGCGGACTTTTTTTCTTTTAAAAGCCAGTGAATGTAAAGCCGCCGAAGCGGGCTGGGCTGCGGCCATCACCTATGCTGAAGATCTAATCACGTTATACGGACACAGCCGCCAACTGGATGAACAGTTAAGGATTTTTCGAAACAACCGGGTGGCGGAACTTCACAATGCCTTTGCCGATGCTTATAACCACCGCAATATTGAAGAAGCCCTCCGTATTATCAATGCGGCGCTGGAAGAATTTCCCGGCAACCGTCAGTTGATGCAGGACCAGGATGCGGCGCAAGATGCGGCGCAAGATGCGGCGCAAAAAGCGGCGCAAAAAGCCCGGTAGATTAAATCGGATTTTTTCGCTGGAATTTTTCTTGACTTAGTTAGCTTTGGCAGTTATATTTTTTATATGAACGTAGGTTTAAGTATTTATAGTCTTTTGGAATCAATCCGAAGCGGAAAACTAACCATTCTTGACGCGATGCAATGGATCAAAGACAACGGCGGCGATCATGTTGAGTTCGTTGATTTTGTCGTTAATCTTACAGGAAAGGACGATCTCATCAAATCCATACGGGAAAAAAGTGAAACATCAGGCCTTGCAATTTCCGCCTATAGTGTATCCGCTAATCTTCTCCAGAATGACGATGATACTTATAAAAAAGAGCTCGACAATGCCTTTAAATTCATTGACACTGCCCATAAGCTTGGCGCCCCTGTCATGCGAAGCGACTTGTACAGCGTAATGACAAATTTCGGCAAAGATGACGCCGATTTTTTTGAGGGAAGTTTCCAAAGGCTCGTCAAAGCCGCCCGGGACCTGGCCGATTATGCTAAACAGTATAATATTACCGTTACCATTGAAAACCACGGTACCATGCTCAACGGTTCTGAAAGGGTACGCCGTTTTGTCAAAGCCGTGGGCAGGGATAACTATAAAGTAACCCTTGATGTTGGTAATACCCTCTGTGTGGACGAAAGGCCCGACATTTGCGTCTCTGCCCTTCTTCCCTGGGCGGCCACCGTTCACTTTAAAGACTTTTATATACGCAAAGACGAAATCGCCATTGGAACCAAATATATTGATAAATCAGGGAAAATCCTCGACACTCCCCCTGAAACCCCTGGTTTTGGCAATATCTGGTTTAAAACCACTCATGGACGTTTTCTTCGCGGGGCCATTGTAGGCCACGGTGACATCGACATACCGGAGATCGTCTCCATCCTTAAAGCTCAAGGGTATAACGGAAATCTCACCATTGAGTTTGAGGGTATTGAAAATTGCGAATTGGCCTGTCGTGCAGGGTTAAGAAATCTTAACAGCATAGTAAGGAAATACGCCGCAATACGGTGATGCCGGAATTTATTTTACAAAAACACCGGTGTGTTCTTCGCAGGAAAAGACGATCCATTCATCATCCATTTCCCTGAACCATGCCGTCAGGGTGGAGCCGGTCTTTTTCCAGACGGCATATCTGACGGTAACGGACGCCTCCAGCTCTGCATCGGTAAAGTACAGAAAAAAATTGGGTTCATATTTGGAACGATCGTAGTTTTTATCAATATCTTGTAAAAGCGTATAGGAGGGTTCGCCTTTTTCTTTCACCAATTCATTATATGTCTTATTAAGGTGGGCATCTTCTTTCAGGGTTGCGCATGAAGCAAGAATCAAAAATACCAGTATGACCAGGGGTGCTATCTTACGAAACAAGGCTTTTATCATATATATTATATCGGCAATTTTAAAATAAAGGTTAAGGGAAGATTAAAATTAGTCTCTCAGCGTACGCTTTACCGTAGACTTTTGCGCCCGGCGGTAGTTTTCGGCCTGCCGGAACACATCCGAAGTGTCAAAGACATGGAGTTTGCCCCCCACATCGGCGATTCGTTTCGTCAGGATGATCCTCTTCAGAAGTGCATCGCTGTCTTCCGGGGGCAGCCCCGCCATAGCCACCAGTTCTTTGATGCCGAAATTACAGGCATAGTCCTGTTTGGTATCCATGGGGATCCGGTCTTTTTCGAGTTGAATCTGCAGGGCGTCGTAGATCCGGCCCAGGGGATTTTCTATCAGGGTGTTGGCCAGTTGTTTGTAAATAAGCCAGAGCCGGTCCGCCAAAAGGGCCGTCAGCCGGGAGATAAGCTGGGGCTGGGTGCTGATAAGCCCCTCGAAGTTAGCCCTCGTTACGGTCATGATCGTACATGCTCCGTAGGCCACGGCCGCCGCCATCCGGGGCTTGTTTTCCAGCAGGGCCATTTCGCCAAAAATATCCCCCGGATTAAGCATCGCCAGCATCACTTCCTTATCATCCACAATTTTGCAGATCTTTACCGATCCCTTACGGATGATAAAAAGACAATCGCCGGGCTCGCCCTCGGCAAAGATCATGGAATCCGCAGGATAGGTTAATTCCATATCGTTATTTTTACTTTTTTCGGGGGGCTTTGGATTGACCTTGAGGGCGATTTTCAGGAGCCGATCCTTGATTTTTGCGAAATGTTCCCCCTGGGGATAGTTTTTCACGTACTGTTTATAGGCAAAATAGGCGTGATTAAAACGACGCGCCTTGGTATAGTATTCGCCTGAGTTAAAAAGCAGGCGGGAAGCGTCTTCCTGCATTTCATGGTTCGTATTTTGCCGTGAAAGGGCATCATCCAGAAAACGCAGGCGCCGGGAAAACTGCCGGATTATCTTCATGGCTACCGGGGTGTTTTGCCTTATCAGATCGCTGTACTGATCCTTTTTTACCGAGATTAACACCAGATTCGTCAGGGCCTGGGCGGTTTCGAGGCAGTTGTGGGATGACATGGCGGAAACGACGCCGAAGGTATCCCCGGGCCCCAAAATGTTGCCGCCCTCTTCGACCACCACCTCAATCTCCCGTGAAAGCCGCACCTTTCCTTCCCGAATAATAAAAAACCGGTCGATAGGGGGCTTGCCCTCGACGATGATCAGGGTGTTTTTTTGGTAGGAAACTGCCACAAGTTGTAATTGTCCAGTCATTACTCTATTATATCGGCAAAATTTTCGATCGTATGTAGTGTTTGTGGAGCGTTAATTAAGCTGCCGGACACTGTCCCGTATGACCATACGTCCTTTTATTACCAGGACACCGGGTTCGGCCCGGCTTGTTTTGCCGGTAATAATATCTACGCTCGAGTGGGCCATGGCGTCCATATCAATTGCCCAGGTGGTAAGCGGCACCCGGCAAAAACCGGGGAAAAGGTAATCATCAAAGCCCACAACGGAAATGTCCTCCGGTACATTCAGATTTTGTTTTTTAAGTATGCCTATCAGGTGAGCCGCCGTGGAATCGCAGTTGCAGGCAAAAGCGGTGGGCAGGTTTTCAGGCAGTGCTATGCCTATCACGCCGTTTCCGTCCCGATCCGGTATGGGCTGAGGAGCGTCAAGGCCGATTTCCTTCAGTGCCCGGTTGTAACCATAGTAGCGGTCAAGGATACTGCTTGTTGCATCAATTGAACCCACAAAGCGAATATCCCGGTGTCCCATGCCGGTAAGATAGCGGGTCATAGCGTACATCCCGTCGTAGCCATCGGAAATAATACAGAGGGAATCCATTCTCGCTTCATCGGAATCCAGAAACACCAAAGGTTTTCCCCGTTCTGCGGCGGCGGAAAAAATAAAATGCCGGTATTCCCGATTGATATTCCCCAGAACAATAATGCCGTCTGTTTTATTTTCCTGAAAAAGTCCGGGTAAAACCAGATTTTTTTCATCCCCGGTTGATATAACTTCCAGAATGCCAAAATGGGCCTCGTCCTTTAAAAAAGCCATCAGCCGCCGGTACATATTCCAGTAGAACGATATGGTATCATTTAAAAAACGCTGTTCAACAAGAATTCCTATATTGCCGGTTTTTACCCGCTCCCCGGAAGGCGATTCATAACCCAAAGCAGAGGCGGTTTCCCTGATTTTATCCCGTAAAGCATCGCTCATGCCTTTTTTTCCGGCAAGGGCCTTGGAAACAGTGGCCGTACTGACCCCGATCTGGTCTGCAATAACTGATAATCGTGCTGGTCTTGGCATACTACCTCAAAAAGCAGTATATTCCGGAAAAAGAGGGTATGTCAAGATATTGTTGATTCGTATATTAAATTTTCTTGATATGACAGAGAAAGTTTTGTAAAATTATGCTGATAAGTTGCTCTTGGCTTGAAAATGGCAAGGAGTACTCCTGTAACTTGCTCAGCGGTCTATCAAGAATGAAAAATCCTCTGTATTATTGATAAATATGGCGCAAAATAGCCCACCCTATTTGGAGGCTCTTAACCCGGAGCAGCGGGCGGCGGTGTTTCATTCCGGCTCCCCTTTGCTGATTCTGGCCGGGGCCGGCTCGGGGAAAACCAGGGTCATCACCACCAAAATCGCCTACCTGATCCGGGAGGAGGGGCTGGATCCCCGGTCTATTCTGGCGGTAACCTTTACCAACAAGGCTGCCAGGGAGATGGCGGAACGGGCCCGTCAGATTGACGAGCGGGCCGCCGACGCCATGCTGCGGACCTTTCACTCCTTTGGGGCCTGGTTTTTGCGCCGCAATGGAACACTGGCGAATCTGGATTCGGGTTTTGTCATTTATGATGATGATGATACGGTCGCCCTCCTTTCCACATTGATGGATGATACCCCCCGGGCGGAGGTTAAACAGACTGCCCACAAAATTGCCCGGGCCAAAGATTATTTTCTGACCCCGGATGATCCGGAACTGGACCTGATCGATCACCGGAAAAAATTCCGCAAAACCTACGCCGATTATGAAGAAAGAATGGCGAAAATCGGCAATGTGGACTTTGGCGATCTGATAAAAAAACCGGTGGAAATTCTGCGGAACAATCCGGGGACGGCTGAACGTTTTCGGGAACGTTTCCGGGTGATCATGGTGGACGAGTATCAGGACGCTAACATTGCACAGTTTGAACTGCTCAAGGAGCTTTGCGGGCCCCATACCTACCTCTGCGTGGTGGGTGATGATGATCAGTCCATTTACCGTTTCCGGGGCGCCGAGGTAAAAAATATTCTGGAGTTTCCCAATCGTTTTCCCGGCACGGAGATCATCCGGCTGGAACGGAATTACCGGTCCATCGAGCCCATATTGAGGGCCGCCGCCTCGGTGGTGGATCACAACGCGGGCCGCCTGGGGAAAAAGCTCCTCTCCGAACGGGGGGCGGGGAAAATTCCCGTGCTGGCTTTTTTGCCGGATCAGGACGAGGAGGCAGTTTTTTGCCGGGTGCTTATTGAAAACGCCCGGAAAAGCGGCGTTCCCTATAGTCACTGGGCGGTGCTGTACCGGACTAATGCCCAAAGCCAGGGTTTTGAACATGAGTTTCTCCATCACCGCATCCCTTACCGGGTGGTGGGCTCCCTGAAATTTTATGAACGGGAAGAGGTAAAAGACGCCCTGGCCCTGCTGGCATTTCTGGTGAATCAGCGGGACGAGGTGGCCTTCCGCCGGGTGGTGAACAAACCCAGCCGGGGTGTGGGGCCCGCCACCATGGACCGCATTGTGACGGAGGCTATGTTTTCCGATGGCAACCTGGCGGCGGCGGCCCGGCGTATAACATCTGAACTTTCCGCCAAGGCCCGCTCCGGCGTGGAAACATTTCTGGGGGCCCTGGAAAAAGGCCGCGCCGCATTGAACGCTGACGCAGCTACTGTAGAAACTGCTACTGCAGCCGATACCACAGAGCCGCCTGCAAAAAAAACAAAGAAATCGGCCGCCCGGGGGGGCTCCCAGGAGGCTCTCCGCGCAGGGGAGGGGCTTTCGGTCTGCCTCGTTACACTGGTCAACGAGGCCGGGATCGCCGGTTATCATTTAAGCCATGATGAAATTGCCGGGAACCAGCGCATAGGCAACCTGCAGGAATTGGCCAACGGCGCCAGTATCTATCCCGCCTCTGTAACGGGGCTTTTGCAATTTCTGGAGCATATCGAGCTTGACCGTTCACTGGAGCAGGACACCGACGATACCGCTGTTGATGTAGTAACGCTGATAACGTTACACAACACCAAGGGTCTGGAATTCCGCCGGGTGATCATGACCGGTATCGAACAGGGGGTGTTCCCCTGGGAAGATAAAAAAGGCGATGAGCTTGAAGAAGAACGGCGGCTTTTTTATGTGGGCGCTACCCGCGCTATGGACGAATTGTATTTCAGCTCCTGCGCCATGCGGCGGCTTTTTGGCCGGACCATGCCCATGGAACCTTCGCTGTTTCTCCGGGAGTTGGACAAGGAATGTCTCCAGGTGATAGGCGATGCTCCCTATGGATTTGTTTCGACCGCGGCCGGGAAAAGCCGCCCCAAACCGTCTGCGGGAATTTCCGGCTCAAAACCGCAGGTGTCATCCGACGGCCGCTGGCATTTGGGGGACCGGATTTATCATGATGATCACGGGTACGGCGCCATTACCGGGATCCGCGAAAGCGGGGAGGACGGCCCGGTGATCCGTGTTCGTTTCGACACCGGCCGCGAACAGCATTTTTTGAGCCTTCACCAAAGTTCCCATTACACAAGGATAGGCAGCGATGATTAGACTTTTACCGCCGGTAAACCGGGCCCGTGGATTCCACCTCTACACCCAGGACGGCAGGCGCTTTATCGATCTATGGCAATCAGGCGGCGGCGCCCTTTTGGGCCACAATTCCCCCAATGTTTTGCGGGAGCTGAAAAACGCCGCTAACCGGGGCCTTGTCGCCCCCTTGCCCCACGTGCGGGAAAACCGTTTGATCAAAGCTATCGGTAAACTTTTCCCTGATAAAACGATCCGCCTCTTTGCCGATGAAGCATCCCTGCGCCGCGCTCTTTCCACGATGAACGTTCCCGGCGCTCGGGATCCCTTCTTCGATCCGGCCTTAAACGAGTTCCCCGAAAAAGATCCCCCGGCCATTTCCCTTTGGCGGCCCTTTCTGCCAGAGCGTTTTTTACCACAGTTATCTGCACCGTTCCTCGTCCCCGTTCTGCCCTGGCCATTATCGCCCGGGGTTCTTGTTTTTGCAAAGGAACCGGAGACCGAAAACAAATTTGTCCAGGATGCTAATGCTGCCCAGGATATGTTATCGCCGGTCATCATTGCCGCTGCCGCCCGGAGCGTTCACGATCTTATTGCAGCGCCTGAACGGGGCAAGGTGAACTATTTGAAGATTAAAAAAACCCTCGCCTATGATAAATGCATCTGGCAGCAAAGGGGAATTTACCTTTCGTTAAAATCGCCCCCGGACAGCTATGCAGAATTGTTTTCAATATTTCTGGAAGGCGGTTTCCTCCTGCCCCCCGATTTACATCAGCCCCTGATCCTCCCCGGCGAACTATCTCCCGGCGAAGAGTCGAATTTGGCGGAGCTTTTAAGTGTAGTCGGGGTGTAAGGCCTTGTCACCCGGGAATCACGCTCAACTTCTTAATTTTTTCTACCGCTGTTTGGTATTCAGCCATCAATATATGATCGGAAATACCATCTATGGCTTCCCTTGTTTTGAGATCGAGGGTTTGTTTGGTAAGATCCTCAAGGATGCGGTCGATTGTTTCAAGCTTTTGGGCTTCCAGGGCACTTTGCAATTCTTGTAAAAGCGGCAGTACGGCGGCTAAATCGGTGGTCCGGTCTTTTTTCCCCTCAGCGGCAGCCGCTTCACCGTTCCCGGCGGTCTCTTTCAAGGCGGCGCTAATTCCCGCTGTTAGTTCCGCAAGATTCCTGGCGAACGCAGGCAGCGCTTCGCCGATAAGGGGCAGGTCTCCCGCGCTGCCTGCCAATGCGCCCTTGCCGACGGCCTCAAGCTTTGCCGCATCGGCGGATAGTTCCTTTGCACCTATGCTTCCCGCCGCGCTTTTCAGGGCGTGGACCTGGGTGATGAACAATGGCAGTCCCGCTTCATCCGGCGGGTTTTGCAGCAACACAAGCCGCTCCTTCGCGTCTTTGCAAAATATGTCCAGTACCTGCAGGTAGCCTTTCAGGGTGCCGCCGGTCATGCTGATGCCCTGTTCTGTGTCTATGCCGGGGATAACCGGGAGCTGAAGATGATCCCGGGAGGCGGGCGGTTCAACAGATACTCGTTCAGCTTTTTGCTGCTTGTGCTTTGGTATCCACTTTCCCATCATCTCATCCAGTTTGGAGATGTCTATGGGTTTGGCAAGGAAATCACTGAAGCCCTGGGACAAAAACATTTCCCTCATTCCCGATACAGCGTTAGCGGTCAGGGCAACTATGGGGATCCGGGAAATTTTTTCCTGCTGTTCTGCCTCCCAGGCCCTGATTATACCGGTTGCTTCCACACCGTCCATCTCCGGCATCATGTGATCCATAAAAATAACATCGTAGGTTTTGCGTTTAACCATCTCTACAGCCTCGGCGCCGCTCAAACAGGTATCTACCAGCGCCTTATAGGGGGAGATAAGGCCCTCCGCTACCTTGAGGTTGGTCGCTATGTCGTCCACCAAAAGAATCCGCGCTTCGGGGGCGAGAAACCGGGTTCCCGTAAATTCACCGGCGATTTGCCCATAGCTCTGGTTATTCGTCCTGCCGTTAAGCACATCGGCAATGGAAAGGGACTGCACCGGCAGCGATATGAAACGCACGCCGGGAACATAAGCTTCGGTGCCCCACTCGATCATCAGGGCCAGGGGTGGTTCCGGTTCCGCCGGAGTTTCCGCCTTCCTCTCTTCCATCACCGTTTTAATCCTGTTATAAAGGCCGTAACCGGAGAATATAAAATAAAATTTTTCCCGGCGCAGCGCCGCCTTAAACGTATCAACATCCGTTGCCAGCATATAGGGAACTTTCATGTTTTCCAGAGACCAGCAAACCGACTCTGCGTAGACCCTCCGTCCTTCATATACCAGCACTTTCTTTTCATCGGATTTATCCACGGCGGCGAAGGGTGAATCCGATATGATTTTCTGGGGAATAACTACGGTGAAAACACTTCCCTTGCCGTATTCGCTCTCCACGGAAATGTCGCCACCCATAGCCAGGCAGAGTCTTTTGGTGATCGCCAAGCCCAGGCCCGTTCCTTCTATACCGCGGTTTCGTTTCGTATCAACCTGGACAAAATCACCAAAAAGTTTTTCCTTATCTTCCGGTTTGATGCCCAAACCGGAATCGGCTATGCTGATCTTCATGCAGATACTGTTGTCTTTTCTCTCACCTTCTTCGGTGATAGTGATGCTGATAGATCCGTGTTCGGTATATTTTACCGCATTGCCCAGGAGGTTAAGGAGGATCTGCCTCATCCGCACTTCGTCGCCGAAAAAGTGGTTGGGAATATTGGCGTCGATATTGGTGAAAAACCTGATTGGTTTTTCCGCCAGCTTCATGCGGATAATGTTCACCGTGTCATTGATCAGTGACGATAAAAAATATTTGACCGGAATAATTTCCAGACGCCCCGCTTCGATTTTGGAAAAATCCAGGAGATCGTTGATGATGGAAAGAAGATTTGCCGCAGCCTGTTTGATATCCCGGGCGTATCCATTGGATTCATCGGTGAGGTTTCCCCGCAGGAGCAGCTCCGACATTCCTACGATGGCGTTCATGGGGGTGCGGATTTCGTGGCTCATATTGGCAAGGAAGCTGCTCTTGGTCCGGTTCGCCGTTTCCGCCGCTTCCTTGAGTTCCAAGAGCTGTACGGAGTGCAGCTCAAGCTGCTTGTTTTGCAGCTCCAGCCGCTGGTTTTGCTGGGCGATAAAACGATCTTTGATATTTCGGGTCATCTCCACCACTATCATCAAAAATAAATCCAGAAAATACACCGCCGCCACACGGGGAGCCAGTTCGGCGGAGTATGGTATAAGGGCTATGCCGGGAACAAAGGTTTCAACGATTACTATTGCAAAGAGAGTTGATGACAGGGTAACACCCCATTTCATCCCCAGCATCATAATGGTGAGCAGGGGATAAATATAGATAAATACAAAGGTTCCCCGCTGGGAGCCGCCGTTCCAGATGAGCATGAGGCAAAGTAGACCGTATGCGATCATAAGGATTGTGGCCAGTGTGATATGCCGAATCTTTGTCCGGGCCAGAACGATGATGGATGAACCTACCACGGCCATACTGGCGGAGATTACCGCGTCCAGATAAGCCCCTTTTATCACGTCCAGAACTGAAAATGCAACAAGCACCATAACACCAACTATAACGATAGCGTTCAGTAACACATAACGGATCAGGTCGTCTGACATACCGGATTCGTTTTCAGTGAAATTTTTCCCCGAGGTGATGATATTGATGAGTAAATGCCGCAGGGATCTTTTCTTAGACTTCATTCCTGTCTCCTATTTCTCGCTAAAATTATAAATGCCGTCCCATCCCTGATCCGGCGGGGTTTGGAGGTATTGCCGGCAGCGTTCCAGGTACAGAAGCGAAGGACGGTCATCGGGATGCTTTTCAAGCGCTTTGTCAAAGGCGCGTTGGGCGGCGTTCCAGTCTCGTTTTTCAAAAAAGGAAAGGGCCTCGTGGAATAATTCCGTCTGCTCCCGCAGTTCCGTTGTGACCTTATCCGCCAGTTCCAGTATTTCGTAGATCTGTACCGGTTCATTAATTCCCACCACGCGGATGCGATCAAGCCGCCGGGTAAAAATACGGTCCCCACATTCTTTTACCGTATCTTCGGAGGCGAGAATCCAGGTTCCGTAGTGTTTGTTTATTCCCTCAAGGCGGGAGGCGAGATTCACCGCATTACCCATGATCGTGTAGTTCATTTTCCGTTCGGTTCCCATATTGCCTACGACCATATCTCCGGTGTGAATACCGATCCGGGTCAGGAAAGGGACGGGGATTTTTTTCGCTTCGGTAAATTTTTTATTCATTTCCGCCTCACGGTGTTTCATGACGATGGCCGATATACAGGAACGCAGGGCATGATCGGATAGTTCCAGGGGCGCACCGAAAAAAGCCATGATGGCATCGCCGTTATATTTATCTATAGTTCCCTTTTGATCCAGAATGGTATCACTTAGGGCGGTAAGGTAATCGTTGAGGAGGTAGACCAGCTCGTCCGGGGCCAGGGCTTCGGAGATGCTGGAAAAATTTTGTATGTCCGTAAAAACCGCGCTCATGCGCCGCTTGATGCCGCCTAACTGGAGTCTGGTGGGATCGGCTATGAGCTCTTCCACCACATCACCTGAAAGATAGGTAGAAAAGGCTTTGCGGAGGTTTTCGTTAAAGTACCGCAGTTCCCGGGCCTGTTTTTCTACCAACAGGTGTACCTCAATGCGCTTTAAGAGCAGGGGAGGCTGAAATGGCTTGGTGATGTAATCTCTGGCGCCAAGGCTCAGGCCCTCCAGCTCGTCGTCGGATTCGGTTTTCCCGGTGAGAAAGATAACCGGAATGTCTTTGGTCTCATCTTTTGATTTGAGTATCTTAATCGCTTCGTAGCCGTTCATTTCCGGCATATCAATGTCCAGGAGGATCAGGGCGGGCTTGTTGTTTCCCAACAGGGAAAACATTTTTTCCGCCGAGGGAGCGGTGGCGACTGAATATTTTTCAGCTAACACGTTTTTGCCGACCCGGAGGTTTGCTGGGTTGTCGTCTACCAGGATGATAAGTTCTTTTTCGTTTTCCATTACTTGAGCTCCTCTTTGTTATTTTTTAGCAAAACCGTAACGGTTTCCAATGCCTTGCCAAATTCGGTCATCAATACATCGTCAGAAATTCTTTCCAGTGTTTCCCGTGTTTTGGGATCAAGGGCCGCCTGATTCAGTTCTTCCAACAGCCGATCAATGGCATCGGCTTTTTGAGCCTTCAACGATTCGGCCAGCTCCTCCAAAAGATGAAGATCATCTGCGCCGATCCCGGCTTTTTCCGGGGAGTCCTCACGGGGAGCCCCGGGTAATGCCGCCTTTTCATTCAAAGCATTTCCAATTCCCGCTGCCAGTTCTGCAAGACCCTTTGCGAAAGCCGGCAGCGCTTCGTCGATAAGGGCCAGGTCCCCTGTGTTGCCTTGCAATGCGCCTTTTCCGGCGGCTTCAAGCCGTGCCGCCAGCGCCGACAGTTCCACCGCGCCGATACTGCCGGAGGCGCTTTTTAATGCATGAACCTGGGTGACAAAGAGGGGCAGGGCCGATTCTTCCGGCGGGTTTTGCAAAAGACCAAGCCGATCTTCCGCGTCTTTGCGGAACATGGACAGCACCTTTTTGTAGCCCTCAACCGTGCCGCCGGTCATGGCGATGCCTTTGGTCACGTCTACTCCGGGGAGGATCAGTGAATGGGGATCAGAGGCTGCGGCTTTGGGGAACCCTGACGATCCCCCGGCTTTTTCTTCACCCCTCTCCCATTTCTCTTTTGGTATCCACTTCTCCATGATCTCGTCCAGTCTGGATACATCAATGGGTTTGGTAAGAAAGTCGTTAAAGCCTTTTTCCAGAAACATTTCCCGCATCCCCGACAATGCATTGGCGGTTAAGGCAATAATCGGTATTTTCCGAAGACGGGGATCGTCCAGCGCGCGGATAAGTGCGGTGGTTTCAATACCGTCCATTTCGGGCATCATGTGATCCATAAAAATAATGTCGTATTCCTGGCGCTTCACCAGCTCAACAGCCTCGGCGCCGGAGAGGCAGGTCTCCACCGCGGCCCGGTAGGGAGCCATGAGGCCCGCAGCCACCTTGAGGTTTGTGGCGATGTCGTCCACCACCAACAGCCGCGCGGCGGGGGCGGTAAACGTGATCGCCGGGGAAGTCTCCGCGTCATAAGCTGAACCTTCGGCTTTGGCCGACATATCCAGAGGCTCAGGATCCCGCACATCCTGGGGAATGATCGCCCGGAAGGTGCTGCCTTTGCCGTAAACGCTTTCCATGGTAATGTCCCCACCCATGAGGCGGCAGAGGTTCCGGGAAATGGCCAGCCCCAGGCCCGTCCCCTCAATGCCCCGGTTTTTCCGGGTATCGACCTGTTCGAATTTGCCGAAAAGTTTTTCCATGTCCTCAGGTTTTATCCCCATGCCGGTATCGGAAACTTCAAGAACCAGGTTGATTTTTTCCGTGCCCACCGTTTCGGTGGCTGCTGCTTCGGCGTAAACGGCCAGACAGACTTCCCCTTCTTTGGTGTATTTCACCGCGTTAGTCAAAAGGTTCAACAATACCTGCCGTATCCGCACTTCGTCACCGGATAAACCTGAGGGCAGCGAATCGTCTATGCGGGTAACAAAGCGGAGATTTTTTTCATCGAGCCGCATACGGATAATGCTGATCGCATTGCTGATAAGGGCAGCGAGGGAATAATCAATATTGATGATATCTATTTTTCCCGATTCGATCTTGGAAAAATCGAGGATGTCGTTGATGATAGCCAGAAGATTGCTGCCCGCCTGTTTGATCTCCCTGACATAACCCTGGGATTGGCCGGGAAGTTCCCCCCGCAGAAGCAGTTCCGCCATACCGATGACGGCGTTCATGGGGGTACGGATCTCGTGACTCATCTTTGCCAGAAATTCACTTTTCGCCTGGGAAGCCTCCACCGCCAGGCGGGTTTGTTCCTCCAGTTTTGCCGTGCGCTCATAGACCGCCGCCTCCAGCGCAACATTGGATTCGGACAGGGAAGCGTTGGCGGTATTCAGCCGGTTGTAGAGGGCACTGAAACGCCCCACCAGCCCGATGGAAATTACCAGGGTAAAAATTATGGATGCATACTGTGTAAGAAGAAGGTTGCTATGGAAAAACAGGGAATTCAACACATCGAACATTCCCGAAGCGTATAGGATGGAGATACCAATAATAATATTGAGAATGATAGCCGAGTCTTCGCCATTCCCCGTTGCGAGCCGCGATTCCCAGGTTTTCCGCCGGTCGATAAAAAAACCGTATACTATATCGTAGAAGAAAATATAGTTGATAAAAAGTATAAGCGATGCCTGGTAAATTGTTAATATATCATCACTGAACTGGGGCGTGAAGAGTCCCTGGATAACCGAGCAGAAGATGCAGAAGACCAGATATATCCGGGTTATCTTTGTTATCCGCTGCCTCCTCATGGATTCGGTGAACATTCCCATCGTAACAATCACTAAAAAAGGCAAAAATATTCTATCCGCACGGCCATAGTGGAATCGGGAATCAGAATATTCACTATGTTGTTTCGCATGACAGAATAACCGCAAAGAAAAAGTGAGAGAAGGCCGTAGTACAGATTATAGACTTCTCCCTTTCTTTTAA
>BNUV01000062.1 GCA_025997615.1 Spirochaetia bacterium
CCGTTCCTTTGACCGAAAGAACTTTGACGGGGAAATTGTCCCGGCCGGTAAAAAGTACCGCCGCCATGTTGTTTTGAATTTTGCCGGAACCTCCCCCGGTGGGGGCGGCTTCAATGGCGTTCCGCAGAATAAAGAGCTGGGAAAGCCGCGCCTGGGCTTCATCCTGATTGGCAGCATTATGGCCTATGGTCCTGAAGGCCCGTTTGAAGTGCCGGTCCAAAATAGTTAAATCTGTCAGCACCCGCGCGGGGTCTGTGACGCCGTCGTTTCTGAAAACAAATTCCAGAAGTTTTGTCTGTTCATGGGTAAGGCCGTAGGAGGCCGCCAGCCGCTGCAGGGCAAATCCGGAAAATTTCCGGGGAGCCGCCGCAACGCCGCCTACTTTGACGGCCCCGGAGGAAGCGATGCCGTTTTTGATAAGGCCCATAACCAAAGCGCCAACAATGATGACGCCGATGGTGGAGAGGACAATCACCGTGAGTATGGAATTGCTGTCACCGGAGCTGGCAAAATAATTTACCCGCTCCTGAAGCAAAAACAATGAAAATCCTCCAGCACTACCGATCATACTATCTCCTCACGCCGCAATGGAAAGGGAATCTTTTAAGGTTCCGTAGAGTTTACGGAGCCGGGGGGCCAGTTCGTATTCCGCCAGATCTCCCACCAGCACCGAATCTTTGGCGTTATATGCCGCCAGCAGCTCTTTCAGGGCGGTGTTGAATTCATCAAAAAAATCCGCCGCCGATACCTGATCCACCGTTATATTTTCGGTGGAAAAGCCTTCGAATTTCAACAGATAAAGCAGCCGGAAGATTTTTTCAGCGATATTGGAAAAAAGCTGAATGGTTTCCGCCGCCCGGCCGTCTTTTCCGGTCTGCACATCCAGGGGGAGTTCTTCCAACCGGTGGGCCGCGGAAAAAATGGTCTTTTCGGCAAGGAAAAATTCACCCCGGGGGTCTGCAATTTCACGGAGCCGTTCATCAATAATCCGCAAAAGCTCAGGCGGGCCGGGGAACTCGCCCGCCAGGGCCCGTTCCAGCAGGGGAAAAAGGTCTATCATCTCACCGGAGATAAACCGGGCGGCCGCCGCCCCGGGCCACTCCTCGCTGATCCGTTTTTTATCATCAAAAGAGGCATTTTCCCAGTCTTCCAGGGTGTTTCGGGCGGCGATTAGGGCTTCGGCGCCCAATTCCGGCCAGGAGCTGGTGCTGATATCCAGACAGGAAATATTTTTCAGCTCCCGGTCAAAAGCTCCGGCCATTCCCGGGGAATCAATTTTTTCCCCGTTGATGGTAAGGCCGCTTAACCGGTGGCCGCTGCCCTTAAGCCACTGTTCAAGGCCCGATAAAATTTCACCCAGGGTTTTTTCGTTTTCCGGCACAATGTCCGCCGGTTTTCCGTTGATTGATATGTCCATATTTACCTGCCGTTGTTACCGCTGTTCTGGCGGCTGAACTGGTCCAGAGATGTGGACATACGGTCCATCCGGTTGTAAGCCCCTTCCATCTGGCCGTACTGGCTTTTCAGCGCCGCTTCTTTGGCGGCAAGCTGGCGGTCCAGGGTTTGAATCTTCCGTTCTTCCTGGGTTATTTGGGAATCCACCGTGCCGGTTTTCATGGCGATAATACCGCCAGATTCAACATAAGGCTTGGAAAGGTTTTCTATGGCAAAGGCCAGGCCGGAATCCACAATCAGATCCCCGTCGGTATCATAGCCGAAGAGCTGGGCGATGGCGGGCAGTTTGGTCTGCAGGGCCGTATCCAGTATCTTTTCGTCAATTTCCATATAACCCCGGAGCCGTGAAGGATCGTAGCCCGTGCTTCCCCCGGACCGGCGTACATCGGTGCCGATGCCAATTTGGGCCAAAACCGCCAGGTCCCGGTCCAGCGAAGTGGGGTAGGGTGAAGTAGCTGCCCTTTGGAGGTTGTTTTTGACCTGGCTGAGGGACGAGTCACCGGTGAAGGCCCCCAGCTTTTTCTTCAGTGCATCCTGCTCATCGGCGGTAAGATAGGTCAATTCCTGAATTAGTTTATCGTCGCTGCGGGTCAGTACGTTGATCTCCGCCATAAGACGGTTGTAGTTTCCCACGAGGCCTATGATGGCATCCTTTACCCCTTCCCGGTCCGGCTCAACGCCAAGGCGTATGGGGTAATCCGAGGGGCTCCGGGCCGTAAGGGTAACGCCGGGGATAAGATCATCAATAGTGTTGGAAGGCCGCCGGATTTCGATGCCTTCCATGGTGATGATCGCATCCTGGGCGTTGGAAACCGCATTGCTGGGTTTAAGCCCACCCCGGGCATTGGGATCGAAGATCTCCACATTTCTGATGGAAACATCCCGATGGGTATTCCGGTTGATAAAATCCACCGAAACGATAGTTTTACCATGGGCTATATCATCCAGCCGGTATTGGGAAGCCACAAAGGAGTGCGAATCTTCCAGGGGAGGGACAATACCCGTGGTACCATCGGAAAAGGTCAGGGAGATGACCCCCATGTCGTCAACCCGGGGAGGGACCGGGGGCGTTTCCCAGGGGGGAATAGGCACGGCGGAAGGATCATTTTCGATGGTGACGCCGCCGTAAGAAATGGATCCCGGGGGGGGAATCTCCGGCCCCGGCGGCGGCTGGGGTATGTCATCGGTATTTTCCAGTAATTTGGTGGAAGTTTCAAATTTTAGCACCAGCGCGGGGCTGGATCGCAGGCCGGGAGCTATGGCGGTGGTGGCGGCGCCTTCGGCCCCCACGGTGAGGGTATTTTTGCCAAAGGAAAGGAAGGACTGACCGGGGCTGCCGCTAAGCTCTTTCACCGTAGAAGTGCTGAGGGGTACTTCCCGGCGGGACTCGCTTAAGCGCTCCATCATGCCCGATTGAACGGCCAGTTTTTCAGCATCGCCGGTAAATCCCAGCCCCTGGCCTTCGCCGGTGATTTTTGACTCGATAAGCAGGGATTTGGTCCCCTGTTTAACGGTGATAAGACTGGCCTGAATTTTATCTTTGCCCCGGCGGTTAAGGACCTCAATAAAATCCCTCAGGGAACCGCCCCGGAAGTTAAAGGAAATTTCATCTTCGCCCACGGTAAAACGGTAATTGCCTTCCTCCACCCGGTAAGAATCATCCAGAGGGGAGGAGAGGAAGCGGTCCGCCTGGGCTACCTGCTTTACGGTGAAGGTCCTCTCCTGTTCCACCGCTTCACGGGTGGCGATACCGGTAATGGCCCCCTCGTCGGAGGAACGGACTATGCGATCGTTAAAGGGATTTTGAAAAGAGTAGAGAAGCCGGGCGCTTTCCCGAAGGGTCGTAAAACGTCTGCCAATATCCTGCCAGTAACTTTTGTTGGTCTCCAGCCGCTCAATGTTTTGCTCAGCCCGGTCCTTGGGGACACGTTCGACCTTCATCAGATCTTCAATGAGTTTTTCCGTATTAAAACGGCTTTTTACCCCCGGCACATAAATATCAGACATATTCCGCTTTTTAAACTCCCGGCCGGATCCGTTAACTCCTAGACCTTTTCATCAAAGAGAAAACCGATGGTCTCCCTGATTTCATCGTGCATCCGCTGTAATTCTTCCGGAGGAAGCACCTTGATCACCTTATCGGTTTCCCGGTCTATCACCTTGACGGTAATGTTGTGCGACTGGTGATCAACCATGAATTGAAGCCTTCGGTTGAAGGCAAGGCTGACCTTTTCAAGGTCTGAAGATTGAGAACGGGCAACGGCTTTCCGTTCCTCGATTTGATGCTGCTGCTGAACCGGGGTAATTCCTGTGCCCCGGGAAAGGGAACCAGCGCTTCCCACTCCTGCTATTTGCATACTCATAATACACCTCCATGTGTATGGACACTAAAGTGTCTTGTTTCAAAAAAAGACGGAGAAGGGCGCGATCCCCTCCGTCCTGCGTTTCAAAAGACGACGTCCAGTGGTCTCTTGTTACGCTTCGGCAATAGAAATGTAAGAACTTTTAACCAAGGAGCTGCAGCACCGACTGGGTCTGGACATTTGCCTGAGCCAGCATGGCGGAGCCTGCCTGTGACAGGATAGAATCCTTGGTAAAGGTAACCATTTCCGAAGCCATGTTTGCGTCCCTGATCCGGGATTCAGCGGCTTGCATATTCTCCGCCGCAACGGCCACACCATTGGCAGCCATTTCAAACCGGTTCTGATACGCGCCCAGATCCGCCCTCTGTTGTGAAACTCTCTTGAGAGCGGAGTCAATAGTGCCGATGGCCATATTGGCAGTTTCGGGACTGGCAATGGATATATTGCCTTCATCATTGCCTTGATTGCCCTGTAAGCCCAGAGCCACTGCGGTCATGGTGCCGATAAAGACCTGTTCGTTCTGGTCCATATTGGCTCCGACCTGAAGCTGCATAACCCGGCCAACCGCCGAATCGCGGGCGAAAGCCCCGGTGATAAGGTTCATGCCGTTAAATTGAGCATGGCTCGCAATACGGTTAACCTCGTCCACCAACTGGGACACTTCCACCTGAATCTGCATCCGGTCTTCATCGGTATAAATACCGTTGGCAGACTGGACCGACAGTTCCCGGAGGCGGTGCAGAATATCCTGGGTTTCCTGAAGATAACCTTCAGTAGTCTGGATAAACGACACGCCGTTCTGAATATTCCGTTCGGCCTGATTTAAGCCCCGGATCTGGCTCCGCATTTTTTCGGAGACCGCGAGTCCGGAAGCATCATCGCCTGCCCGGTTGATCCGCTGGCCGGAGCTGAGCTTTTCAATGCTCTTTGCTACGTCGGCTTGCGTGACCCCAAGGCTGCGATTGGCGAACAGGGCACTCATGTTGTGATTAATAATCATAATTACCCTCCTTGCGTTGATATACTTCAGCATCCATGTCTGAAGCCGTACCGCACAGACAGGTCCGTCGGGAGCACTTTCGCGCCCGGAAGATTTGCACCTTCCGACTGGCTCCCGGTTTCCCTTACACGGTACGAACCGGCCGTCAAAGAGGGGAGGGAAGTCCTTCCGCCCTTAAAGGCCCGTCCATACCGCCGTGGGTATCAACGAGGGTTTTTGTCAAAGATCCCGGCGGCCTGAAAATAGTAATTTTCAGGCCGCTTGGAGTTTCCCGTTATTCCTTAAGGAATAACGGGAAACTCCATACCTGGCTGGGTAGGCTATTCGCCAAGGCAAATAATCTACCTATAACCCAAGTATACTACTTTACTGGAGAAGTTGCAAGACTGTTGTGGTCCGCTGGTTGGCCTGGGCCAGCATGGCGGTTCCGGACTGCACCAGGATCTGATCCTTCATGTATTGAACCATCTGATTGGCCATGTTGGTATCCCTGATTCTGGATTCCGCCGCCTGGAGGTTTTCCGCCCCAATGTCTATGCCGCGGATAGCGTGTTCCATCCGGTTCTGGTAGGCGCCCAGATCCGCCCGTTGCTTGTTGATGATCTTGAGGGCGGAGTCCATGGTGCCGATGGCCCGGTTGGCATCTTCGGGGAAGCTTATGCTGATGAAGGTGTTGTCGCCGGGGTTGCGAATTCCAAGGCCTGAGGAGGTCATAGTGCCGATGAAGACCTGTTCCCGCTGATCCATATTGGCGCCGATATGGAACCACATGGAGGCGGTGACGGTGTTTTCACCGGTGCTGCGGGCAAAACGGCCGGTGAGCATATTCATGCCGTTAAACTGGGCATGGCTGGCAATCCGGTCAACTTCGTCCACGAGCTGGGAAACTTCCACCTGGATCATCATGCGGTCTTCCTCGGAATAGATGCCGTTGGCGGATTGAACCGCCAATTCCCGGATCCTCTGGATGATGTCCGAAGTTTCCTGGAGATAGCCTTCCGATGTCTGGATGAAGGAGATGCCGTTGGCGGCGTTAGCGGAAGCCTGATTCAGGCCCCGGATCTGGCTCCGCATTTTTTCGGAGACCGCCAAACCGGAAGCATCGTCCCCCGCCCGGTTGACCCTGAGCCCGGAGGAAAGTTTTTCCATGTTTTTGGTGAGACTGCCGTTGGTAACCCCGAGGGACCTTTCGGCAAACATTGCGCTGAGATTGTGGTTGATGATCATATCATCCTCCTTGATAAAGTCCAGAGGCATCCTTGCCCCTGTTTTGGTCCGGTATCTCCGCGGAAGACACTGAACCATTACCATTCTCGGTAGGTATAATACGAAACTTTAGCTTTTTTTGATCCCATGGAGGAGAATACTTTTCCATTTCCAGATCAGAGGGCCCCGGCCGATCCGGTCTTCCAGAAGACGGCGGATCGCCTCAAAATCTTTGTCCCCCAGCCCTGCGGCTATGGCGGCGCCCCAACTGGATTTTTCCTTATCAAACCAACCTGCCAGATCCCGGCCGGTGACGAGCCGTTCTTCCCGCTGGTCTAACAGGGTGACTTTGGTGCCGAACCCCGCCTTTTTGAAGCATTTTTCCAGAATTTCCCCATCCCAGGCGAGAAAATCATCAGATTGATTGTTATTTGGAGAGAAAAACGAGTCCTCGGCGGCGGCAAAACGGACGGAAAGGTCTTTTTCGGCCCCGCAGTCGTCCCTAAGGATACGGGAAAGGCGCTCACCCTGCCTTGGCGGGGACTGAAGCAACGAAACATCGCCGTTTCGAGCCAAAAGGAGGATGGCGGCTTCGGCAAATTCCGTAAAAGCGGCCTCTCCGCCGAAAATTCTCCGTTTCCAGGGTTCCCGGGCCAGAATATGGTCAAAGATTTTGCAGGCAAAAAGGTCTTCGGCCTCGGCGGGGGAGGGCAGCAGGGCTCTTGATGGCGGGGGCGGGGAAAATTCGGCGATCAGGGGCTGTTCAGGGTCGTCCAGGGTGGAACCGTAGCGTTCAAGGGCTTCTTTGGGGCCTCCAGAGGCTGGGCCTACGGCCGAGCCGCCGGATACCGGGTATCTGTCCACCAGGGCAGCGGCCAGGCCCTCGGGAACCCGCCGGAGGCTTTCCCAGAGGAGGAGCCCGTCGTTGGCCCGGGGGATAAGGATGCGGTCGTGCCGGGCTATGGAACACTGGCCCAAAACGGCGTCCCGGTCCGCCAAAAGTAGGGCACTGCGGCCCGACTCGAGCCTTTTGAACCAGCCTTCCCGGCCTTTGGAGGCGGCGGACCAGGAAAGCCCCTCGGATGATGACACTTCGGGGTTTTCCCCGTCGAGTACCACCGCCGCCTGGGCCTCTCGTTTCCGCAAAACCTCATCCCGGATGCGGCCCTCGTAACCTACCCGGGAGGGGGTGTAGAAAACTTTGCCCTTCAGCGCCGTGGGGAGGTACTGCTGTGCCGCCCAATGGTCCCGGTAGGCGTGGGGGTAAATGTAACCTTCGCCATGGCCAAAACTTTCGGCATCCCGGCTGGCATCCCGCAGGTGGTTGGGGACCTCGGCGTCTTCACGGTCCACTTCTTTCAGGGCGTCAAAAAAGCCCAGGGCTGCGTTGGACTTGGGCGCCGTGGCCAAATAGAGACAAGCCTCGGCCAGGGGAAAATTCCCCTCGGGAAAGCCTATCCGCTCGAAAGCCTCGGCGCAGGAAATAACCAGGGGCAATGCGTGGGGATCCGCCAGGCCTACGTCTTCCGAGGCGAGAATGATCATCCTTCTGAAAATGAAGGAGGGGTCTTCCCCGGCCCGGACCATTTTGGCCAGCCAGTAGAGGGCCGCATCGGGATCGCTGCCCCGGACACTTTTGATAAAGGCGCTGATGGTATCAAAATGATAGTCGCCGTCCCGGTCATAAAGCACCGCCCGGCGCTGTATGCTTTCCTCGGCGGCCTCCATGGCGACATGGATTTCGCTGCCCTCCGGGGGCGGCCAGTTTACGCTAGTTTCAATCGAAAGCTCCATGGCGTTGAGGAGGCTCCGGGCATCGCCGCCGGCCACCTCCACCAGATGCTCCAGGCTCCCTTCCTCAAAAAGCACCTTCCATTTGCCGTAGCCCCGGTCCTTGTCGCGGAGGGTCCGCCGGGCCGCCTCGGCCAGGTCCTGCGGGGCCAATGGTTTCAGCTGGAAGATGCGGCTCCGGCTGACCAATGCCCGGTTCACCTCGAAAAAAGGGTTTTCCGTGGTGGCCCCGATGAGGATCACCGTGCCGTTTTCCACCCAGGGGAGGAGGGCGTCCTGCTGGGCCTTGTTCCATCGATGCACTTCATCCACAAAAAGGATGGTCCGGCGCCCGTAAAGCCGCCGCCGCTCATCGGAACGGTCTATGGCTTCCCGGATATCTTTGATCCCCGCCAGCACGGCGTTGAGGCTTTCAAAATAGGCGCGGGTAGTGTTGGCGATGACCCGGGCCAGGCTGGTTTTGCCCGTCCCCGGGGGGCCGTAAAAAATCACCGATGAGAGGCGGTCCGCCTGAATGGCCCGGCGGAGCAGCCGCCCCGGCCCCACGATATGATCCTGACCGATAACGTCGTCCAGGGTTTGGGGCCGCATCCGGTCCGCCAAGGGACCGTCGCCGGTTCCGGGAGAAGCCGCCCCCTGGACGGTAAAAAGATCGCTCACGGGAAGGGCCTGAATGAGCAGGCTTTTATTCTTCGAAATTCCATTTTTTGTCCCGGCAAGACATGATGCCGTACCTGGAAGTGGCGGCAAAAATTATACCATCCCCCGTCGTACTAACTTGCCGGATGGCTATAACCGGATATTTGCCGATGGAACTGTTGTATTTTTCCTCATTATCCACGGTGCTGGGCTGGGAATTACCGGGCGTCCGTAAAGCAGTGGAGCTAATTACTCCATTGCTATCAAGCGTTATTTCCCGGTAACCGTGGGTTGTTGTATCACGGGCCCCCTGAATTCCCAGGAGCAGGAGTTGGTTTGTTCCATCGGTATAATGCCCCATGGCGCCGGTAAAGGTTTCGTCCTTATCCGCAGAGGCAAAACTTATACCGGAACCATAAAACAAATCGCCGTCGCTGCTTACCGCCGCAATTTGCGTGGGAGAAGTCGGCGGCAGGGCGATAATGCCGGTGATTGTTTTACCGGAACCGGCTACAGGACTTGGCGAAGTGCCTGTGGTTCCATCCCAGGAATAAAGTCCCTTTCCTGTGGCAAGATAATAATTTGTCCCGCTGTAAACCGCTCCATGGAGGAGGCCTATATCAGGATTGAGCAGGGTAAAATTGGAATAAGAGCCAGATGACAATTTCGAGTAAAAAACGGCATATTTTGAATCCTTAAACCCGCCTACAAAAACAGTTCCATCTGTAGTTACATTCGTGCCGTAAATTGTGGCAAGCGTATAACCCGATGAATCTCCCCGGTTTATAGTTGTCCAGGAGTTAGAACTGCCACGATAGCGGACAGCGCCGCTGTCTGTTAAGGCAAAAAGGTAAGAGTTTGTCCCATCATTCGTGCCGGCCAATCCCCGGATTTTGCCGCCGGGACTTGCAGTACTTGTCCAATTATTAGAAGTGTTATCATAACTAAGGATGCTCCCCGAACCTGAACTGGCGGCATAGGTATAACCACCCGCTGAAGCAAAAAGGACCGTGCCCTGGAGCCGGGGTTCCTTTGGCGCTTCCTCCTGGGCAATGGCGTAAAAAAGAGGGGCCTGGTCGCAGGAAAAAAACAGGACCGGCAGTATCACAAGAGATACCATCATCATGAGGGGAAGGGACATTTTTTTGCCATGTGTTTTCATCAATAATACTCCAAACTAAAAATGGTACCGGGCCGAAAGGGTTAGCTCCAGAAAACTTCCGTTGATATTTTTTGAAGATTCGGATGTCCACTGGGGGAGCCACCACAAAAATGTATTAAGGCCGAAGGACCAGTCCATGTTAAGGCGCCAGAAAAGGGAGGCTCCGGGCTTGACGATAAGGCCGAGATAATTCTTGTCCCGGTGTATCTGGGGCGCCATCCCTATCATCACGTTAATGGGGATTTCAAAGCGGTTCAGTGTGATCTGATACCCCATGCGGAAGCCCATCGGTACCACATAATACATATTCTGTCCCAATGTGCTGGAAAACATCCCGCCTAATTCGCCTCCTATATAAAAATGGGGGCCGAAAAAATAATTGTAGGACAGAGAGCCCGTGCCGCCAAGATTGATGTTATTCTCAAAAAACCAACTCGTATTGATGGAGTCGCCCATGAAAAGCGCGGGAAAAGTAACGCCCAGGGATATGATAAAAGTCTGATCCCCCCGGGCATAAAGGGTTCGATCCAGAAAAGACCAGTCTGATTCTATCGGAATCTCCGATCCTCCGCCTTCCTGTTCATCCTCATCGCCTTCTTCCTGGGCCGACAGGGGGGGGATTGCAAGGACAAGAAAAACAAAGCAACAAAAAAAGGAAAAAAGTAAACACCTTTTGAGCACGAGCATAACTCCTCGTTTTAATATACCGGTTTTCGTTAAGTCTTTCAATCACCGGCGAAATCAGGCGCCCCCGCTTCCAGCGCAAGGTAGCGGAGCAGAATGGGGTATTTGGTTAAAAGCTGGCCGTATCTTTCCAGCTCGTCGAAACGGAGCCGGGAAGTAAGTTTGCCCTTTGCCCCCTCTGAAAGATCCGAATTCAAAAAATCCCGTTGTTTTTGCAGATAATCTTCGTAAACCTGCTGTAAAGACCGGTACAGGGCCATGTCGGGGTATCTGGCGGACCGGATAACACAGGAAAGATCCTCAATAGCGGGGAATTTTTTTGATATTTCCGCCTCCAGCTCCATCTGAATCGCGGGATTTTCAGCGGGGTTACCGGTATGAAGGCGGAACCATTGGAGGGCAAAAGCTTCGATTTCCCCGGCCTTCGCCGCGGCGTAGTTCCTCAAAGCCTCCTGACTTGTGATATTTTGATGTTCCACCAGATCCGGCAGGGCGCCGGGCTTGATGCGGAAGGAAATATCCGCCTCAATTGACCAGGAAAAATCCGCATTAACCCCTGTCAGGGTGGCGTAGACGTTTCCCGAGGGCAATTCCCCCCGCAGGGAGAGGGACCGGCCGAGCTGTTCGGGGCCGAAAACCAGAATTTCCACGTTGCCGGGGATAAGTTTGTACCAAACCCAGCGAAATTCCCCCGCCCGGATAAGCGTTGGATCGAGGCCGTGGGTTTTGGACCGCATGACCCCCCAGGAATCCGGGGGTACCCTCAATTGCGCCCAGCCGGCGAAAAACCCCGCCCCTCCCAGAATCAGCAATATAATCAACGTTACGAAAAATTTCTTCATCACCCCATCCCATTCCGTCTATGCTTTGCTCCGGAATTTATGATAAACTAAGAATAAATGTTCCGCAACAAGCTCCCTGATTCAATTATAGCGCAACTGGTCAAGCGGCTGGCGCTTTTTTGCTTTATTCTCTGCCTTTTTAGTGTCTTTTTGTATATTTTGGGGACAAGGCAGGAGTTTACCGATGCAACCCAGCTCCTTTTGCTGCGTCTGGCTATAATTATAGGGATTTTTTTGACCGCCATGTCGTTTTGCGGCATGGTTTTGGACATCAGGATAATTATTTCCCGCCGTCTCTGGTCCTATTTTGCCGGCGTGGGGGGATATATCCTCATGGGGATTTTTGGCGCTGCCGCCGCCGTCTTTGCCGCCTTTATTACCGCCGCCTCGGGGGGGAATTTGACATGAATGCTGGTACAAGCGGGGAAAAAAGGCTTTTTGCCCTGCGGGGGGCCGTCTGCTGCCGTAACGATGGGGCGGACATAACAAATCAGGTAAGCATCCTTTATGATGATCTTTTGCGGGAAAACGGCCTGGAAGAGGGGGACATCGTGTCCCTGACCTTTTCCGTTACCGCCGATCTGGATGAAAAAAACCCCGCCGCCGCCCTGCGCCAATCGGGCCGCGCCCTGGACGCCGCTCTTTTTGTGACCGCAGAAGCCCCGGTAAAAGGCGGCCTCCCCAGGACCATCCGGGCGCTGCTTCTCTGCTACCTTGACGCCTTGGCCGTTCCCCGCCACGTTTACCGGAACGGCGCCGAAATTCTCCGGCCGGATCGGGGCGGGCCGTTGACTACTTGACGAATCTTCATGAAACATATATTTATGTAGGGAAAGCCGCCTTAGCTCAGCAGGTAGAGCACTTGACTTGTAATCATGAGGTCTCCGGTTCGATTCCGGGAGGCGGCTCTTTCCGGGGCTTGTCATTTTCCCGGAAATGTGCAATAGTAGATGAAAGGGCAGTTTCCCGAGCGGTCAAAGGGGGCAGACTGTAAATCTGTTGGCTCAGCCTTCGTAGGTTCGAATCCTTCACTGCCCAAAAAAGCGGCGCATCAGCGTCGCTTTTTTAATTTAGCAGAACCCCGGCCCGGAATGAGCAAACAGGATGTTTGCGAAAGGAGGGCGAATCCTTCACTGCCCAAAGTGAGTTTATTCCGGCTGTATATCCCCCACCGGGAGCGTTCGCACCAGCTTTAAGAGGTAATCGGCGCCGGGGGGCGGAGGCATGGGGTCGATGCCTGGGTCATAGACGGTGTAGAGGGCCTCGGCCCGGATGGCTCCGGAAAATTTTAGCGGTAGTACCAGTTCGGCGCTCAGGGGGTTGGGGGGATCTTCCCCCAGGATAAGGCGCAGGGAATTTTCTCCTGCCGCTTCCACAGGCATTTGGGCGGAATAAATTTCCGGCGGCGATGGGGCGGCGTTTTCCAGGTAGATGTCGAAACGGACGGGATTACCGGAGGCTTTGAGCTGCAGGCCCAGAATGCGGCTTTCCAGAAAGGCACTGCCCGAGAGGCGAAGATCCAGAACTTCGGCGGATGCTTCAAGCGTTCTGCGTTCGGGGGGCAGCGGTATGGATGCACTAGAACGCCAAAGGTATATCACCAGAACGATTATGCTGAACGCTGCCAACACCGGCCTTGGCAGAAAATTCCAGCGGAATGAAAGACGGCGGCGCCTCCTCCACAGTAAAACATTTCCCCGTTTTATGATCAGAATGAAGGGCATACAGATCAGGGCGATGTAGAGGCAGATAAAAAAATTTCCTTCCAGAAATGACCGGGTCAATTTCATGTTGCCTTCGTTAAGGAGATTGATGAAGGCCGCCAGGGCTTGCAGGGGGGTGATGAGGGCGGAGACGTACACCAGCGCCGGAATTTTCACGAGGCTTCCGATAAGGATAAAAAGAAAGGCCCAGACAAAGACCGGAACAAAGGTGATGTTAAGGACTGCGGCGATAAAAATTCCTGCGCTTATCAGAAACAGGGATGCGTTACCGTAAAAAATATCTTTATAGGGAATACTTATCCGATCTATAAAAAAGCTGAAAACAGATGATAGTACTAATGCGAAAATAAAAACAAGGGCTGCGACGCCGTAACTTTGGGGCGGTGAAACGGCAAAAATGCGGCAGAGAATATTAAAGAAAAAAGCCGCTATCAGAAAAGAGATCGTAAGGATGGCGATAAAAGCCAAAATCACCCAGAAGCGGCGGATAAAAACGATCCGCCTGATGATGATGGTTTTTCGCCTCAGCAATGAAATAATTCCCTGATACAGGAGAAAAGCTGCCAATGCCAAAAAAAGCAATACCACGGTGGCCTGCTCGGAAATGAAAAATATTTTTCCGGAAAAAAATGGTGTGCTGATAATAGAAAAATGGGTATCCTGGGTTTCCGAATGGAGGGTGAAAGAAGCGGTATAAGCTGCGATCAATTCCGCCAGCGCCGGGGGGCCGATGTTTTTTTCTCCGTCACGGCCTTTCAGGGACGTAATATACAGGGCGTTGATTCCCCGGTCCCCGGTGACGGACAAAGCGGAAGGGCCTTCGGCCAGGCCAAGCTTATAAATCTCGTTAAAGTGGATGGCCAGCGAATAAGGGACGCCGACCGAAGCGGAAAGCTCGGGGATATCCTGTATCATGCTGAGGGGGGCCAGTTTTTTTTCGGCGCCGTGGTGGATAAGGATCTGCGCCGGGGCTTTTTCAATATCCAGATACCAGAGGATGACATTTTCGGGAATCTCCGGCAGGGCGCAGAGGTCCCGGAGCCCCAGATGTTCAAGCGGCACCGAATCTGCGGGGAGCCTCGAAAATTCATCCCCCAGAAAAGCTATACGGATCTCCATCGCCGTGTTATGGCGGCGTATGCTGTCAATAAAATAAAGGGCGGTCTCAATGCCGAAGGACAGCCCCTCCGCCTGTTCATCCGGCGACGCCCCGGAGCCCCGCAGCGGAACGGCCAGCATGAAGGACAGGGGATTTCCTCCCGGAGTCTCTGCTGTCAGGGGGGGGAGGAGCACATGGATAGATGCGCCGAAACCGCCGTAATTTTCCAAAAGGGGGCGTTCTTCAAAGGGGATTTCACGGCTCCGCAGCTCTTTTATCAACATCTCCCGGCGGCCCTGTTCCGTATCGGCGGGGAGAAGCGCGGCGAAGGTCAGGAGGAAAAGGAAAAAGCTGCAGAGACGGATTTTTATGATGGCGCCCACACTTGAATAAAAATGGTAACAGATTACAATGAAATAATCAAAGGGGACAGCTTGCAAAGACTGGTGGTTAAATTTTTTCTTTTTTCTTCATTAGTTTTTCTGGGCGCCTGCTCCCGGACGGAACCCCGGATTGTCTTTGGGGTGATGGAACTGGTGTACTATCAGGGGGAGGAGCGGCCCGAGGAACGTTTTTCTTTTTTTGTGATCCCCGAAGATGATGACGGGGTGGAAAATCTGGACGAGATGTTTCTGTACCACGACCGGGAGGGGCTGCGCTGGAGTTTCGGCCCCGGCGATTGGGAAAGCTACGAGGCCGACGGAACCGCCTGGATTGGGAGCCGGAGTATCGCCATGCAGGATAACGGGATTCTGCCCCGGGGCCAGTACCGGGCGGTGCTGGTCAACAAGGGGGGCGAACGGACCGAGCGGAATTTCACCTTCGACGCCCCCCCGGATCCCCGGTTTCCTTTTCCCTTTCTTTCGGTTTCAGGCGGCGTGTACCGGATCGATTCTTCCTGGCCGGAGAACCGTTTTATCTGTTACGACGGCCAGGGGAATTTTCTCATGGTAAAGCCCCTGGATCGCCTTGAGGGGCCGGTGGCGAGTTTGGACCTCCCTGCTGGTGTCCGGGGAGTCGCCCTCTGGGCCGTAGACTCCAGCCTTGCCACGTCGGCCCTCACCGATGTGGTGCCCCTGCGCTGACGGGCTGCCTGTAAATGCGGTTTATCAAAAGTTACGTACTGCGGGCGGGGCGGATGAGCGATGCCCAGCGGCGGTCCTACGAAAATTTTTCCGGTTCGTATTGCATCCCCTTTCAGCCGGAACCATTGGATATTCCCCGCATCTTTGGCAATGAAAATCCCCTCACCGTGGAGATAGGTTTCGGCATGGGAATCGCCACCGCCCAAATTGCCGAGGCAAATCCCGGCATCAACTATCTGGGATTCGAGGTTCACCGGCCCGGCATTGGACGGCTTCTCTGGGAAATTGAGGAGCGGGGGCTTTCAAATATCCGCATCGTGGAATACGACGCCGTTGAGGGAATTGAAAAGATGATCCGTCCCGGAGAGGCGGCGGCGTTTCATATTTTTTTTCCCGATCCCTGGCCGAAAAAACGGCACCACAAACGGCGGCTTGTTACCCGGCCCTTTACGGATCTTCTGGCGGAAAAATTATCGGGTAATGGTTATATCTACATGGTTACCGATTGGGTTGAGTATGCCGATTGGGCCCTGGCGGAGCTTTCCGCCACACCGCATCTGGTGAATCCGTATACCGGTAATGGCGGATTTGCGCCGCCGCAAATGTGGAGGCCCCGGACAAAGTTTGAACAAAAGGGTCTTGCCAAAGGCCACGAAGTTCGGGAAATTTATTTTAAGCATATAAGCGTATAGCATATATCTGAAGGAAATTAGATGGCCAAAAAAAATCGTGCGGCGGAGCTGGAAAAACTTATCATCGCCTATCAGGCATCGTACTACAACGGCGAGGAGGAAATTCCCGACAGCGAATTCGATCTGCTCTGGGACGAATTAAAAACCTTGAATCCCGAAAGCGCGGTTCTTAAAAAAGTTGGGGCCGATGATACCGACGGATTTCCCAAGGCCAAACATCTTATCCCCATGGGCAGTCAGGAAAAGGCCGCTAATCCGGAAGAATTCCGGGCCTGGGCGGAAAAGATTTTGAGCGGAGACCCGGGGGTAAAAAAAATATTTGCGGGCCAGTACAAACTGGACGGCGCAAGCCTGGAGCTGCAGTATGAAAACGGAAAATTGACAAGGGCCGTTACCCGGGGGGACGGGGTCATCGGCGATGATATTACCCGGAATGCCCGGCGTATGACCGGGGTTATCGCCGCGCTGGATCTGCCTTTTTCAGGGGGCATCCGGGGGGAAGTGGTGATGACCCACGATATTTGGAAAAAGAAATATGCCGATAAGGCCAACTGCCGTAACGCCGCCAACGGTCTTATGCGGCGCAAGGACGGCGAAGGTTGTGAAGACCTTAAGCTGGTGACCTATGACGCCTCCGCCTCCGCCGATGATGCTTACTTCAAAGATGAAATTAAAAAAATCGCCTGGCTGAAAAAGCGGGGATTTTTCGTCACCGAGACTAAAGAATTTTCCACCGCCGATGAAATTATTTTATGGCGTGAAAAAGTGGCGGAGGCCCGGAAAGATCTTCCGGTGGACATAGACGGCCTGGTGGTAAAGGACCGCCGCACCGACATGACCGATCTGCGCCGCAGCCGCCCCGAGAGGCAAATCGCCTTTAAGTTTGATCTTGAGACTGCCTTCAGCGTTCTCCGGGCCGTGGAGTGGAGCGAGTCCGGCGGCACCTATACGCCCATCGGCATCGTTGATCCGGTCCGTATCGCCGGCACCACGGTCCAGCGGGCTAACCTCAACAACCCCGACATGATCCGTTCACTGGGCCTTAAAATCGGATCACTGGTTACGGTGGTCAAACGGGGGGAGATCATCCCCAAAATTGAAGGTTTGGCCCCTGTTTCCGCCGCAGAATCGTCAAAAATAGAAGAACAGGAAATTGAATTTCCCACGCTTTGCAGTACCTGCGGCAGTCCCCTTACCGACGGGGGGACCCGGCTTTTCTGTCCCAACGCTTCCTGTCCCAAACGGCTCCATCACCGGCTGGAAAAATGGGTGAACGTTCTGGACATTCGGGAACTGGGGGATAAACTTCTCCGCCAGCTTTTTGACTCAGGCCGCCTCAGGCACATCGCCGATCTCTACACCCTCACATCCGCTGAGCTGGCTGAATTAGACCGCATGGGCGACTTGTCCGCAGCCAAAGTGATCCGCCACATCATGACCCGCCGGGAGTTGCCTCTGGCGGCTTTCATCGCCGGTTTTGATTTTGATGGGGTGGGGGAACTTGTCATGGAAAAAGTTTGTTCCGCCGGTTTTGACACGCTGGAAAAACTCCGCGCCGCCGCTGTGGAAGAACTGGCCGCCGTCCACGGCCTGGGAGACATCACCGCCGGGACTATCACCGGGGGACTTGTGGAATGTCAGAAAGAAATTGATGATGTTCTGGCGGCGGGGATCATCAGCATAAAAGATCCGCCGCCTCCCGAAAGCCAGCCCTTGAGGAATCTGTCATTTTGTTTTACCGGGGAATTAAAAACGATAAAGCGCAATCTGGCGGAGGAAAAACTCAAAGCCCTGGGAGCGCAGGTAAAATCGGCGGTGGTAAAGGATCTTTCGTACCTCGTGACCAACGATCCCGGCTCCGGTTCCGGAAAAAACAAAAAAGCTCAGGGGTACGGCGTGGCCATCATTGATGAAGATCAATTCCTGGCGATTCTGGAAGGGAAAAAGCCCCGGCAGCCGCAGGGGGAGCTTTTCTAAGGGTTCTTTGTTTTCCTGGCAACTGGCTGCTACACCTCATCAGCATTTTCAAAAAAGAGGGGCAGGGGGAGAAGGCTTCGGAGAAAAGCATTATTTTTGACGGCAGGATGGATCAGAACTTCCGGCGGCGAAGATAAAAAACGGATCGCTTCGAGCCGGTCAAATTTTAAATCCGCCGGGGCATCTGTTTCCGCAGCCCCTGACTGGCCGCCGTCCACAAAAAGCTTGAGCCGCTTGTCTTCAACCTGTATGACACAGGAACCGTCTTCCAGCGGGTTGTTTTGGACTTTAAGTTTTATGAATGCGTCGGTAAAACGCTGATAATCAAATACGGCAAAACTGTAAGCCGGGCCCTGGCTGTAGCTTTCCGCAAAACGGGAAAGGGCGGCGATTTTTTCCGGTTCGTGGGGTCCGGCGGAAATTATAACCTGACCCCGGCCGGTAAAATTTTTCTGCCGTAAAAAGAGCCCGGTAACTTCGGCCATGCGGGAATAATTTTTCAAATTGATTTCACTGATCTCGGTTCCGCCTTCTTTGCAGATAAGGTAACCTTCAAAATTATCCCCTTCAATCACCGCAAAAATTTCAGACCTCCAGGATGAAAGAATATCAAAGAGTTTTTTCCGGTCCCGGCGCAGACGGGATTTTTTTGCATCGTGCATGGACGCTATTTTATCCAGCAAAACCGTATTGCCTGAATCAACCTGTTTAATCGAAAGGCCGCTTGGCACAGAGGGATTTTTCCCTTGACAGATCGTATAGGC
>BNUV01000063.1 GCA_025997615.1 Spirochaetia bacterium
TGTTTGATGATTTGCCGGAGGGTGTCACCGTCCAGGCCCGTAGTGATGGTGAAAAAACGTTTGTCTTTCTTATGAATTTTACCAACGAGAAAAAGCTGGTTTTGCCGGAACCCGGTAAAGCCGGAATTGAGCTTGAGCCTTTCGGGGTAAAAATTTTGCATCCATAAGATTATGGAAAGAGGAAAAACATGACCAATAGGGAAAGAAAGGCCAAGAGCTTACCGTACCATTATGACGATCCTTCGATAATGGGAAAACAACTGACTTATATGGAATTATTATACGATTATAATAATACCCGGCCATTAGAACATGAAAAAAAGCAAAAACTTCTAAAAGAAATGTTTGCAGAAATAGGCGATGGATGTCATATTGAAACACCATTACACGCAAACTGGGGGTGCCATAATGTATATTTTGGGAAAGGTATATATTGCAATTTCAACTTATGTTTTGTGGATGATACGGAAATATATGTAGGGGATCATTGCATGATAGGTCCGAATGTTGTTATTTCTACATCGGGGCATCCTATACTTCCAATATTAAGAGAACATAATTATGTATACAATATACCGGTACATATTGGAAATAATGTATGGATTGGCTCAGGGGTTCAAATACTTCCGGGAGTAACGATAGGGGATAATTCCGTGATAGGGGCTGGAAGTGTTGTTCCCAATGATATACCGCCAAACGTAATTGCATTAGGCGTACCATGCCGTGTATTACGAGAGATTGGAGAAAAAGACAGGGAATATTATTATAAAGAAATGAAGCTGGATGTTTGGGAATAAAAGGAGAAACAAATTTCCCGCTTGAAACAGAAATTGGAAATCATATTATGACTATCTGAATGTTTACATATATTGACAAAATATAATTTTATAGTATACTAATATAAACATTATGGGTAAACCAAAGACTATCTTGCTTCCCAGGCAGCAAAAGATATTCAACACCCTTGGGGAAAATATCAAATTTGCCCGTTTGCGCCGGGATTTCTCCTCTGAACTAATAGCCGAAAGAGCCGGTGTCAGTCACCCCTGCGTTAACCCTGATGACAAGAATCCGATTTTACGGTATCTTTATGGATGTGCACATAGGCAAACCAATTGACTTGGGGCAAATGTTAGAGAAGCTGCGGATGTATCTGGTGTCGTAGCCTTTCTCTCTCTTTTTGTGTTAACCTTAATCATTAGCAGAGGTGGAAGATGGCGAAAATTAATTGGCAGAAAAAAATTGAGAACTTTGCTTTAACCTATATAGCCCGCAGCGACAGCCCCCTTGCCGTTCAGCTGGGAATTTTGATATGTATCCTGGCCCTTCTTGGCGGGCTTTTGGCTGCAGCCATAAAGCTTCTCGAAGGTGTTTCCATGGTTTCCGGCATTATCATGGCCTCAAGTATTCTTATCGCCGGTTTTCTTTATTTTGTCTGCCTGAAATACAAACAGTATAAATTGGGGACCGTACTTTGTTATTTCTTCGGCTGCATGGTATGCATTCCCTTTACCTTCATTGTAGGAGGCGGTATCTCCTCCGGTCTTATTGCCTATTTCGTATTGGCCCTTGTGCTGGCCTTCCTGATGTTCCATGACCGGACGCTTATCCCGATAATCATCATCGAAATTACGATCTTTCTTAGCTGTATTGCCATAAGCTACTACTATCCTTCCATGATCCAGCGTCCCTCGTCCAATTTTATACTGCATTTGGACAACATTCAGGGAGTGCTGATCTGCGGTCTCTTTATCGGGGGTTTAATAAAATTCCAAATCTGGCTCTACGGGAAAGAAAAGGAAAAAGCTGACGAGGCGTCAAAGGCCAAGGCAAATTTCCTTGCCACAATGAGCCACGAGATACGCACCCCGATGAACGCAATCATCGGGTTTCAGGAAGCCATACTCCGGGAGCCCTTATCGGACAAACAGAAAAAGTACATGGAAAATTTACGGATGTCATCATTCGCGCTTCTGGACATTGTTAATAACATCCTTGATTTTTCCAAGATAGACGCCGGAAGCATGGTTGTTACCAATAGCGTTTTTAACCTGCACCAGCTTCTCGAAAATCTTGCAGCGGTCACCGAAGTTGCGGCCAAAGAAAAAGCCCTGGAGGTCAAGACCAATTTTGCATCATCACTGCCGGAATACATTGTAGGGGACGAGAGTAAGACGCGCCAAATCCTCAATAATATTCTCTCTAACGCGATAAAATATACCCTTGCCGGTTCAATCACTTTTTCCGCCAAAGCTCTTGATACAGAACTCTCTTTTGAAATCGCCGATACGGGAATTGGTATTCGCGAGGAAGATATGTCGCGGATATTTTTACCCTTTGAGCAGCTTGATCTCAGAAAGAACAAAGGCATTATCGGCACAGGTCTGGGTCTTGCCATTACCCAAAAGCTCTGCGCCGCTCTGGGCGGTTCGATAGAACTGGAGAGCGTCTATGGCAAGGGTTCTGTTTTTACCGTGACCCTGCCCCTGATTATAAGTGAATTGACAAAAGCAAAAAAGGCGGAGCCGGACGAAGCATTTCGTGCCCCAAACGCAAAAGTACTGGTGGTAGACGACGTTGACATTAACCTTATGGTTGCCGAGGCCATGCTTGAAGTCTACGAGATAAAACCCGACTTGGCTCTTTCGGGAAAAGCGGCTCTGGAAAAAGCGGCTTCCACTGAATACGATCTTATCTTTATGGATCAGATGATGCCCGGCATGGATGGCATAGAAACAACTGCCCGGCTGCGGCAGATCAACGATCATTATGCCAGGCTTCCGATTGTGGCCCTTACCGCCAATGTAATGAATACTTCCGGCGAGTATTTCAAGGGCCTGGGTTTCAGCGCCTTCCTTTCCAAGCCCATTGAGGCTGAGAAACTGACCAAATGCCTCCAGGACTGCTTACCTGCAGAGCGTGTTTAACGAGCTTGAGTTTTCGCATTTACTGATTCATGCCGATTTGGCAAAATTAGCAGAAGAATTTAACCACTGACCCCACGAATTTTTATTACCGCCAAGTCGAAGTGAACGCATATGGTGACTGGCACTGTTTCAATAATGATACTTGCAGGAGGAAACATGCCTATTCCTGCGCACACTTAACGGCGCTTTCAAGATTTTCAAAGGAGACAAGGTTTTGCCCCTGCTTTATATTGTCAACTGCCTTCAAAAGCTGTTCCCGGTTGGCGGAAGACCGGAGCAAGTATTCGGTTTCATCGACCGTTTCCCTGACGGTTATTTCAATGTCCCTGTTAGGATATATATCACAAATTGCCGTAATAAAATCCGCTTTCAGTTCCCTTGTGTTCAGTTTATACGTCGATTCCATAACACATAATATAATTCCATTTTAAGAAAAACCCATAGCCGAAAGGTACATTTCTAAATGAGGCACTACGGGGGGAAGAGTAAACACCTATGGTGACAGGCACTGTTTGGGGCTGTTTCGGTCAGACGGACAGGGAGTCACCCTTTTGAGAGCCATAAACCTTTACCCTCAGCAGACCGGACCCGCTCCCCACCTGGAGACTGATCTAAAGGAGATAGCAGAGGCTTCTGCAGCTAAAATGAGAATTGCCCAAAAAACACTTGCATTATTTATTGTTTCGATATATAATCGAAAGTGAAATGAAACCTTTTCAAAAGGAATTGGCAAATTGATAGCCGAGCTCAACGATCGGGAACGGATCATTCTGGACCGGCTTTCTGCCGATGGCTCGGTTTTCGTGGGTGCTCTGGCCCGGGATCTGGGGCTTTCTGAGGTTACCATTCGGGGGGATCTCAAAGCTCTGGAGGAAAAGGGCTGGGTCAACCGGAAACGGGGCGGCGCTGCGGCGGCAATGCACCGGGACATCCTGGAACGGCAGCGGGTGTATCCTGAACAAAAAAGCGCCATCGCCAGGACGGCGGCGGAACTGGTTCGGGACGGGGATGTGATCATGATTGAGGCCGGGACCACCACCGCCCTGATCGCCCGTTACCTGGCGGGAAAGCGGGACATCCACATTGTGACCAACTCGACCCTGGTTTTTTCCTACGCCCGGATGAATCCCAATTTACAAATTACCATGACCGGCGGCGAGTTTCGCAGGCCCACCGAATCTCTGGTAGGCCCCATCGCCCTGGAAACCATAGCCCGGCTCAATGTGCGGCTGGCCTTTGTGGGAACCGACGGGTTTACCCTGGAGCGGGGCATGACCACCCATCTGATGGAAGGTGCGGAAATCGTCAAGGCCATGAAGGCCCACGCCAAAACTACGGTACTCACTGCGGATTCCAGCAAATACGGCAAAATCGGCTTTTCCAGCGTGCTCCCCCTTTCGGCCATGGACCTGATTCTCACCGATGGGAATTTAGATGACCGGGCGGAAGCAGAGCTGCGGGAAGCGGGAATAAATATAAGGAGATGTCATGGCGCATGTACTGATCATGCCCCGTCAGGGGAACACGGTTGAATCCTGTATCATCGTAAATTGGAAGGTAAAGGAAGGCGAGCAGGTCGGGGAAGAAACCACGGTTTGCGAAGTGGAGACTGACAAGGCCGCCTTTGAGGTTCCCGCCGGGGAAGCAGGGGTGGTGCTGAAGATCCTCCACCGCTCAGGCGACGATGTGCCGGTCCTGGAGCCCATCGCGGTTATCGGCACGGTGGGCGAAGACTGGCAGGCTATACTGGGCGGAGCGGCCCCCGCCGCTGCGGCCGAGGCAAAGCCCGAAAGCGCAGTGGTACAGAGCGCGGCGGTTTCTGTTCCCGTACCCCAGACAATGGCGGCGGATGGCGGAAAAATCGCCGCTTCTCCCCGGGCGCGGAATTTAGCGGAAAAAGAGGCGCTGCCCCTTACAGGGCTGCCTGGCACCGGTCCGGGCGGCAGAATTATCGAGCGGGATGTGGCTGCGGCGCTTGCGGGGCGGCCTACTCTGACCGCGGCGGCCAGGGCTGTGGCTGTGGGCGCCGTACCGGCGGCGGGTTCAGGTATTGGTGGACGAGTTACCGCGGCTGACTTGGCCGGCGGCGGCGGGTCTGCAGGCGCCGCTTCTACCGGCGGTACGGCGGCGAGCGGCACGGCTATACCCGATTTGGGCGAAGGGGTGATTACCGAAACGCCCATCAAGGGTATTCGCAAAGTTATTTCCGACCGGATGTTCAAATCCCTGGCGGAAAGTGCCCAGTTCACCCTCAACGCCTCTGCGCCGGTTTCCAGGCTTCAGGAAATCCGTTCCAGGATGAAGGCTTCGGAAGGATTCTCCGGCGGGCTTGGCCTTGCAAAAATCACCGTGAACGATCTTATCCTCTTTGCGGTATCACGGCTCCTTCCCCGTTACCCATTTATGAACGCGCACAAAATCGGCGATACCCTCAGGACCTTTGAGCGTGTTCACCTGGGAGTCGCCGTGGATACGCCCCGGGGGCTCATGGTACCGGTGATACGCAACGCCAACCTGCTTCCTCTGGGGCAGATTTCTTCGGAAGCGAAGCGGCTGGCCGCTGCCTGTCAGGGCGGAGGCGTCAGGCCGGACGAGCTTTCAGGATCTACGTTCACAGTGACAAACCTTGGAAGCCTGGGCATTACCGGCTTTACCCCGGTGCTCAATGCGCCGGAAGTGGCCATCCTCGGGGTTTGCGGCATTGAGCTCAAGCCGGTGTCTGACTGTAACGGAGAGGTACGTTTTGAACCCCACATCGGTTTCAGCCTGACCATCAATCACCAGGTGGTGGACGGCGCCCCGGCGGCGCGCTTCCTCAAAGCCCTGGGTGAGGCAATAGCTGATATCGATCTTCTGCTGGCGGCGGGATAAGAAAATGAGGAGTGGGAATTATGTATGATACGATAATCATCGGCGGCGGTCCCGCAGGTTACCTTGCGGCGGAGCGGCTGGGGCATGAAAAGAAAAAAGTGCTCTTAATTGAGGAGCAGAATCTGGGCGGCACCTGCCTCAACAGGGGCTGCGTCCCCACCAAGACTCTGCTCAACTCGGCGAAACAGTACGTCCACGCCAAAGAGGCGGAAAAATTCGGGGTGATGGTTCAGGGCCTTTCCTATGACTGGGCGGTGATCCAAAACTGGAAAACCGAAGTAGTTACGAAGCTGCGGACAGGGATTGAAGGGCAGATGAAACGCTTCGGCGTTGAGGTGATCAACGGCAGGGGGGAAATTATTTGCCCCCCGTCCGGAGACCCATCTGGGGACAAGCCCGCCCGGGTACTCTCGGTTTCGGGTAACGGCACGGCGGAGCATGAGGGGAAAACAATTCTCATCTGCACAGGTTCGGTTCCGGCGCTGCCCCCCATACCGGGTACTAAAGATAATCCCCTGGTAGTGGATTCTACCGCCCTCCTCGCCATCGGAACCGTTCCCCAACGGCTCGCGGTAATCGGCGGCGGGGTTATCGGCGTGGAATTCGCCGGGCTTTTTTCAAGCCTGGGCTCGGAAGTAACGGTCATCGAAATGATGGACGAGATCGTCCCTTTTATGGATAAAGAACAGGCCCCTCTGCTCCGCCGGGCAATGAAGGATGTGACCTTCAAACTGGGCTGCAAGGTTGAGAAGATCGAAGGCGCGGCGGTTCATTACACCACAAAAGACGGGAAGGCCGAAAAACAGGATGCCGACCTGGTGCTCATGGCGGTAGGCCGCCGGCCGGTGCTCGATACCTGGGGTGCAAAGGCCGCCGGCATTGACACCACTCCCAAAGGCGTGGCCGTGGATGACCGGATGCGGACAAACATTCCCGGCATCTGGGCCGCCGGCGACGTAACCGGTAAAAGCCTCCTTGCCCATTCGGCTTATCGCATGGGAGAGGTCGCGGTGGCGGACATTCTCGGAGGCAAGTCAAACCGTATGCGCTACAACGCTATACCCTGGGCCGTTTACGGCATCACCGAGGCCGCCGGGGTTGGCATCACCGAGCAGGAGGCCGCCGCTAAAGGTGTTGCCATCATCAAGGCAAGCCTTCCCATGAAGGTCTCGGGCCGCTTCGTTGCGGAAAATACCTTTGCCGGCCATGGCGCGGTCAAAGTCATCGCCGATGCTGCAAACCGCCGTATTCTGGGTATTCACGCCGTTGGCGCATACTCGCCGGAATTCATCTGGGGCGGTGCGGCCCTTATTGAGCAGGAATTCCGTATCGACGAAGTTAAACAACTCATTTTCCCCCATCCCACGGTGAGCGAACTCATCCGTGATGCGGTGTGGGGATTAGAATAAACACAAGGAGAAAGAAATGCCTAAATCAATCGTAGTTGATCCCCAAGAGCTGCGGAAGCCGCAGATCCTCAAACTCAAAGACATACCGGTTAATCAGTACAAAAACGATTTCAAAAAAGAAGCCGAACTCTACGGCAAGGAACGGCTCCTGCGTATTTGGTACGATATGGCGGTGATCCGGGAATTCGAAAATATGCTCAACACATTCAAAACCCAGGGCGCGTGGAACGGCATTGAGTACAACCACAAAGGACCGGCCCACCTTTCCATGGGCCAGGAAGCCTCGGCCGTGGGACAGTGCCTGAACCTCAGCACTGACGATTACATTTTTGGCAGCCACCGCAGCCACGGTGAAATTCTCGCCAAGTGCTTTTCCTCGCTCTGGCAGTTGTCGCAAAACACCGATGGCGAAAAACGTCTTGAGGCGATAATGAAAAGTTTTCTTGACGGTGAAACTCTGGGTATTGCCGAAAAAATCCCCCATAAAAACCTGCGGGACCTGGCGGAAAATTTTGTCCTCTACGGAACGCTCGCAGAAATTTTCGCCCGTAAGGCGGGCTTTAACCGGGGGCTGGGCGGCTCAATGCACGCCTTCTTTACGCCCTTCGGTTCCATGCCCAACAACGCCATTGTCGGCGGCTCGGCGGATATAGCGGCGGGATCGGCGCTGTATAAACGGATCAACGGTAAACCGGGGATCGTCATCGCCAACATAGGCGACGCTTCCATGGGCTGCGGCCCGGTCTGGGAGGCGATGATGTTATCCGCCATGGATCAGTACCGCACCCTTTGGCCCGAAAGCGCGGGGGGCGCTCCGCCGGTGCTCTTCAATTTTTTCAACAACTTCTACGGCATGGGGGGACAAACTTCCGGCGAAACCATGGGTTACGGCTTCATGGCCCGGGTCGGCGCGGGGGTCAATCCCGAAAATATGCATTCGGAGCGGGTGGACGGCTACAACCCCCTGGCGGTGGCGGATGCGATAATACGGAAAAAAGAAATCCTCCTGGCTGGCAAGGGGCCGGTACTGCTGGACACCCTTACCTACCGCATTTCCGGCCACTCCCCTTCGGACGCTTCAAGTTACCGCACGCCGGAAGAAGTGAAACTCTGGCAGGAGGCGGATTCCATCGAAGCCTACGGCACGTATCTTATAGAAAATAAAGCCGTAGGCAAATTCGATCTTGAAAGCCTCCGGGAAGGCATCAGGGCGAAGCTTCTTGAAGTGGTCAAACTTGCCGTCAACGACGATGTCTCAACCCGTCTGGGCGGCGCATTTATTGAATCGGTGATGTTCTCCAACGGCAAGGTTGAAAAAATGGACGACCGGGAGCCGGAACTTCTGCAGCCTGCGGCGGAAAACCTGCGGGTAAAGGCCCTGGCGGGGAAAGCCCGCTACGGCTTTGACGCCGAAGGAAAACCCGTATCCAAGAATAAGGCTTTTCAATACCGGGATGCCCTGTTTGAAGCCATGCTGCACCGCTTTACCATTGATCCCACCATGGCGGCATGGGGCGAAGAAAACCGCGATTGGGGAGGAGCCTTTGCCGTATACCGGGGCCTCACCGAACTTTTGCCCTACAAGCGGCTCTTCAACAGCCCCATTTCCGAGGGTGCAATTGTTGGTTCCGGCGTTGGTTACGCGCTATCAGGCGGCCGGGCCGTGGTGGAACTCATGTACTGCGACTTCATGGGCCGGGCCGGCGATGAAATCTTCAACCAGGCTTCCAAGTGGCAGTCCATGTCGGCGGGATTACTCAAGATGCCGCTGGTGGTGCGGGTTTCGGTGGGTAATAAATACGGCGCCCAACACAGCCAGGACTGGGCGGCGCTCACCGCACACATCCCCGGCCTCAAGTCCTATTTTCCCGCCACCCCCTACGACGCCAAGGGAATGCTCAACCTGGCCCTCCGCGGCACCGACCCGGTGATCTTTTTTGAAAGCCAGCTTCTGTATGACATAAGCGAACAGTTTGAAAAAGGCGGGGTTCCCGAAGGCTATTACGAGATTCCCGAAGGCGAGCCCGTGATACGCAAACAGGGCAAGGACCTTACCATCGCCACCATCGGGGCAACCCTGTACAAGGCAATGGACGCGGCGAAAAAACTTGAAGCCCAATTTGGCCTTTCAGTAGAAGTGATTGATTTACGTTTCATCAACCCGTTGAACTACGACAAAATTGTAGATTCTGTTAAAAAGACCGGTAAGCTGCTGCTCACCAGCGATGCCGCCGAGCGGGGCTCCTTCCTGCACAACGTGGCGAGTAACATTCAGACCTTTGCTTTTGATTATCTGGACGCGCCGGTGGCGGTGGTGGGAAGCCGCAACTGGATCACCCCGGCTGCGGAAATGGAACAGCTCTACTTCCCCCAGCTTGAATGGATCATCGACGCGGTCCACGAGCGCATACTGCCCCTGCCGGGCTATACGCCGGTAACGGTACAGACCACCGGTGACTTACTGCGGAGGAACAGGCTGGGGGTGTAATGCCTTTTGAAACGCTTCCCGTTGGAACACTTCCTGTTCCACTTCTGCGGTGTCGCGGGGAAAAACCACCTTGACGTCCCTTGCCTGTTCCACCCCTATGATGGTGGCCCCGCCGGCGCATTTCACCTCGAACAGTGGACGGGGAAAGTTTCCGTAGTATTTTAATTTGCCCAATGCTGCGAGTTTTTCGATATGCTCTTTTTTCCAGTCTTCGTCAAAAAAATATTTATACGCCTGGTCTCCTGACGCGCAGGTTTCCATTTTTTCAACTTTTATCAGTTTCATGGACAATGGACCTCACCGCTTCCAGCGCATAGTTTATATCTTCCATGGGCGTCATATACGAGGGGCTGAAACGGATAGAACCGTCAGAATACCCCAGGGCCTTGTGCAGGAGTGGCGCGCAGTGCAGACCGGTGCGGCACTGTATACCAAATCCTTCGGTCAGCATGAACCCCGCTTCTTCGACGGAAAGACCTTCGATGATAAAAGAAACTACCGGCAGTCTTTCCTGCCGGTCCGCTGTAAAAAAATTATCCAGTATCTTTATTCTTTTTATTGAAGAAAGGCCCTCAACCAGGGCGCGGGTATTTTCATTTTCTTTTTGGATAATTTGATTTTCATTTTCCATAAAATATTTTACCGCTTCATTGAGACCGGCGAATCCCGCAGTGCCGGGAGTGCCCGCTTCCAGCCGCAGGGGCATTTCTTCGGGCTGGAAGGGGTTGTCGCTTTGAACGCCGGTGCCTCCGGTGAATACCGGTTCCAGTTTTACCGGGGATGCAACAGAGAGGATTCCCGTCCCCTGGGGACCGGCCAGGCCCTTATATCCCGAAAAGGCGGCCATATCGGTATAAAGAGAAGCGGGATGGAGGGAAATATGGCCCGCGGTTTGCCCGGCATCAAGGAGGGTAAAAGCCCCGGCGTTTTTTGCTTTTTCAAAAAAAACTTTTACCGGATTGATCCTTCCGGTAACATTGCTGCCGCCGGTTAGCGCTACGAGCCGTGGTTTTTCCCGGAGCAGTTTTTCATACACCCTTAGATCGAGATTTCCCTCCGCGTCCAGCGGTATGTATTCAAGACGCAGGGGCAGTATTTTTTCCAGCCGGGCCAGCGGCCGCAAAACAGAATTGTGTTCCATCACAGAGGTAATTACCAAATCGCCGGGGCGGAGACCAAGGCCGAGGATGGCCATGTTCAATGCGGCGGTGGCGCCGGAGCAAAGAACGATTTCTTCGTTCTTTGCCTCCAGCAGCAGGCCGACCCTGCGGCGGCATTCTTCCAGTGCGTTGACGCCCGTGCCAAATGCGCCGCGCCCCTGCGAATACGGCGGCTCTTGCATGGAACGGACCACCGCCTCCACAACTCCCGGCGCCGATGGAAAGCTTCCCGCGGCGTTGTTCAGATACACCTGCCGTTTATCCATTCAGCAATTCCTCAGCTATTTTTAGCGCATTGTCAAATTCACTTTTGAGCGCCATGCCGGAAATTTGTTCCAGTTTTTCCTGTGTTTTGGAATCGGTTATTTGTTTTTTAAGCGCGTCCAGAACAGGATTCGCCGCATCCGCTTTTTTCGCCTTCAACGCCGAGGCCAATAAACGCAGGAAGGGGAGGGCGTTTTTCGGCACATTTCCGGGTTGTTTCATGGTTATTACAGGCGCTTTGGTTTCCGTTTCTCTCACTTCAGGCGCCTCCGACTCCTCGCGTTTATTTTCCGGTATCCACTTAAAAAGGACCTCGTTCAGCCTGGCAACCTCTATTGGTTTTGAAAGATAATCGCTAAAGCCTTTTTCCAAAAACATTTCCCGCATGCCGCTGAGAGCGTTAGCCGTGAGGGCAACCACGGGGACTTTGTTTTTTTGCTGTTCCGCTTCCCATTCTCTGATAAGGGATGTTGCCATAATGCCGTCCATGCCGGGCATCATGTGATCCATAAATACAATGTCGTATTGATGGAGCTTTACGAGGTCTACCGCCTCCTGGCCCGACATACAGGTTTCCATTTCCATATTGTAGGGGGACATCAGCCCCTCTGCTACGGCCAGGTTTGTCGCGATGTCATCGACAATAAGCACCCTGGCTGTTGGAGCGATAAAGCGCATTTCCTGTTTTTTCCTCCTTTCGCCGGTTATTTCGCCGTTTAAGAAATTGGCGAGGGGAACGCAATAGGCGGGTAAAATAATTGACGGAATAGCGCCGGTGTTTTGGATATCCCGCTGGTCCATGAGAAGCGCCAGCGCTGTGGGGAGCTTCTTTTTTTCAATGAGAGAAACAGCTTCGGCGGAAAGAGAATTCTGTTCATCCGTGGAAGAAACAAGGGCGAAATTCCAAAAACCGGAAGGGCCGCCATTTTCCAGTTTCGCGAGAAAATCATCCCCGCCCGCTGTTATTGTACAGGGCACACCCAAATTTTCCAGCGTGCGGGAAATAGATTCGGCGCGGCGGCCCGGATGATCGTAAAGCAGCACCGTTTTGGCCGCCGGATTTTTCACCATCGCCACCCTTGTAACCGGAGCATAGACCTGGGGAATCACCGCGGTAAAAACCGAACCTTTGCCGTATTCACTTTGCACCGTAATATCGCCGCCCATGGCAAGGCAAAGACTCCGGGTGATGGCAAGCCCCAGGCCTGTTCCTTCAACATTACGATTTTTTTCTTTATCCAGGCGGACAAAATTGCCGAATAAATTCGGCATATCTTCCGGTTTAATTCCTATACCAGAATCGGCTACTTCAATCGAAAGCGTAAGCAGATTGGAATTTTCTGTTTCGGGATACACCGCGCTTATGGATAGGGAAATAAAACCTTTAGGGGTATATTTGGCGGCGTTGGAAATCATGTTGAGAAGCACCTGCCTGATCCTGGCCTCGTCGCCCGAAAGCTGATCGGGAATATTTGCGTCCACATTCGCCGTGAAAAGAAGGGCTTTTTCACCGGCCCGCACCCGCGACACATTGATCACATCGTTGAGGAGGGACGAGAGCCGGTATGGGGCGGGGTTGATCTCCAGAATTCCCGCCTCGATCTTTGAAAAATCCAGGATGTCGTTGATCTGGGTAAGCAGATTTTTTCCGGCCTGCCTTATATCTGCAATATATTCCGCCACCCGGGGCGAAGGTTCCGCCTGTAAGGCCAGCTCACCCATACCAATGATAGCGTTCATGGGAGTGCGGATTTCGTGGCTCATGCGGGCGAGGAACGATGATTTTGACTGATTGGCATGATCGCTTTCCGTTGCTTTTTTGTGATAGAACCACATCCCCAGTCCCCCTGAAAAAAGGGAAAACACCAGGGAACTTAACAATACAATGCGGATGACCATCATATTCTGCTGTTGGGCGATTACCACTTCGTCGCTCATGTCCACCCCGGCGGCGCAGTATACCGATCCGTCCGCGTCAAACACCGGGACAACCCCCGAAATAAGGCCGGCCCAGTCTTTGGTATAGGCCCCCAGATTCGAGGTGTAGGTTCCCCCCAAAAGGATATTCGGCACAATAGCGGCGGTAATAGGGTCGGCGTCTCTCGAATAAAACATTTCGGGGGTAGCCATACTTTCAGGATCGTTATCATTGTCAATAATGTATTGAATTTGTTTTCCGTCGTAATCGCGCCAGTAATACACATAAAGTATATTGTGCTCTTTGCTAAAGGCCTCCAGCCGGTCGTGGATCAGGCCCCATTCGGGCCGTTCTATATCTTCCGCCGTTTTGAACAGTTCCAGCTCTTCCACGCTTACCGCCGCTGCCGCCGCCCGCGCTGCCGACAGCAGATGATTTTGGGTGGCGGTTTCCACCATCTTTATGGTGCGGGTCATATACAGCATCACTACTATGCCGACCAGAAGAAGCATTATAGACGAAATAAAAAACAGCGTTGACGCCATGCCCAGTTTAAGAGTCTTCCGCTTTCCCCGGATACTGCGGATCAATGCGGCGTGTTCGGGCATTATTTCGCCGTCTGCTGTTTTTGTTTTTTGCGCCGCATTTCGCGCCGCATTCTTTGACAGATCCTGCTGCGGCAAATTATCTGTTCGGGAGGCGAACAAATTTTCGATAAGGCCCAACATGGCGTTACCGGCTTTGTTGATCTGCCGTAAATGTTCGGCGCTGTTACCGCCCAACCGCAGCGCCACCTCGCTCATGCCGATGATCGTGTTCATGGGGGTGCGCAGTTCGTGGCTCATGCGGGCGAGGAACGACGACTTGATACGGTTCTCTTCGTCGGCCCGAAGCCGGGCGGCGTCTATACGCAGCAGCACCAGCCCCAGGATGATCGCCAGACCCAAACCGAGAACGGAAAGTATGGCAGCGGCGTAATAGAGGCTCCGGTTGAAACTCCGCTCGGGACTTACCAGCCCCACATACCAGCCGTTAAAAAGGGGCGTGAAAAAAACCAGCGCAGGTTTATCATCCAGGTAACGGATCCTCCGGGCCGATACAGTTTCACCTGCCCGCAGCAGCCGCGCCACTTCCCGGTAATCATCCCCCAGATCTTCCAGGGTTTTTCCCTCCAGTTCTTTCCGGGGGTGGGCAACCATCAGTATATTCTCGCTCAGCAACATTCCGTAGCCGCCGGGTGAAAGACTTAAATTTTCGATGTACTCGCTGAGATAGGCAATATTGATATCCAGGACCAGGATACCGTCGATGCCGCCCTTGTCATTTTCAATGTTTCGTACCGCAGAAATAATGGTGTCACCGGTGGAAGCATCCGTATAGGGCGTAGTATAGGACGTTTTTCCGGCGTTTCGTACTGCCGTATGGTACCAGGGCCGCCGCTGGGGAATATAATCGCTGCCGGGGTTAAGCCCTATGGCGTCGATAAATTCTCCCCGGATATAACCGTAGATTCCGTATAAAAGCAGGGGGTTTGAATTTTCACGTTCTGCGGATCCTCCCTCTTTCCACCCCCTCATCCATGCGGTAGTAGCGGTGAGGTAACGTAAAAGATCCTCCTGGCTTGCGCCGGAAGAAATCATGCCCCGAACAGTGTGATAGGCATTGAGCATGGAAACATCAGCTTCTGCGAACGCTGACGCTACCCGTTCCTCCACGGCGGAAAGTGCATGATTGGCGCTTTCCCGCAGTTTGTCCTGGAGGATGTCCTGGATAAAAAGATAGCCCGTCAACACCATGAGGAAAAAGGCCCCGAAAACCAGAAGAAGGGGGAGATACCTGCGGGTGGTTTTCATTGAGCCGGTTTCACTGTATTTCATGATCGCCTAAAAAAGTATACCCTATTTATAGGATCATGTCCCCCTCAACCGGCCTGAAAATTTGGCTGACAGGAGCCTCATCCTCATAAAGAAAACGGATATAAAGCCGGTTGTTCAAGGTCCATCGCTCCCAAAGACCATCTTTTTGTACTTCTATGGCCATCGAAATGATATCTTGCCGGCCTAAAAGGCTCCGTTTTTGGGCAAAAAGGTATTTCCCGGCGGGAATCTCCACCATTTGGACCAAGTTTCCTGTTTTTCCCTGAAAAACCAAATTCCCCAGGTAATTCTCCCCCTCGGGCTCAAAAGCCTGGGCCTGATTCCGGTCAAGGTCAAAGCAAAATACCCATTCTTCCGGAGGAAGGCCTTCCCCGGGGAAAAGGCCATCCGGAGGGGCGTCTTGCCGGGTATAACGCAGCGGCGCCAGGAGGTTGAGGTTCCGTGTGTTCAAATCTTCCATAATAAGCAGTATACACAAAAATATTTTTCAGAAAAGTGAAAAAAGCGCCAAAACATTAAAGCGGTACGCATCATGGATCCCTTAATACACCGGAGGCATTTTATGAAAAACATTTTTTTAGGGATTTCACTGTTACTTGCGCTGTTCATTTCCGCGTGTACCCTTTCGACAGAATCGGCGGTCCGGGAAGTGTTGGGCTCCACGGCGGAGGCTCCGGTTTTTCTCGGTTATAAAGCTGTTTCGGAACGGGAGATCGATTTTCAATTTTCGCTCCCGGTTAAAGTGGTTTCACTAAACTTTGATGTTTCGGCGCAGATTGAATCGACGGGGGAGGGAACCAATGTGGCGGTGATTTTGGGCGAATCCCTAGGGGCAGGGGTGCCGGTAACGGCGGACCTTTTGGTAGAAGATGAGAATAAAAACACCCTCAATGTGGTGATCCGTTTCCGGACCCGGAACGACCGCATTCCTCAGCTGCTTATTACGGAGCTGCGGACCGAATATTCCGGCGACAAAGTGGAATTTGTGGAACTACGGACCCAAAGCAAGGGAAATCTGGGGGCATTGCGGCTTTTCTGCGGGGTCAACAGCATTAAAGAACCGCTGCTGGAATTTTCCCCGGTGGAAGTTGACGAGGGGGAATATCTGGTGATTCACCTGCGCACCAAAGAAACGGAAACGGGCTGGGCCAATGAGACGGGATCCGATTTGACCCTATCCAAAGGAACCGAAAACCTGGACACGGCCCGGGATTTTTGGCTCCCCGAGTCCAAGGAACGGCTGCGGAAGACCGATGCGGTCTATCTTATGGATCAGGATGATAACATTCTCGATGCGGTTTTATTAAGCGAAACCGCCGACACCTGGTGGGCAAAACAGGACCTGGCGGATGTGGCGGAGCTTTGCGCCCAACAAGGGGCCTGGACCCAGGCAGCGGGAAACGCCGTACCGGGCCCTGCCGATGCGGTGATCAGCAAGACTACCACAAACACCCGGAGCATCAGCCGGGACGAAACGACCGTCGATACCAACACCGCTGCGGACTGGTACATTACCGTGGCCAGCGGGGCCACACCGGGGAAGGCGAACAACCCCAACCGGTATGTACCGAAGTAACCGCTTTACAGGCTAATTAAAGGTCCTTGAACAGGCTTTCGATGTCCTGTTTGGGGACGGCCCCGGTTTTCTGGCGGACAATTTTCCCATTCTGGTAAACCACCAGGGTGGGAATGGACACGATGCCGTGCCGGCCCGCCAGATCACTTTCCTCATCTACGTTGATCTTGCCGACTTTTATCTTCCCGGTGTATTCTTCCGCCAACTCGCCGATAAAAGGGCCTATCATTTTGCAGGGACCGCACCAGGAAGCCCAAAAATCAAGCAAAACCGGGATGGGCGACTGCAGAACCTCGGAATCAAAATTATCATTGGTGATAGTAACTTCTTTACTCATACTTAGAGCATATTGAATAATTGACTAAAATACAATAGAATTATTGTATTATGGTTCCTGAACTGCTCGCCCCGGCGGGTTCTCCGGAAGCTCTGGATGCGGCCGTCGGAGAAGGGGCGGATGCGGTATATCTGGGGCTCAAAAACTTTAACGCCCGTATGCGGAGCGCCAATTTCGCCTATTCCCAATTTGAAGGGGCCCTCCGCAGTATGCACCGCATGGGCCGGAAAATTTACGTTACGGTCAATACGGTTTTTGAAGAACGGGAAACGGACCGGCTTTACCAGCTTTTAAAATATTTATCCGGATTGGGGCCCGACGGCCTTATTGTTCAGGATTTCGGCATTATCACCCTGGTTAAACAAAATTTCCCCTCCTTTAAACTTTTGGCCTCCACGCAGATGAACATTGCCTCGGCCCGGGGGGTGAATTTTCTTTCCCGCCACGGCTTTTCCCGTATCGTGCTGGCCCGGGAACTCAGCCTGGAGGAGATCCGTTCCATCCGTTCAAAAACAAACATGGAGCTGGAGGTTTTTGTTCACGGGGCCCTCTGCATCAGCGCCTCGGGGCTTTGTCTTTTTTCCAGTTACCTGGGGGGAAAATCCGCCAACCGGGGGATGTGTACCCAGGCTTGCCGCCGTTACTATCAGAAGGGGGAGGAGGGGGGCTACTATTTCAGCCCGGCGGATCTCCAGTTTCTGGAAAAAGTTCCCCTGCTGGCGGAGGCGGGGGTAAATTCCTTCAAGATTGAAGGCCGGATGAAAAGCGCCGATTATGTGGGCGCCGTCACCGCCGCATATCGCCGGGTCTTAGACGGTGTGGCGGAAGGCGGTGAAGAAAAAATCCGCCAGGCCGTCGACGAGGGGCGGCGAATTTTGCAAAACGATTTTGCCCGGAGCAAGACAATTTTCTGTTTTGACAAAGACGCGCCTGTGGATTGGCTTAATCCGGCCCAGAGCGGCGGCACGGGAATTTTTCTGGGGAAGATTAAGAGGATAAGGGGCGCAGGCGAGGAGCGGCAGGTTGAGCTTTCTTACCCGGAGGTCATGCCCCAGCCCGGCGATTCGATACGGTTTCACCGGGCGGATGATTCGGACCGGCAATCCCACAAACTGCGTTTCGCGGAGGATGAGGGGAAAAATGGATTCTGGGTTTCGGCGCCGGAAGGTTTTGACTCAGGAGACGCCGTGTATTTGATCCAGACCAAAGCCATGTCAAAACGGTACGCCCCGGTAATCCCTTCAAAACTTGAATCGTTTAAGCGGAGCCCCGGCCGTGACAGGGCGCCGTTTCTGGAATTGCCGCCTCTTAGGCTGCCCCCTGGGATCAAAAATTTTCCTGCGGGGATTTATGCGGCGGTTTCCCGCATTGAAGACCTCTACATAATTCAGTCGGAACGGCCCGAAAAAGCAATACTCGCTTACAGTGCCAAAACCGCCGCGAGGCTTTTGGGAGAATCTGCGCCGCTGGCGGCTTCGCCGCTGCCCTTTGCGCCCAGGGATATTATCATTGCGCTGGATCCTTATTTCCCGGAG
>BNUV01000064.1 GCA_025997615.1 Spirochaetia bacterium
TTCATCGGGCCGTCAACTCCATGCTGACCGCCCACCAAGCCAAGCTGCGTGGCATGGCTTAAAGGTACATTTTTGAAATGAGGCACCCATAGCCGAAAGGTACATTTCTAAATGAGGCACCACGCATAGAGCCGGGGCTTATATTGTCACAAGGCAGCCAAAAAATTGTTGGGGTGTATCACGGCAAAATCAGCATCGGGATAATTCTCCCGAAAGGCAGAGGGGGGCTTTGGGGATTTGCGGAATGACCATTTGAACTCCCAGGCATGGAGGCGGCCGTCATATTCTTCAATCAGATCAACTTCCTGTTTTTCCCAGGTGCGCCAGAAATAATCGCGGGCATTTATGTTGTTGTAAGAACGGTATTTAAGGCGTTCGATGACTATGAAATTTTCCCAGAGGGCGCCAATATCATTCCGCAGAGAAAGGGGGTTGAAATTTTGAATCAGGGCATTGCGGACACCGGTATCGTAAAAATAATATTTACTTTTTTTGGTAACTTCCTTACGCAAATTCCGGCTGAACCCCCTCAGGTTGTAGAGAATGAAACATTTTTCCAAAAGATCAAGGTACCGTTCAACAGTTTTTATATCGACCCGCAGGTTATTGGACAGCTCGTTCAGGCTGACTTCACTTCCGGTTTGCAGCGCCACCATGATTAAAAGGTCTACCAGCACCTTTGGCTTCTTGATCCGTTCCAACTGCAAAATATCTTTAAGGAGATATGCATTGGTCAATTCATTCAGGATAAAACGTTTTTGATCGGAAGACGATGCGGTTCTTACTTCAGGGTACATACCAAAAACAAGAAAATCTTCAAGGTTTTCTTTTATTTCAAATTCATTCATGGACTGCCGCAACTCGCCAATGGAAAGAGGAAACATTTTAAGGGGAACCTGCCGCCCGGTTAAGGGCTCGCCCAGCTTGTTGGAAAGATCAAAACTTGAACTACCGGTGGCAATGATATTCAGCTCAGGCCGGTTGTCGATGAGCAGTTTAAGGCCCCAGGCTATTTCAGGAATATGCTGGGCCTCATCGACAAACAAAAAAGTATAGCCGCTGGTCCAATCCAGAAGAGCTTTAGTATCCTCGCTGGAAAGGATACCCCGATCCCGGATATTGTCCCCGGAGGCCCGCAGAATCATTGGGTGGTTTGTTTCAAGCAGCCTGTTCAGATAATTATTTACCAGGGTGGTTTTTCCTACCCGCCGGGGGCCGTAGATGACCATAATCCTACCGGGAAGCGAAAAATCGGATAATCGGTCAAAATGACGGGAAAAAACTCTGCCCATAACCTCAATAATATCTATCCCAATAAATTTTGTCAATTATATGGATTATAACTCCATAAAATAAGCATATTACATAGATTACAACTCCATAAAATAGGCATATTTTGTGGAGTTGCATCGATCCCCCGCTTCTTCAACCGGGCCCTATTCCCCGTTTGCCCAGCTGCCGGGCCTTTTCCGCGAGGTCTTTCGCCCTTTTTTCAAGTTCCGCCTCGGTTTCTTCAATGCAGTCCCAGGTCTTGTCCAGGCAATTCCCCCCCCGGAAAGCCCGGAACTGCCAGGGGGCCTCATCAACCAGGGGGGCAAGCTCTTCGATGTCCCTTTCGGTGATAAAATTCATCGGAAGGGCCAGGGTGCGGAACCCGTGCTCTATGCCGGAGCTGTGGATAAGGGCGGCGCTTTGTTTCAGGGCGCCGGCGGTATTGGCGGCGGGGCCATTGATGAGAAGCGCATAACGGGATGGGGCCAGCTTCAAATCCAGGGCGATATAGTCGGGCCGGGATTTTTCATCCGCAAAGATCATTTCCAGCATGGACGGGATGGTACCATTGGTGTCCAGTTTTACCAGCAGGGGGATTTTTTTTATTTCGGCGATGAAGCCCGGGAGGTCTTTCCAGAGGCAGGGTTCGCCGCCGGAGATCACCGCCCCCGAAAGAACGGCACGGCGTTTATGTAAAAAGGCCAGCACCTCATCCGGGGAAAGGGTTTCCGTGTTCCACGACTCGGGTTCCGGGCGGACCAGTTCCGGATTATGACACCAAGGACAGCGGAGGTTGCAGCCTGAGACAAAAGCCGCTGCCGCTATTTTTCCCGGATAATCCAGAAGGCTGGTCTTCCGAAGCGCAATTTTCAAAAACTTATACGGCGAGCCTGTTTACCCAGGAGGCGATTGCACCTGAGTCCCGGGCCCGGTCCAGTTCAGAGCCGTCGCCGGAAAGGAGGATCGCCGTGGGGGTGGAATACACATTCCGTCTGCCCGCTTCGGCCAGCCCCTCTGCAGTGTCAGCGTTCACCATATCTACAGGGATTCCCAGTTGGCCCGCCGCATCTTTGGCGGAAGGGCACGCGGGGCAGGCGGGCCGCACGAAGAGGAGTAAGCGAGTGCTCGCACTCGCACGAGTGTTTACACTCGCACGGGTGTTCGTGCCGGATTGCTGAACGCCGGTTGTGTTGGCCGCAGCGCCTGTTTTTGCCGCAACGCAATTCACCGGCCCGGCGGATACAGTGTCTCCTGAGACCATGTCTCCTGCGACCTTGTACAGCCGCCGCTGGCCGTACTCTTCACGCTTGCCCTTGTTCCAGTTACGCACCGAACGGTAATACCCTACGATACGACTGTAAACCTCCGCCGGCATCCCCTCCACGGATGAAAGGGCCTCCCTTGCCGCGCCTAAATCTTTCTCAATGTCCTCAAGGCTTCTCATGACTTCTCCTCTTAATATTATGATGCGGCCAGAACCGCAGCTTTTTCTTCTTCCAGATCGACAATACGCCGCCTGATTTTTTCTTCTTCTTCATCTTTACAAATAGGGCAGTTAAAATGTTCCCCCCGCAGATAACCGTGAACCGGGCACACCGAAAAGGTGGGGGAGATCGTCAAATAGGGAATGCGGTAATTATGGGTGATGCTTTTTACCAGGTCCCGGCAGGTCCGCCAATCCTCAATGGATTCACCCAGAAAGGCGTGGAACACCGTGCCCCCGGTGTAGGCGGTCTGCAGTTCTTCCTGCAGATCCAGAGCGTCAAAAATATCCTCGGTAAGCATCACCGGAAGCTGGGTAGAGTTGGTGTAGTAGGGCTCTTTGCCGCCTGAAACGATGATATCCGGATACCGTTTCTTGTCGTGTTTCGCCAAACGGTACGAGGTGGATTCGGCGGGGGTGGCTTCCAGATTAAAAAGTTCGCCCGTTTCTTCCTGAAAATCGGCGAGCTTACCCCGCATAAATTTAAGAATCTCCAGGGCGAATTTTCTGCCTTCATCATCGGCGATAGTCAATGCGGGATCGAGAAAATTCTGTATACACTCGTTCATGCCCACCAGGCCTATAGTGTTAAAATGATTATCCAGGGTGGCCAGGTAACGGCGGGTGTAGGGGAAAAGCCCCGAATCCAGAAGGCGGCTCACCGCTTTTCTTTTGATGATAAGACTGTCACGGGCCAGTACCATGAGCCGTTCCAGCCTCTGGTAAAAATCCTCTTTGTCTTCCGCCAGAAAACCCAGCCGGGGAAGGTTGATGGTCACCACGCCCACGGAACCGGTAAGCTCATCGGAACCGAAAAGACCGCCGCCCCGTTTGCGTAGTTCCCGTTTATCAAGCTGGAGACGGCAGCACATGGACCGCACGTCGCTGGGGTTTAAATCGGAATTGACAAAATTCTGGAAATAGGGGGTGCCGTAACGGGCGGTCATCTCGAAAAGAAGCTGTGAATTATCACTTTCCCAGTCAAAATCCGCCGTGATATTATACGTGGGAATGGGGTACTGGAAACCCCGCCCCTCGGCATCGCCTTCAAGCATCAGCTCGATAAACATACGGTTGACACGGTTCATTTCTTCCTGACAATCGCCGTAGGTAAAGTCAAGTTCTTTACCGCCCACCACGGCTTTTTTATCTTTCAGATCTGCGGGGCAGGTCCAGTCCAGGGTGATGTTGGTAAAAGGCGCCTGGCTGCCCCATCTGCTGGGGGTGTTCACCCCGAAGACAAAACTCTGCAGACACTGTTTAATTTCCTTGTCGGAAAGACCATCAACCTTGACAAAAGCGGCGGTGTAGGTATCAAAGGAGCTGAATGCCTGGGCCCCGGCCCATTCGTTTTGCAGACAGCCCAAAAAGTTGACCGCCTGCTGCATCAGCGTGGAAAGATGTTTGGCGGGTTTGCTGGTAATTTTATCCGCCACGCCCCCGAGACCTTCGGCGATGAGCTGCCGGAGGGACCAGCCCGCACAGTAGCCTGAAAACATGGAAAGATCGTGGATGTGAAAATCGGCATTCCGGTGGGCATCGGCAATTTCTGCGGGGTAAATGTTTTTAAGCCAGTAGTTGGCGGTAATGCTCCCCGAGTTGTGGAGGATAAGGCCCCCCAAAGAATAATTGACATTGGCATTTTCGTTGACCCGCCAGTCGCTCTGCTTGAGGTAGCCTTCCATGGTGGAGTCTATGTCCAGCATAAGTTTTTTGGCATCCCGCATGGCTTCGTGCCGGGCCCGGTAAAGGATATAGGCCTTGGCCACGGCGGTTTCCTTCTGTTCGATGAGGGCCGTTTCGGCCAGATCCTGAATTTCCTCGATGGCGGGGATGGAATTAGGGTGCCGTCCGGTCATCAATTCTTTGATCAGGGCCTCCACCCGGCTGGTTACCGCTTCAATACGTTTTGTTTCCTCTTGATCGTTTATCCTTTCCCCCGCCTGGCGGGCCGCCTGAAAGGCCCTGGCCAGGGCATTATAAATCTTCTTCCGGTCGTAAGCCTCGATCTCCCCGGAACGTTTCACCACTTTATTAATCAAGTTTTTTGCTCCTCCCATTTTTAACTTCCCTTTTTTTTGGGGTTCCTCCCACTTTTTGAATCTCCCGCACAAACTCGTCCAAATCCTCAAAATGCCGGTACACCGAGGCGAACCGCACATAGGCCACCTTGTCCAGATCGGCCAGTTTTTTCAACACCAGATCGCCCACCCTGGAAGCGGCGATTTCATAGTTTTCCTTCCCGGTATCGGCGGCCTGATCCTCAATCTCGTTGACCAGGTTTTCTATACTCATGGAGGAAACGGGCCGTTTTTCCAGGGCCCGGGTAACCCCCCGCTCAATTTTTCCCCGATCAAAGGGTTCCCGGCGGCCGTCCCGCTTAATCACCATCAGTGGTTTGTCCTCGATCCGCTCGTAACTGGTGAAACGGCGACCGCAGCCGTTACATTCCCGGCGGCGGCGTATGGAATCCCCATTGGCCAGAGTCCGGGACTCAATCACCTTGTCGTCAAAATTACCGCAATGGGGACAACGCAACTCTTTCCACTCCGTTTTTTGTTTATAAATAGCACCGCTAAGTAGCGCCGCATATATAGCGGTTATAAACCCGTTTTTTGAGTATATCACCCTATATATTGTGTTACAAGGGCTTAGAGGCAAATTTTACAAAAAAGAGAAAAAAGATCATTTTTTCCTCAAGGCTGGATTATAGAAGGAAAATAGGGTATTATCAACGGAAGTACTCGTTGAGGGGGATAGAATGGCTAAATTTGCGTTTATCGGGGCGGGAAGCTTTGGGTTTACCCGGTTTAATCTGGACTAAACGGCATGAAGATAGGGATCGATACCTTTGCCTGTGACGGCGGCAAATCCGGGGTGGGGATTTACCTTACCCAATTGCTGAAGCGGATTCCGCCGTCGGGGGCCTTGTACGAACTTTTCGGCTGGGATACGGACCGTTTTGCCTACAGCGAAGACGCGCCGGGCCTGGAATTTATCTCCCGGTGCCGCTTAAACGGCCGCACCGCCAATATCCTTTGGCATGTATCCCGGTACAAGCAGCTGGCCAAAACCCGTGACTGGGATGCGTGTTTTTTCCCCGCGGCCCATAAAGCCCTGCCTTTTACCTCCCCCTGCCCGGCTATTGGGGCAATCCACGACCTGGCGGCTTTTTGGGGGACCCGGAAAACAAGGGAGCATCTGGGGGCGCTGCCCCGGCTGATTTTGCCCAACTCGCTGCGCCGTCTGGACCGGATCATCGCCGTGAGCAACTGGGTCAAACAGGAATTGGTGGAGCTGGCCGCCGTCAAAGAGTCCCGGATAGAGGTAATCCCCAACGGCATAGACCTGACGGCCTTTTACCCCCGGCCCCGGAACGAGGAAAGCGTTTTGCTGATCCAGCCCTTCAGCTTCCGGCGGCCCTATGTTCTTTATGCCTCCCGCATCGACCATCCGATAAAAAATCATATTAAACTTATTGAAGCTTTCGGCATCTTCAAAGAACGGACGAAATATCCCCACCGCCTGGTGCTGGCCGGAGCCGACAGCCGGGGGGGCGGAACGGGTCAAAGAGGCCGCCTCCGAAAGCCCCTATCGTAACGACATCTTTTTTACCGGTCACTTCCCCTCAAAAAACCTGCCGGAACTTTACGCCGGGGCGGACATGGTGGTGATCCCGTCGATGTACGAAGGCTTTGGTCTGGGGGCTCTGGAGGCCATGGCCTCAGGTGTCCCGGTGATCTGCGCCCGGGCCGCTTCCCTGCCGGAAACTGCCGAACACGCCGCCCTCTATTTCGACCCCTCCAATGCCGAGGATATGGCGGACCGGATGGTTACCTTAACCGGCAGCCGGGACCTTTACCGGGAACAGATACGGCTGGGCCTGGAACGGGTTCAGGCCTTTTCCTGGGATCGCTGCGCGGCACGGACCCTGGCTCTTATTCAGGAAACTGCGGGAAAATAGATCGGCTTTGTCCGATTGGGAGGATTTTATGAAAAGGCAAAAAAAACAGTACGCGGCGATCTTCATTTTTGGGTTGGTCATTTCTGCGATGAATATGTCCTGCGCAGGCGCTCCCCATGGGCGCAGTCAATTTGAAAAATTCTCCTTATCATTTTTGGAGGAAACCCGTAAAGCCGGGGAGGAAATCACAAATTTAAATAATCTTGTTACGGGGCTTTCTGATTATGAAAACAGAGTAGGAACACTGTCGGATGCTGAATATAAAAATGTGGAAAAAATAAAAACGGAAATACCCAATGTAAAAAGCAAAATCGAAATGCAAATCGAAAAAGCAAAGGTTACAAGCAGAAGCGTAACGCCGGATGGCTATTATTCGGATACAAAAAAAGAAGTTAAGGGTTGGGATGCGGCCTCTTATTCAAATCTTCGTATAGAAACGACGCTCAAGGAGCTTGATCAAAATTATGCAAATTCAACAAGCGGGTATAAAAATGTTAATTTGCAATTATTGGAAAAACCCGATAAGCCCTTCAATGCTAATACACAGACCCTGTTAACCGAAGTTAAAATTGACATAGCCTCCGCAAAGGCGGACATTTCCGTAAAAGATTGGAATTCCGCAAAAACCAATGTTGATCTGGCGAATGCCGCGCTGAAAAGGGCCATACAACTGGATTTAAATACTATTGAGCAATATCAGGCCGGTTTATTGCAAAATGATTTGAAAGATGTTTCCAATCAAATATCCTTGGGTTCGGCGCTTAATACTGCGGGATCAATATTGAAGACCGTTGGAGAAGGCGCTGCAAATATTTGGGGAGGCGTCGGTAAGATTATAAACGGCATAGGGGATAATATGAAAAAGGAAGATTAGTGATTGTCAGATAGACCCCGGCGGGCGGCGGATCCGGGCCGGCAAAAAAAGCTGGTGGAACCCCCCTCCGCAGCCCTTGTTGAGGGCACGTTTCAGACCTTTGTTACCGGGAATGAGGGAAGATTCCGGGGGGCGTTTATGCGCTTACATATTCAAGCGTAGACCAGTTTCCCGCAAGGGATTGGAATTTCCCGGTTTTGGGAACGGGCGGTTTCGAGCCATTCGGCAATAATCATTTCGGTATTTTGAAGCGCCTCAACATAGGTTTTTCCGTCTGACATACATCCAGGAAGTTCCGGGACTTCGGTGAGATAGGCGCTGTCAATTTCGCTCCAGTAGATGATGATTTCATACTTACTCATGGTTTTCCTCCAAATGGTACCTGACGATTAGCTCGCGGATTTGTTTTACCTGGTAGGGCTTTGCTTGTGAGCCATCAGGTTGAATATTGATGATTTCATCAATACCATCGCAAAAAAATATATGATGACTACCCTTAATCCGTAAAGAAAAACCGAGATTTTGTAACAAAGAAATAGTTTCAGAGAAACCAATACAGGTATCCTGCCGTCCTGAGAGGACTTTTTGAAGAATCTTTTCAAACCGGCCCATTGCCCTTTGAATGATAGAGAAATTATTATTTCAAGTCAAGCATAAAAAAAGAGTCCCAGGGTTCTGACATGAATCCTAGTGTTCCGGCCTGAATCTCTGGGGCTCGGCTTTGAAATCCCCGGAAGCCAATCCGGCCTTTTGAGCGGCTAACCCGTTTGCCCTGGCTGTTTATTTTTCAGCCCCCCTACGGTCTCCATGTCCACTTGGCAAAGGGTGCATATCCGTCACGGCTGAAGGATGCTGTAGTTGTATAGGTCCCTGCCTTTTTCCCGTTCTTTTGGTAAGCAGAATCAAAGCCATTCTGAAATGCAATGCCAACAGAGCGACCGCCAACATTGTCCGGAATGGTTATGCTGGCCAACGGATTACCAGAAAACGCATTTTGATCAATGCTGGTAACACTTTTAGGGATAGTGAGGCTGGTTAATCGATTGCTATGAAATGCATATTCACCAATGCTGGTAATGCCATTGGGGATGATTACGCTGGTTATTCCTTTACCCCTATAATCCTTAGATCCATATTGATTAACACTAACCACTTCCACAAAAACCTCCGGGCCAATCGCGGTAACGGGAATCCCAAAGACAAGGGCGGGTATAACGATATTTCTTGAAGTTCCCCTATAGTTGATAATTGTCCCATTGGCGATTCCTTCAAAATCCTGTATTACGCGGAGTACACTACGGGTGTCCGCTCCCGCCAGAACCTCCGGCAGCCGCATATATTCCGTTTCCCGCAGGATGTTGATGGCCTTTGTTTTTGACGCGGTTTCCGCATTCATTCCGTCTATGTTTGCTATCCTGATAGTCAGCCGGTCGGTAATCTCGTCGGCTTTTACCCCTCGGAACCCAATGTCCTGGCGGCCCTGTATACGGGGCCAAAGTCCCCAGAGCGCGCGGTCATTATCTTTCCACCGCATATCCCAACCACCTTCCAGCGTAACGCGGGTACTCCCGATGGTTTTACCGGTATCGTTCACCAGTTCCACCACCACATTAAAGCTCTCACCCCGGTTGCCGAAGGGACTGTTTCGCCCCACACTGTTGCGGGGCCAGTTCAGCCCCCAGGTATCGGCCCTCCCGGTCGCCAGCAAACCCTGCCGCACCACATTGACCACATTAGTCACGCTTGATTTGGCGTTAAACCAGGCCGCATTCGGAACCAGGTCAACTGTAACACCGCTTATATCCACGGTTCTGTTATTATAATCGACTGCCCCCTGCTGGATATTGAAATCGTACACCAGATAGTAGGGAGTAGGCCCCTTCACCTTGTCCGCGTAGACCTGCTCGGCCTCGGCTAAACGGGCAAGCCATTGGTCCCGCCACGCCAAGTCGTTCCGGATGTTCGATCCCATGTCCCCGCTGGTAATATCCGCCGAAAGGATGTTGACCCGGCTTGCCGCCTCGGTAAGGGAGGAATCGTAGTTGGCCGCCTGAAAATAATACGACAACGCCTCCACCACAGTGCCGCCCCGCTGGGCGGTAATACCCTGGGCCAGGGCGGTCTGGGCATTCACCGATTGCTGCTCGGCGGCTCCGGCAAGCTCCGTCCGGGATTGTTCGGTAAGCTCCACCCCCAATTGCCCCAGCAGGTCCATCGAGGCCCGCCTGATCCCGGTAAAATTGTCCAGTTCCGCAATGGTACAGGGTCCCGAATAGGTGGCCGCCAACTCTTTGTCACCGGTGTTGGTAATCTGGATTTGAAAGGCGTACCCGGTAGAAGTTTTGGTGATACTCCCGTTCATAAAATAATCCGTGGGGGGCAGGTGTCCCAGGTCGGTACCCGCGGCGGCATCATCTGAATAGTAGCCGGAAAAAAGCTCGGCGTAATTTTTTTCCAGGTTCATCCGGTCAAACACGCTGATGGCCGAATAGCCCGCAAAGTTGGCCATAAACTCCCCCTGCACCAGCCCGGGGATATAATCCTGATCTTTCGCGAGTCCCTTTCCCTCCGGGGGCAGGATCGTAATGCTCTTTCCCTTGCCGCCGTCCCCGGTAAAGTTGAGAGACGACGCGGAGGACGCCTGCACGGAGGAGGTCTGCGTGGCGCTGTCCGTCGTAACGCAGGCGGTAGATCCCATCGTTAAGGAAAAAATCACTAAAAATTTGATAAAGGCAAGGGGCTTTTTCATACTATAACTCCCAAATTAGTTTTCACACTCATAATAGCCTCCTGATAAAACATGCTATTTCTTCCTAACCGTTTTGTCTTTTCGTAATACTTCTTCGCTAAAAAGCAGCGTGAACGCATCTTCGGCGCTTTCTACGAAACTTACCTTGATGGACGATTTTATTTCCTTGTCCAGCTCCGCCCAGTCTTCGCGGTTGTCCTCGGGCAAAAGAACTTCCTGCATTCCGTTGCGGATGGCCGCGAGGAGTTTTTCTTTAAGGCCGCCTATGGGGAGGATTCTTCCGGTGAGGGTTAATTCCCCGGTCATGGCGATCCCCGGTTTTGGCGGAATGTGACAGAGGGTAGACAGGAGGGACGCCGCCAGGGTAACGCCGGCGGAGGGGCCGTCTTTGGGAATGGCGCCCTCGGGGACGTGGACATGGAAGTTGGTTTTGCCCACGTCTTTTACCTGAAAATTATAGCGGCCCTGAACGCTGCGCAGCCAGGAAAGGGCGATGCGCGCGCTTTCCTTCATCACATCCCCCAGGTTGCCGGTGATGATAAGGTCCCCGGAACCTTCGAAGGAGCTGGTCTCCACGGGCAGCATGGTGCCGCCGGTTTCGGTCCAGGCCAAACCGTAACTGACCCCAACCCGCGCTTCCAGAAACACCAGATCGTTTTTATATTTATGGCGGCCCAAAAGTTTTTCCAGGTCTTTTTGTCCAATACTTTTTTTGAAGGAACTGATTGGTTTTTCAGGTGTTAAGCCATAATCTTTTTTCACCGCGTCTTTTGCCACACGCCTGACGCAGCGGGCTATCTCCCGTTCAAGACTGCGTACCCCCGATTCCGAAGTCCAGTGCCGGATGATCTCCCGGATACATTCATCGGTGAAATTTATTTTTGCCCCGGCAAGGCCGTTTTCTTCCAGCTCTTTTGGCACCAGAAATTTTTGGGCGATGGCAAGTTTTTCATGTTCGCCGTAACCGGGAATTTCGATTATCTCCATGCGGTCCAAAAGAGGGTAGGGGATGGTGTGAAGTGAATTGGCGGTGGCGATGAAAAGAACCTTCGAAAGATCGTAGGGCACTTCCATGTAGTGATCGGTGAAGCTGAAATTTTGTTCGGGGTCCAGCACTTCCAAAAGGGCCGACGAAGGGTCCCCCCGGTAATCGTTGGAAAGTTTGTCGATTTCGTCCAGCAAAAAAACCGGGTTCATGGCGCCGGCCTTCCGCATGGACTGGATGATTTTTCCCGGCAGGGCCCCTACATAAGTTTTCCGGTGCCCCCGGATCTCCGCCTCGTCCCGGACGCCCCCCAGGGAAATACGGACAAAACGCCGGCCCAGAGCCCGGGCCACGGATTTTCCCAGGCTTGTTTTCCCCGTGCCGGGGGGGCCCACAAAACACAAAATAGGCCCTTTTATGGCGGGTTTAAGCCGGTGGACGGCGATAAATTCGATTATCCGTTCCTTGGCCTTGCGCATATTAAAATGATCTTCATCAAGAATTTTTTCCGCTTCGCCAAGATCACCGCTTGAATTTTCCGTACCGGGGGAATATTCGGCCCAGGGAAGATCGGCTATCCATTCCAGATAGCCCCGGAGCACCCCCGCTTCCGGCGAAAAAGGCTGGAGCTTGCGAAGCCGGGCAATTTCTTTATGGGCCTTAACAAAAATTTCTTCGGGAAGATGTTTTTCTTCCAGCAGTTTTTCCAGATCGGCAAATTCATCTTCGGCGGTATCTTTCCCCAGTTCTTTATTTATTTCTTTGAGCTGTTCATGGAGATAGTATTCACGCTGATTTTTATCCATCCGGCTTTTAACTTTACCGCTGATATTTTTTTGTATGCCAAAAATTTCATTTTCACTTTCCAGCGTTTCAAGAATGGTTTCCAGCCGCTTTTCCATATCGGCGATACCGATAAGCGCGATTTTCCGTTCGGCCTTGAGGGCCAAAGAATTACAGACAAGATTGGCCAGTCGTTCGGGGTTGTCGGTTTTTTCCACCGCCGCGATGGTATCGGTGCTGACTTTTTTTGAAAGCTCCGCATACAGGCTGAATGATTTTTGCACCGCCCGCATCAGGGCTGAAGTTTCCGGTCCCGGCGCTTCTTCAAGACCCCGGATATTTATCGCTTCGATTAACGCCATCGCCGGTTCCCATCCCTCCAGACGGGATTTCATCTCCGCCCGGTATTCCCCCTGAAGCACCACCCGGTAGGTACCGTCGGGGAGCCGCAAGTGCTGGATGATCCGGGCCACGCTGCCCACAGAATACGTTTCTGCCTGAGTACTTGAGCTATCCTGGGGTTTTTGGCAGACCGCAAAAAGCCGGGCATCCCGCCGTAACGCTTCTTCTACCGCGCTGGTTCCCTGCCGGTAAGTGAGAAACACCTGTATAATTGTTTGGGGAAAAAGGACAAGTTCCCGCAGGGGAAGCAGGGGGAGCTCTTCCACCTCCACCAGCGGCTTTCCCTTCAGGCCGGAAAAAAATTTTGTTCCGGGAACCTTCATGCGCTTTTCTGGAGCGAGACAATTTCCGGGGGCTGGGATTTTGCCACCACATCCCCGGTGATAACCACATGCTTGTGCCCAACCATCGAGGGAATTTCAAACATGATATCGGTCATCAACTTTTCCACGATGGCCCTGAGTCCCCGGGCGCCGGTTTTTTGTTTAATTGCCGTATCAGCAATAGCGTTAATCGCTTCTTCGGTAAACTCAAGCTTTACATCATCAATGGCCATGGAAGCCTGATACTGTTTAACGATGGCGTTCCGCGGTTCGGTAATGATCCGTTTAAGGTCTTCCCGTTTAAGCTCTTCCAGATTCACCGTGATGGGGAGCCGCCCGATAAATTCAGGGATCATACCGAAGTGAATAAGGTCATCCGGATGCAGGGCGTCGAAAAGCTCTTTGAGGTTTTTGTTTTTACGATCCGTGGTGTCGGCGCCGAAGCCCATGGGATGCTGCACCACCCGCTGTTCGATAAATTTTTCCAGCCCCACAAAGGCGCCACCGCAGATAAAAAGAATATCCTGGGTGTCGATGCGGATCATCTCCTGGTTCGGATGTTTGCGGCCGCCCTGGGGAGGCACCGAGGCGATGGTTCCTTCAATAATTTTGAGCAGTGCCTGTTGGACCCCTTCACCCGATACGTCCCGGGTAATGGAAACATTTTCACCCTTACGGGCGATTTTGTCGATCTCGTCGATGTAGACGATCCCCCGTTCCGCCTGAGCGATATTACCCCCGGCGCTCTGTATCAACTTGAGAAGAATATTTTCCACATCTTCACCGACGTAACCTGCCTCGGTAAGGGTGGTGGCGTCCACGATGGCAAAAGGCACCTTTAATTTTCTGGCCAGAGTTTTTGCCAAAAGGGTTTTTCCGGTTCCCGTGGGACCTATCAAAAGGACATTGGATTTTTCGATTTCCACATCATCCGGTTCCTTGGCGGGGTTAGCGATACGCTTGTAGTGGTTGTACACCGCCACAGACAGGGCTCTTTTGGCATAGTCCTGCCCGATGATAAACATATCCATGTAATTTTTTATTTCCATGGGCGTGGGAATGTCCCCGGTAAACTGGGTGGTAAGTTCGTGATCCTCTTCAGAGAGGATCTTCCGGCAAACCTCCACACATTCATCGCAGATAAACACGTCATTGGGGCCGGCAATAAGCCGCCGGGCCATGTCAGCACTTTTCCCGCAGAAAGAACAGGTACGTTCAGCCGCGCTGGGCCCGTTACGAAGCCTTGCCATAGGTATTCCTCACTAATATAGAATCCGCTACCCCGTAGGCCACCGCATCCTGGGCGGACATATAAAAATCCCGCTCCATGTCGGCAGCTATCGTTTCCTCGGTTTTCCCGGTGTGCTTGGCGATATATTCAATGGTCAATTTTTTAAGCCGCAAAATTTCTTTTGATTGTATGCCTATGTCCCGGGCCTGCCCCTGGGCACCCCCCCAGGGCTGGTGGATCAACACCCGGGAGGAAGGGAGCACCATCCGTTTGCCGGGGCTTCCCGCCGTGAGGATCAGCGCCCCCATGCTGGCCGCCTGGCCCAGGCAGATGGTCTGCACCTTGCAGCGCACATACTGGATGGTATCGTAAATAGCCAAGCCCGCCGTAACCGAGCCGCCGGGGCAGTTAATGTAAAGGTTGATGTCCTTTTCGGTGTCCTGGCCGTCCAGAAAAAGGAGCTGGGCCACCACCAGATCCGCAGTCAAGTCGTTGATTTCCCCGTCCAGAAAGACGATACGGTCCTTGAGGAGCCGGGAATAGATGTCGTAGGATCGTTCACCGGTGCCGGTTTGCTCTACGACGATGGGCACCAGGGAATTCATATATTCTTTCATTTATCTTAATCTACCCATTATTCGCCGCCAGGTCCAGATAATTCGTTTCTTTCCCCGGTTTTATAGTATTTTCCGACAACATACGGTCGAAAAGCTTCCGTTCTTTGATATCTTCCTTGAGATATTCCTTCATATTATCCTGTTCGTAGTATTTTTTGATATCCTCCACCGGAGAACCCATCTCTTCCGCCATGGTGATAAATTGCTGCTCCAGCTCCTCGTCGGAGGCTTCGAGATTAAGATTCCGGATTAAGGTTTCCACGATAAGCCGGGACTGAAGAGCCTTGACTGCACCGGGCCGCCACCCCTCCATAATTTTATCGGCCGTATCACCGGAATTCTCCATCATTCTTTGCAGATCAGCAGAATTGGCATTGAAACGGCGGGCCAAATTCCGCCACCGGGACTCCAGTTCCATTTTTACCATCGATTCGGGCAGGTCCACCGGGGTGGTTTCCAGCACTTTTTCCAGAATATTGCTGATTTTTATCTCCCGTAGCCGCCGATCCAGGTCTTTTGTCAGCCTTTCCCGGATATTTGCCTTGAGATCGTCCAGGGTTTTGAACTTTTCGTCCACGTCCTGGGCCAGATCATCATCAAGATCGGGGAGTTTCTTCTCTTTTATCGCGGTTACCGTGACCCGGAGCTTCTTTGTCTGGCCCGCCAGGTCCTTATCCTCAAAATCTTCGGGGTATGTCTTGTCAAAATCCCGGGTTTCGCCCTTTTTCATCCCGGTAATTTCATCATCAAAGTGGAAAATATTGTATCCCGACCCAAGGGTAAAGACAAAATCTTCCCGTTTGGATGTTTCAATCACCGCGCCGGAGCTGTTAAGCTCACTGTAGTTCACCGTCAGCACGTCCCCGGTAACCGCCGGAGCGGCGTCATCCCGATCCAGCACAATGGCGTTCCGCTCCCGGATCGTCTCCAGTTCCCGGTTTATATCATCATCTTTAATAGTGGCATTGGGGGTTTCCACCTCAAGGCCCTGCCATTTGCCCACATTCAGCTCCGGCAGCACATCGTAAATCACCGTGTAGGTCAGATCGGAGGCCAAATCGAGCTTGGGCTCGTCCTGAATCTGCGGGGTGGAGTAGGGCAGGGGCTGGTTTTCCCGGGGGAAAGCCTCGTCCTCGAAAATATCCCCCAGTGAATGTTCGATGATGTGCCCCAGGACCTCGCCCTTAAAAGCTTCACCGAATTTGCGTTCCAGCACCTCTTTGGGGACCTTTCCCTTGCGAAAACCGGGGATCTGTACGGTTTTGGTGTACTCCAAAAGGCGGCCGTCGTATTCTGAACGGACATCGTCCTTGCCGACCGTCACGGTCAGTTTCATGGCGGAATGTTCAAGTTTGGTAATTTCTTTAGATACTGTCACTTTTTCCCTCGTAAAATGTAGTTTTGCGCCCCTCGCTCTGAGGGAACCCTTCTCTCTGCGAGAGAAGGGACTCGAACCCTTATGCCGTGGCACCAGATCCTAAGTCTGGCGTGTCTACCAGTTTCACCACTCTCGCTTCACTTCAGTATCCCCAGCATACCTGAAGGGAAAAAAGCTGTCAACGACTATACATATTTTCGGTTTTGCGCTATGATAAGACATCTGAATATCAGAAGGAGAGAGGATTATGGAATATGTAGAATTCGGCAAAACCGGTGTTAAGGTGTCCCGGCTTGGCATGGGCTGTATGCGGCTTCCCAGTTACGAAAAAGAGGGCAAAACGATCTTTGATGAGGAAAAAGGCATCGCCCTGATCCACCGGGCCATGGACCTGGGGGTCAATTACTTTGACACTGCCCCGTACTATTGCGACAAGCAGAGCGAGGTGATTTTGGGTAAGGCCCTGGCGGGGGGCAGGCGGGACAAGGTCTGGGTCTCCACCAAGAACCCCATCGAAAACGACTCCGGGGACGATTACGAAAAACGGCTGGAAAGCTCCCTGAAAAACCTGCAGACGGATCATATTGATTTTTACCACTTCTGGGGTATTTCGCTGGACGCCTTCCTTACCAAGGTGATGGCCAAAGACGGCCCCTTTGAACGGGCGCAGAAGCTCAAGAAACAGGGCGTGATCAGACACATCTCCTTTTCCTTCCACGACCGTGATGCGGGGGACAAAGAGTGTGACAACCTGAAGGAAATTCTCAAGAGGGGGGAAGGCATTCTGGAATCGGTGCTGTGCCAGTACAACCTTCTGGACCGGAACAAGGAGCCCGGCATCGCCTTGGCCCACGAAATGGGATTGGGCACGGTGATCATGGGCCCCGTCGGCGGCGGACGCCTCGGCGCTCCCTCTCCGGTGATCCGGGACCTTATCCCCGGTAAAGTCCGCAGCTCCGCCGAAATGGCCCTCCGTTTTGTCCTGGCAAACCAGAATGTAAACATCGCCCTTTCGGGGGTCAGCACCATTGAACAACTGGAAGAAAACGCCGCGGTGGCCTCCAACAATACCCCTTTGCAGGCCGACGAAATTTCCCAAATCGAAGACATGATGAAGGAAAACGAACGGCTGGCGGGGCTTTACTGCACCGGCTGCAAGTACTGTCTGCCCTGTCCCCAGGGGATTAACATTCCGGAGATCTTCACCATGATGAACTATCACCGGGTGTACAAACTGACCGATTTCGCCAAAAAGAACTATGCGGAGATCGGCAAAAGCCCCTGGATGAAGTACGAAAACGCCTCCAAGTGTGTGGACTGCGGCGCCTGCGAAAAGAAATGCCCCCAGAGCCTTCCCATCCGCGCCCAGCTCAAGGAGACCCACCAGACTTTAGCCGGCTAAGAACGAGGAGCAGGGGGCTCAATTCCGGACTACCGTCCGAAGTAACAGCCCCCTAGCGCCCCAGCGTTTTCAGCAACAATGCGTTGATAATCTCGTCCACAATCGCTTTATCCGCCGGAGGCAGCAGTTTGTAGCGGGCCACCAGCTCTGCATCGGATGCCGAAAGGGAAAGCCCCGGCACCGCAAAGACATCCCCCTCGCCGGAGCGCAGCCAGTCCGGATTTACCGAAAATTCGCGGGCAACCGCTTCAAAAAACCGGGCGCTGGGGGTCTTCTTGGTTCCGTTCAGAATCATGGACAGGTAGGATTGAGTAAAGCCCGCCCGCTCCGCAAAGTCCCGCTGCCTGATATTCAGTTTGGAAAGCAGAAAATCCAGCCGTTCAGCCAAAGTTTTTTTCACCGAGTTAAGTATAGGCGCAAAACATTCACCCAGTCAATTATTACGCCCCAGGGCAAAAGCATTTAGAATTCCATGATATACTTCTATTCTTCTCTGGGAGGGGAAGAAGGAATGGAAGTAACGCAAGCCGACATTATCAAAATGACCGATTTTTTGGGGGAGATTCACGATCC
>BNUV01000065.1 GCA_025997615.1 Spirochaetia bacterium
GGGCCGTCTCCCGCCCAACTTGTTTTTCCGTTCCTTTTCCAAAGATAATTTTGGTCCGGTTGTAATATTCAAAATTCTGCATGATTTCCCCCATAAAAAATTCAGATATATTCCAGATACCAGAATGATACGGTTTTGTCAATATCACTTCATTATAATCCTACATAAATGTAATTGTGATTTTTTAGTAATACATTTATGTAGGAATTTTCCTGTCGATTTTATGCTGTTTTTTATGATTTAATAAAAATCTACCGGGAATATCATCAAAATATGCCAATAATGATGAAAATCGTTAAAAAGCCACATTTTTGTCTACTTGGCACGGTTCTTGCTAGGTGTAAATAACAATTTGCAAAGAGGAGGAAATTATGGAAACAGTTGAAACCCTGGGTTTTTCGCTGGACGTTGTCTGGCTCTTTCTGGGGGCTATTCTGGTCTTTATCATGCAGGCGGGTTTTGCCCTGGTGGAAACCGGGCTGACCCGGGCGAAAAACGCCACCAACATCACCATGAAAAACGTGATGGACTTCTGCTTCGGCGCTATCGTGTATTGGGCCATAGGATGGGGCCTCATGTACGGGAAGGATGCGGGCGGATTTATCGGGATAAGTGAATTCTTCCACAGTCCCATGGATCTGGATATAGAAACCGGAAATTTCTACAAAACCTGGTTTTTCCAAGTGGTCTTTGCCGCCACCGCGGCTACTATTGTTTCAGGAGCTATGGCGGAACGAACCCAGTTTAAGTCTTACCTGGTTTACACCTGCTTTATTTCGGCCCTTATCTATCCCATTTCCGGTCACTGGATTTGGAGCGGAGATGGCTGGCTTGCCCAGCTCGGTTTCCACGATTTTGCCGGTTCCACGGTGGTTCACTCCGTAGGCGGATGGGCGGCTCTTATGGGCGCCGCAGTTGTGGGTCCCCGAATTGGCAAGTATGTCAAAGGCGAGGATGGCCGGGTTTCGGTGAAGGCGTTCCCGGGCCACAATATTCCCTATGCGGCCCTGGGTGTATTGCTCCTCTTCTTCGGTTGGTTCGGTTTTAACGGCGCTTCCACCGGAATCGCCACGGTGGGAGAAGGGGGTATCTGGAGCGGTCTGGCTATTGCCCGGGTCTGCGTGACCACCTGCCTTGCCGCCGCAGGCGGGGCGTGCAGCGCAATGATTTTCTCCTGGATCTGGTTCAAAAAGCCCGATGCTTCCATGACCCTGAACGGTCTTTTGGCGGGGCTGGTGGCCATCACCGCCCCCTGCGCGGTGGTTTCTCCCGGCGCGGCGATTGTCATCGGCCTTATCGGGGGCATCCTGGTGGTGCTTGCGGTAGAGTTTATCGACAAGGTGCTTAAAATTGACGATCCCGTCGGTGCTTCTTCGGTTCACCTGGTCTGCGGTATCTTCGGGACTATCGCCGTAGGTATCTGGGGCAATGTGGAAGGGGTCGCGGTGGGACTGCTCCACGGCGGCGGCTTCGCCCAATTGGGGATTCAGCTCATTGGTATCCTGTCGGTGGGCGCCTGGGCGGCTGGTACAAGCCTCATCCTCTTCCTGGCGGTCAAGGCCATAACGGGTCTGCGGGTCAGTCCTAAAGAAGAGCTGGTGGGTCTTGACCTTTCCGAACACAAGAGCGAAGCCTACACGGGCTTCCAGATCTTTAGCAATATGTAAGGGAGTAAGATATGAAACTGATTATTGCCTATGTACAGCCCCATGCCTTGAACGAGGTTAAGCAGGAATTGTACAAATCAGCAGTCTTTAAAATTTCGGTAACCAATGCCATGGGCTGCGGCCAGCAGAAGGGCTACACCGAACAGTACCGGGGAGTTGAAATGGAAGTGAACCTCCTGAAAAAGGTTCGCATCGAAATTGCCGTGAACGATAATTTCGTGAAGCCCACGGTTGATGCCATTATCCGGGGAGCCCGGAGCGGTGAAATCGGGGACGGAAAAATATTCGTCCTCCCCATCGAAGAATGTATCAGGATACGGACGGGCGAAACCGGTTCCGCCGCCATTGGTTAAAGCCTATGGTATGAGCCGTTAAAAAAAGGACAATGTAAAAATAGCGGGCGGGATCGTCTCCGGGCGGTCCCGCCAATCTTTTGTTATGCCGATAAAGCCATCCTTATATCCCTTGCGGACCGGCCTGTTTTCCGGGTAAGCTGTATGGGTTACCTGATAAGGAGGCAGCATTATGACAAAGCGCGATTTGGTGTTAAAGGTTTTACGGAACGAAACGGTTGAACGGATTCCGGTGGGATTCTGGTTTCATTTTCTCGATGATCCCGGCGGCACGGATGGCCTGGAAAATCCAAAACTACTGGATGATAACCTGGCGGGGCACAGAAAATTTTACGAGACATTTAAGCCGGACATCGTAAAAATAATGAGCGATGGAATGTTCCGCTATCCGAATGAGCTTTTTATGACCGCAAAAACCGCCAGGGAGCTGCGGAATGTCAAGAGCATAGGGGAAGATCACCCGTGGATTGAGCGGCAGGTTAAACTGGTCAAAGATGTGACCGCTCTTTTTGGCGGTGAAGTGTTAAGCTTTTACAACATTTTTGCCCCCTCCACCACTTTTAAGTTCCGCCGGGGGGGCAACAAAGAAGCCTATAAAATTCTGGCGGATTTTATTATTGAGGATAAAGATGCGGTTATCCACGCGCTGGATGTGGCGGCAAAAGACCTTGCCATCCTGGCCCGGCGGGTTACCAGCGAAGGCGGGGCGGACGGTATCTACCTGAGCACCCAGGATACCGGAGATACCCGAATTACCGCAGAGCTGCAGAAAGAGGTAATCAACCCCGGTGATTTTACGGTATTGAATGCCGCCAACAGCGGGGGTAAATTCAACATTCTCCACATCTGCGGTTATGAAGGCCACCGGAACGATCTGACCCGTTATACCGATTATCCGGCCCAGATCATCAACTGGGCGGCGGTGGTGGAAGGGGTACCGCTGGGAGAAGGCAAAAAGATCTTCGGGGGAAAGCCCGTTATCGGCGGTTTTGGCAACACCGTTAACGACCTGCTCTACCGGGGCACCCAAAAAGAAGTGGAGGATGAAACTGCGCGGATCATCGCCGAGGCGGGTAAAACCGGCATCATCATCGGGGCCGATTGTACAGTGCCGGCGGCTATAGACCTTAAGCGTCTCTCCTGGGTACGGGATAAAGCGGCGGCCCTCAGTTAGGCTTAAGCCAGGGGCCCCCGGTACTGGATCAGGTCCAGCTTATCAAGCCGGGCCTGGTGCAGGGGGAGCCGCCGGGCGAAATCATCAAAATCCTTTTTCTCCGTCCAAACCGTTTCGGCCAGGGCGCAGATCCGGGGGAAGATCATATACTCGGCAATCCTCGCCGCATACACCAGCTCCGTCCATAAATTGGCCTGCCCCCCGATGATCCGGGACGCTTCTTCGGCGCTCATACCGGCGTCAACGGCGTTCATGTTGTAAAGCTGTTTGATGCCGGAAGTTCCCAACTGGCCCGGTTCATCGGGATCGTTAACAGGCTGATAGTCAAGATAACAACCGTCGGTGTTGGGGGACATGACCACCGAATGCCCCCTTTCCGCTGCCTCCGCCCCGCCCTTCCGGCCCCGCCACGACATCACCGCCGCCTGTGGGGGAAGTTTATAGGCCGGCGTATCTTCCAGAATTTCATCCCAGCCTATGGCGGTCTTTCCCCGTTCGCCCAGCATCTGTACCAATTTTACCGTGATCCAACTTTGCAGTTCCCGGGAATTTTTCAACCCCGTTTCTTCCATCCGCTTCCTGCATTTGGGACATTCATTCCAGCGGTTATAAAGGACTTCGTCCCCGCCTATATGCACCCATTTTGAGGGGAAAAGTTCCGCCAGGGTATCAAAAACTTTTTCGATCAGATCGAAAATGGCGTCGTTCCCCGCGCAGAGCACATCCTCAAAAATGCCAAAACGATCCTCCACGCCGTAGGGGCCGCCGGTGCAGCCCAGACCGGGATAGGGGGCCAAAATGGAGCTGGCATGGCCGGGAAAATCCACCTCGGGAACCACCTCGACATGACGCGCCGCCGCATAAGCTACCACTTCCCGGATATCGTCTTTGGTGTAAAACCCACCGGTATAACGCCAGCGGCGCTTGTCGTATCGTTTGGAACCGATTTCGGTGAGCAGCGGATAAGCGTCCACGGGGAAACGCCACCCCTGATCGTCGGTTAAATGCCAGTGGAAAATACTTAAATGATGCAGGGAAATCGCGTCAATTATTTTTTTGACAAAGTTTTTGCTGTAAAAATTCCGTGAGCAGTCCAGCATAAGGCCCCGCCAGGGGAACCGGGGATAATCCTCAACATCCGCGCAGGGCAGGGCGAAACCGCCCTCAGTTTTGCCGCCACCCTCCCCTCCGGATAAAAAAAGCTGCCTGAGACTCTGGAGGCCGTGGTACATTCCCGCCCCGGAAGAAGCCTCCAGAATTATCTTTTCCCGGGCGATTTTAAGCCGGTAAGCTTCGTCTTTGAGGGTTTCAACCTTCCGGCAGACAATACCGGTCTCTGCACCCTGCCCGGCGGGAATCCAAGCGGGAATCCCGCAGGCCTCAAGCTGCTGCCTGAAAACATCTATCTCCCGGCTGAAAATTCCATCCCCTTTTACCGGGGGGATTCCCTTACAATTAAAAAAGCCTTCCCCCATTTTTACCGATTGGGGCAGGGGAATAATGTTCAACGTATCCGGCATCTTAGCTACCTGAGCCGGGCGTTTAGCTGATTTGCCCGTTCCCGGTACCGTTCCGGGGCATTCACCGCCGCTTCCTCCAGGAAAGCCCGGGCCTCCCGGGAACGCCCCGCCGAATAGGCATTAAGCCCCCGGGCATAGGCGGTTAAGGCCGGGTCGGCACCGCATTTCAAAGCCGAAAGGTAGAGCAAATCCGCCCGATCATAATCCTTGGCATCGTAGGCCAAAAGCCCCAGATAGTAGTAAGGCGCATAATGATCCCGGTTTTGATTCAGGGCGCTCATAAACGAAAGTTCCGCCTTTACCTTGTCCCCCGAGTCGTAGGCCTTTCGGCCCTCGGCTACCAGGTCTGTAAAAGTCCGCCGGGAAGCGACGTAGGCCCGGTAATCCTTTTCCAGCGCCTTGGCATCGGTCCACAGGGAGATATGTTTCATCACCGCCTCTCCATTAGCTTTAGCGGAGGCATCCGGGGAAAGAACTATGAAACTTTCCGTCAAGGTTCTGAAGTACTCCTCGCTGCCGCTATTCAAAAAGAAGGACACCAGTGACCAGGAGAGCAGTTCCCCCCGCTGGAGGGGACCTTCGGTATCCATCTGTAGCATAGCTGCTATTGCGGGGGTATCATCACCCATTTCCCGGATCGTTCCCAGCCAGGAAAGATTTTCCGCAAAGGTCAGAACATCGGGGCCCCCGTCGCCGCTGTCGGTCAAGCGGAGGGAATTGAAGTAAAGGGCAAAACCTTCCCGCATCCACAGGGGGGGATTGGACACAAAAGCCCGGAAGAACTGGATGAAGGCCTGATGGGGCAAAAGCTGGGGAGTATCCTCGCCGCCCCGGTGGACGATCAACTCCCGTTTTTCAGGTTCCCGGAAGTGGAGGTACACCACCCCGGGCCGGGTGTATCCCAGCCGTTCCGTAACATAGGCATCGTAATCTTTGCGGTTGCTAAAGGCCCTGACTTTAAGGAGCCCGGCCTGGAGGCTTGCGGGATTAAAGCGGAAAAGCCGGTTATACACCTCGAAACGGCCCTCCAGCTCCCCCGCCAGGCTTAACCCATCGTATTCACCCACATCGGAAGTTACTTCGTAATGAAGGCTCCTTATTGATGCCGGTCCGGTGTTTCTGGCCGCCCCGTCCCTGGCTGTGGGCACCGTGACTGTGGCCGGCCAGGTACGCAGCTTTACCGCCGGCACAGGCGCCGGTTGAGCCGCCGCTGTTTCTGCGGGAGCCGGAGGAGTATCAGTCCGGGGGACCTGCATGGGGATGGTGACCGTAAGGCTTTTCCCCGCCCCGCCGGAACCGGAAGTGGTTATCGTCACCGGGGATGAGGCCCCCGGCACCGTGATTGAAGTTGAGGACTGCGGCGAAGTTGCCACCGGAGCAGGAGCGGGCGCCGGAGGCGGCGTTACCGGGGCGGCGGCCGGGACCGGAACCGGAGGCGTAGGGGCCGGAGCTACAACCGGGGCAGGCGCCGGAGGCGGCGTTACCGGAGCAGCGGCCGGCATTTCCCTGTTATCCGCCGCTAAATCATCGGTACCGGCATCTTCTTCCGCGTAATCGTAATCGTCGTAGTCGTCCCAATCCTCATAATCATCATAATCGTCATAATCGCCGTAGGAATCATCGGCAAGATCTTCCCCGCCGTCTTCCTCATCTGAATATCCGTCGGATGAATATCCGTCGGATGAATATCCGCCGTCATAATACTCGTCTTCCACCGGCGGGGGAGGTGGAGCCACAGGCCGCGTCTCCTTTTTTCCCCCCGCAGAGACTGAAAAAACCAGACTTAGAGCAAAAAACAGGAAAAAAACATACCTTTTCATTACGCGCTCCTATGCTTGAATTATCTTATCGATAATAATATTGACTTCTTCAATAAGAATACCCGTATACCGTTCGATATTGTCAATAATATACCGCTGCAGGTCATGGATATTCCCCCCCAACTGGGTTCCATAAGGCACATCAATGGTGATTACCAGCCTGTAGCCCATGGTATCTTCTCTTACCTGGATCTTTTTGATCCGGATCTCTTCATTATACTCGTCCACACAGTGAATCACCATCTGGCTGAGGGCCGCCTCGGAAATTATCACCTTGCCCCGTTTTGAATATTCAGGCCGCACCACGGATTTTTCGTGGACCTGGGGCGCCACCCCCAGGAGAGGCCCTTTTTTCCGCCGGAAAATTTTGATGGCATCGTAAAAAATGTTGGGATAACTCCGTTTTACCTCGATGGACGGCACCGGAATAACGTGTTTTCCCTCGATTCTGCGGGTCCTGATGGCCCGTTCAATGTCATCCTGGGAGGCAATATCCTCGATTTTGATGATCCGATCCGGGGCCGGCAACTGGAGCCGCATCGCGATCTTGTTCACCATCTTCTCCGAAGTCCCCAGAACCAGCACTTTCTTTACTTTTTCCACCTGGAGCTTCCGGGCTACCTCGTCCCGCTGGGCCTTTTCATCAAAAAGAGCCACTTTTACCGCCGCCAGGAACGTTTTCTCCTTTTTTGCCGAGTGCCCTGCAAGAATACGGTTATCCCGGATGAGGAGCCCGTCATCAATGATGAACTCGATATCGTACTTTTGGGCCACAAGTTTTGCCCGGAAACTTTTTCCGGTTCCGCTTTCCCCAACGAGGGCATAAACCTTGATCCGCCGGAAGCCGAAAAGAAAATCCAGAAACATTACCTTATATTATAGAGCGACATAAGGCAGGAAACAAGGTATTATGAGGATTTTTTCAAGAAATGGCGGATTTTACGCCTTACAAGTCCGACGGGCTTCCGGAAGCAGGGCTTTTTTTCCGCCTGCGGCGGCGTTTTTTGGCGGGGGCTTTTGCTTCCGCCGGATGCACATCCGCCGTGACAGGCTTTTCCGCCGCAGTGTGCCCCGCCGCCGGATGCGCCGAAGCCTGAGCAGGAGTTTCGGCCCGCCTCCGCTCGTAGATCCGGGACTTTTTTACGCTGATACCGTGGGCGTGTAACATAAGCCGCACCGCATTATCCAGCTCTATCCGGGGGGGATTGATGGGAAGCACAAATTTCCGGGCGGCGTAATAGGCATTTTTGTAAACATCCGCCGGGGGGACGGTCCAGTCCGTTGTATCTTCGATAAAGTCCCGGATCAAAGCCTCGAGGGCCTGCCCGGAGGGGCCGCCTTCCCGGCAAAGCTCGTCCAGACCCTTCAAATAGCGTTCCCGGAAAGAGGGCTTCCCCGTTTTTTCGGGGGAAGTTTTTTTCCTGAGCAAGGCCGCGGCTTCAGGCTGCAAATAAGCGTAAAGCCCCATGTCGTCCAGGGCGGCAACGATTCGGGAAGCCGCCTGAGAATGAAGTATCTTGGCCATTTCCTCCGTAAGCCGTGAGGGGCTGATACTTTCCAAAAGCGACGACTGGCTGCGGATCTTCCACTTTAACTGCAGGGGGATTTTAAAGTCAGCAACGGCGGCGTATTTTACGGCCCGGATCATCCGCACCGGATCATCGGTAAAAATCACCGGCAGAGGAATGATGGCCTTGATCCGTTTTTCCCGGATATCCTTCATGCCGCCCACATAATCCACCACAATTTCCTTTAAGGGATCGTAAAAAAGGGCGTTCAGGGTAAAGTCCCGGCGCAGCACATCTTCATCAATCACCCCGAAGGTGTTGCTGGTGTGGCCGTCCTTGAGGGAGCGAAACGTGGAAACTTCGTAAATTTTCGGACCGAAGAAAACGTGGACCAGCCGGAAACGGTGACCTATGATCCGGGCATTGCGGAATATCTTCTTGATCCTTGTGGGGTTGGCGGCGGAGACAATATCAAAATCTTTCGGCTTCTTGCCCAGGATCAGATCCCGCACCGCGCCGCCGACAATGTAGGTTTCATACCCCGCAGAACTGAGGCGTTCCACAATGTGTATGGCTTCCCGGTCCACATCGGCTATCCTGATGCCGTGTTCCTCTTTGGTGTAGACAAGAGCTTTTTTTACCGGCTTTCCGGTCGGCGACGAAGAATAACGGATACGCACAGGCGCCTCTCAATCCGGCGGAATATGCCGGACAATCCAGGCGAGAAGGTTTTCCATCACCTCCTCCCGGTTTGTTTCGTTTAACGCTTCGTGCCGGGCTCCGGGATACAGGACAAATTCCAGATCCTTCATGCCCAGCGCCCGGTAGGCCTCCGCCAGAGCGGTGGGGCTGGCCCCCATTTCCCCCACGGGATCTTCGCTGCCGGAAAAAATATAGACCGGCAGATTCCGCTGTATGCCTTCAAAAAATTGGGGCCGGTGAATACGGTTAAGGAGGGCGATCATATCCCGGTAAAAACCGGCGGAACAGAGTGTACCGGAGAAGGGATCGGCGATAAAGGCATCCACCTCCGCCTCGTCCCGGGACAGCCAGTCGGAGGCCGTCCGGTTGGGTTTGAAGGGCTTGTTATAAGAGCCGTCTGCCATGCTGCGGGATAAGAGGGAGGCATTGCGGCTGCCCCGGAGAAGAGCCAACAGGGCCATGAAAGGGGCCCCCAGCGAAACCTTAAGGCCGTCGGGCCCCCGGCTCCCCGAAAGGATACAGCCGTCTATATGGCCAAAATTTTCCAGATAGTTTTGGGCGATAAAAGATCCCCAGGAATGACCTAAAAGGAACAACGGCACGCCGGGCCATTCTTTTTTGATAATTCGATTAAGGGCTTCGATATCCGCCGTAACCCGGGTGCATCCGTCCCGGTCTGCGCAGTGCCCCAAAAGGCCGCCCTTGCCGGGATCGTTCACGGACAGATCGGCGGTTTTGCCGTGACCCCGCTGATCCGCCGCCCAAACCTCAATGCCGGCCCCCCGGAGTTTTTGCGCCAAACGGCCATACCGCAAGCCGTGTTCCGCCATGCCGTGGACGATATGCAATACCGCCCTGGGCTTGCCGTCCTCCACCGGCCTCCAGCGCCGTACAAACAACTGCGTCCCATCATCCATAGGGATGCGGCGTTCTTCTGCCTGAGCTTCAACCATGGCTTATTCTACCCCCTATGCCGTCATTCCTGCAATCGGTCAATCATGCTATTGTAATATAATGATCATTGGGGAAGTGATAACCGTTCCGGTGGAAAAACTGGCCGCCGGGGGAGCAGGGCTGGCGTCTTACCAAGGGGAAAAGATATTTATTGATTTAACCGCGCCGGGGGATCTGGTCCGCTGCCGTATCACCGAAACCCGCCGGGGCTGGAGCCGGGGTGAGATCGAAGAAATTTTGGAGCCCTCCCCCGCCCGGATTGCCCCTGCCTGCGTTTTTTACGGAAGCTGCGGGGGCTGTTCCCTCCAGCACCTGCCTTACGAAGCCCAATTAAGCGAAAAAAACCGCATCTTACGGGAAACATTCCGCCGCATAGGAAAATTTGAGGCCCCCGAAGGCCGTATTTTCCCCTCGGCGCCCTGGGAATACCGCAATCGTGTGCAATTTCACAAAAACAATGAGGGGATTTTAGGTTTTAAAGCCCGCAATAGTGATAAAATCATCCCCATAAGCGATTGTCCGGTGGCCGATCCGGGAATTCGGGCGGCTCTAAAAGAAAAAAACCTTATACCACCGGCTGAAAAGGACCGTTTTACCGTGTACGCCCGGGGAAATACCTTCCTCAGCGAAGGGGCGGAACACCGGGGGAAGGTGAACATCCGGGGAAAAGAAATAACCATGGATGCCGGGGTATTTTTCCAGAGCAATGGCGGCCTCTTGGAAACGCTCATCGGAAGGCTTCTGGAAAGCGCCGCCAAAGCGGACCGGAAAATACCTGCGGCAGATATTTATTGCGGGGTGGGCACCTTCGCAGCCTTTTTGGCGGACCTTTTCCCCCGGCTGGATCTGGTGGAGGAAAATCCCGGAGCCCTGGCGCTGGCCCGTGAAAATGTCCCGGCGGGAAAGGCCGCCTGTTATGCCCTGGGCGCCGCGGAATGGGCAAAAGACCGGAGCATCTCCAAAGGCCCTTACGGTTTTATGGTCCTGGACCCGCCCCGGACCGGCCTTTCCCCGGCCTTAAAAAACTGGCTTACGACAGACCGCAAGGCCCCCCCCCTTTTCGCCTATGTGTCCTGCGACCCCGCCACCGCCGCCCGTGACAGCGGGGAACTTTTGCGGGGCGGCTATACAATGACATCCCTGGATTTTTTTGACTTTTATCCCCAAACGGCCCATATTGAAATTCTGATGGTTTTCGCCGAAACATAAGATGGGGGAGCCGGTGATTCGTAAATTTGTTTTTTTAATGTTCTCTTTTTTTGCGGTTCTTCCTCTGGCGGCCCAGACAGAATCGGAGCAGACAGGCCGGGAAATCATCCGGGACCTGATCCCCTTTTGGCAGCAAGCCTTGGGCGGCGCGGTAATCGGCCTCCCCTCGGCGCAGGCGGGTTCTGTGGTTATGGTCTGCGAAGGCGGCCTCCTCAAGGCGTATAGCTGGGAGGGAAGACCCCTGTGGACCTACCACACCAGGGGCCGTTTCGCGCCTTTTATCACCCGGTCCCTCGAAGGTACCTGCTATGTGAGCAGGCCCAACGGTACACTCATCGCCGTGAACCGCACGGGCCGTGAACTATGGCAAATTGATATGGGCTCCCCCTTAAAAGCGCCGGTGCTCTGCGGCTTTGACGGCAGACTCTTTGTGTTTCTTGAAAAAAAGATCGCCTGTTTTACCGCCTCAGGCTTTTCCCTCTGGCAGCGCCCCCTGGAAAGTCCTATCCTTCTGCAGCCGGTGATGGACGACCGGGGCGGCTTTATGACGGTGCTGGAAAACGGGGAACTGCTCCGCCTTGATGCCTTTGGGAAAATCAATTCCTGGCAGCTTCCCGCAATCCCCATCGCCGCGGAATCAATCCGGGTGGCGGATAAACAGGGCATTTCAACTTTTGTGATCTACCGTGACGGCAAAATGGAGCTGATCGCCGAAGACTACTCTCCCCCCCCCGAAGATATTCCCCCTGCACCTGGCGCCACAGCCCTGGAAAAAGCTTTGACCAATTTTCCCGGCCGTCCGCTGATGCTGGCCACCCGGAACGGTGTCGCCGCCCTCGTTTTGGAAAACGGCCAGGTATTGCTGATGGATCCCTACGATGGAAAAATCCTCTGGACCGGGAGAAGCCACATCAACGCCGGGGAATTCTCCGGTGTCGAAAGGCCCGGTCAGGGGCAGTTATCCGTCATTTTTGATGAACGGGGAATTTTTGTCTTGAGTAAAACCGGCGCCACAGGATTTACCGAAGACGGCCGGCGGCTCTGGCTTATCCGCCTGAACGGCGCCACGGATATTCCGGTCTTCAGCGATGAGGGGGTGCTCTACTCCGGCGCCCGGGATTGGGTCCTCTACGCGTACCGGGCGGAAGAGCAGGTCAGGGCCCAAAAGCAGTCCCTCTACGGACCGGCCCCCGCAGGAAATTACGGTACCGGGAACCCGCCTCCCTCCCTCTGGGCCGATGATTATTTTCAGTTTGATGAAGGTGAAATACAAAACCGGCTGGGCCGCATACAGGAATATCTCCAGCGGGGCATGATCGGTATGAACGAAAAAGAGTACACCGGTTACCTCATGGAAATTGCCGGGAGCTTTCCCCGGCCGGGTTCCCGGCCCGGACAGGTCCGGGTAGAAGTGCCGGTGCATATATTACACCGGGCCCGGGCAGCCCGCCTCCTGTCCTTCGTCGGGTCCCGGGAAACCATCCCCTTTTTGGCGGAACTCTTTACCCATGACCCCGACCCCAATGTAAAAGCCGCCGCCGCCGAAGCCATAGGCCGCATCGGGGTGGACCCCGAGGGTATAGCGCTGCGAGCGTTCAGCGCCGCCATTTTTCCCCCGGCGCCCCTGCGGGACGAACAGGTGCTGGCCGCCGTGGCATCTTCCACCGCAGCCCTCTGCCGTTTTTCGGGCCCCCCCCTGAGCGAAACCGGTATACGCCTTTTGATCTACATCTCCGGCGCCAACCATTCTCCGGCAGCTCAAACCCGCGCCAAACAGGAACTGCGGACATTGGTGGAGTAAACGGGCTTTCCCATTTCGGCCCTTAATACCCCTTAATTTTCTTCCCAAAGAGCATATTCTGGTAACAGCGGAGACAGCCGGGGAACATTCCGCCCTCGCAGGCGTGGATGGTTTTTCTAAAAAGATTGGCCCGGTCGCCGTTGTAGATTTCCTTGAAAGACTGCCGGGTGATATTCCCCAGGATGTAGTCGGGGTAATCGGCACAAAAATGTACGTCCCCATTGTAGTTAATGTTAGACTGGCACCAGGGGACTATGCAGTGGTTCCGCACCGGCGTTTCAAGATCTGCGTAGTAGGTATGGGTTTTTTCAGGGTTAAGGACCGGCACGGTGATCATGGGATGGCCGTAATCCCTGTTGTGGATGTTTTTCAGAATATCGTGGAGTTTTTGCCCGTCAATGCCCAGATTGTAGCCGGTATTGTAACCTTCAAGGCAGTCGATGTCCGTGTCGAATTTTTCCCGCATAAAGCGGCGCTGGGTGGCAACGATATTGCTGTTGGTATAAGTGCCCAGGTTGAACAAATGGATATCAAGGTTGTACTCCCTGGTTGCCTCGGCAAGGTTAGCCAGGTCCATATAATTTTTGTTGGTGACGGTGGTGACGACCCCCAGAACGGGGTAGTTTGATTTTTGCTTCTGTTTCTCGCGGTTAATTGCCTTGAAGCCGGCAATAACACGGTCATAAGAACCTTTTCCCCGCATGGCATCGTTCACGTCCCGGAAGGCATCAAGGGAAACAAATATCGTACTCCACTTGTCCCGGACAATTTCTTCGGCATGTTGCTCTATCATTGTCCCATTTGTATTGACGCTTACAAAAAGCCCCTTCTGCACCATATACCTGACCAGGGGAAAGAGGTCCGGGTAGAGAAAAGGCTCGCCCCCCCAGATATATGTTACCGGATGCTGCGGCGCAATCTCGTCGATAAACTTTTTCCAGGTTTCCAGAGGGAGGATCTTCTTTATTTCCTCGGCGGCACAGTCCTTCATTACCCCCTTGTCGCCATATTGTCCGCACATCTTGCAGCGAAGGTTGCAAGCGGGGGTAAGTTTGAAATAAACCAGGGCAAGATTATCAAAGTGGTTGAAATGGTAATTTCGTTTGGGAAACAGGCGGGTTTTCCCCATTTTGAAAAAACCATAGAGCATTTTGGCGGATAAACCCAATTCTTTGGAAAACAGGAGAGGCACTACCGAGATGTTTTCTTTCATCTATGCTCCAAAAATACATAATAATGTGATCCCGTGAGTATAGAAGGTTTTGAGGGGATAGGGAAGGGGGTAAATCCAAGCCTTGTGCAGCAATGCCAGGCAATATAGGCGTAAATAGGGAAAATTGCTGTCTTTCCCCTCCAAGCACTAGACATAAACCGGATAAACCTTTATAGTATTGGAAAGTACCCGGCGCACGGGAACCGGGAAAAGACGAGGAGGTCAGTTGTCGGATAAGGATTTACGGATTAACGAGCAAATTCGGGTGCGGGAAGTCCGCCTGATTCGGGACGAGGGGGAACAGCAGGGGATCATGTCTACCCCGGAGGCTCTCCAGATTGCCCGGGAACAGGGGCTTGACCTGGTGGAAGTTGCCCCCCAGGCTTCACCGCCGGTAGTTAAGATTCTTGACTACGGCAAGTACAAGTTCGAGAATGAAAAGAAGGTGCGGGATTCCAAAAAAAAGCAAAAATTGCTTAAAATAAAGGAAATCCGGATGCAGCCCAAGATCGATGAGCATGATATCGATTTTAAGTCGAAGCACGTACGGGAATTTCTGGGCGAGGGAAACAAGGTCAAGGTAACGATCCGTTTCAGGGGCCGGGAGCTTGCCCACACCGAGCTGGGGCTGGATGTATTGAAGGATGTTTTACAGCGTATTGAGGGGGACTATGTAATGGATAAGCCTCCGGCTATGGAAGGCCGGTTCATGTCCATGGTGTTGAGTCCCAAGTCTAAGAAATAGAAGGATTGTTTATGCCGAAGATGAAGACGAAAAAAAGCGCCGCCAAGCGCTATTCCTTTACCGGAACGGGGAAGGTGAAGTACAAGAAACAGAACCTTCGCCATATTCTCACCAAGAAATCGACAAAACGGAAGCGGAATCTCCGTCACACGGGTATTTTATCCGCCGATAACGTGCCGTCGATCAAGAAACGGCTGCTGCCTTACGGCTGAGCCATACCCAGGAGAGGTAGATTATGTCAAGAGCGATAGACGGTTCAAAAAGAAAGGACCATCGTAAGAAAATTCTGAAACTGGCCAAGGGTTATTGGGGCCGCCGCCATTCCAACTTTAAAACCGCCAAAGACGCGGTGACCAAGGGGCTTTTCTATGCCTATAGGGACAGAAAAGATCGGAAGGGCGATTTCCGGCGGATATGGATCATCCGGATCAACGCCGCCTGCCGGCAGGAAGGGATCGCCTATTCCCGGCTGATTAATGGCCTCCTGAAAGCGGGGATCACCATTGACCGGAAAGCCCTTGCCTTTTTGGCGGTGGAAGATATGCCTGCCTTCAAGGCCGTGGTTGACCAGGCAAAGGCGGCATTGGCCAAAGAGTCCCTGGCTTAAGAAGCTAAGGCTTCAGAAGCCAGGCTTAAGAAGCCCTGGCTTCAGTTGATAAGGAGCGCGTCATGATAAGCCTTGAGCAAGTCAAATTACTGGAATCCAAGGTCGCCAAAGCGATTGAGTATGTAAAACGGGTAACCGGTGAAAACAAACGTTTGGAATCAACACTGGAATCCTATCAAAAACGAATTGACGAGCTTGAGGTGTTGATACAGCGCTTCAAGGAAGATCAGGGGAAAATCGAAGACAGCATCCTTTCGGCACTGGACCGGCTGAATCAGTTTGAGGACGCCTTAGAAACGGTAGTTTCTCCTGAAAAGGGCAACTCCGGGAACGAGCCGGGAAAGGCTGCTTCGGGGAAAAAAGCTGCCGCAGTTCCAGGCCCCGCAGCCGCACCAGCGGAACCGAAAACTGGATCGAAAGCCGCCCCTGCGGCCCCTCCCCCGCTGCCTCCTGCCGCTGAGGAAGATTTGTTCGGCGGACAGGAAGAATCAATAGAGATTGACCTTGAAGCAACAAAAGAGACGGAACCGGAAATCTATTAAGGATCTTCCATGGCAAAAACCGATCTTCATATCGAAACATTAGGCGCTTCATTTTCCATTGCCGCCGATGAAGATGCTGCCTATCTGAAAAAGCTTCTGGATGATTATCTGGCCGCGGTGGAAAAAACAAAAAAAACAATCGGTCTGAAGGATCCGCTGAAAATCGCCATACTCACGGGCTTTTTGCTAGTCGACGAACTGCATAAATTGAAAAATGCCGAACAGAAGACCCGTGCGAAAGAGTCACGGGAAGCGCAGGAACTGGCTCTGAATTTGATCGCCCGGATTGACGAGGCGTTGGATCAATGCCCGATGGACGAACAGCCCCCCGCCAGGAGGCTGTTCAAGCTGAAAAACACGGTCAAGCATTACGGCTGGGGTTCCCCGGCACGTATTCCGTCCCTTCTGGGGGAAAAAAACCCCGAGGGTCTGCCCTGGGCGGAACTCTGGATGGGGGTCCACGGCGAAGGTCCTTCGGAAGTTTTCAGGCAAGGCGCTCCCCTCCCCCTCTCCGCCCTGATCAAGAAGAACCCGGAACAATACCTGGGAAAAGAAACGGCGGAAAAATTCGGCGGCCTGCCCTTCCTTTTTAAACTATTGGCTGCGGAAAAACCTCTTTCCATTCAGGCCCATCCGAACAAAAAACAGGCCGGGGAAGGCTGGGAAAAAGAAAATGCTCTGGGCATTCCCGCCGATGCGCCGGAACGGAACTACCGGGATAAAAATCCAAAGAACGAAATTATTGCGGCCATCGATCCTTTTACCGCCCTCTGCGGTTTTCGGGAACCGGAAGAAATCATCGAATTGCTGGAAAAATTTGGTGCCCTCGGCACTGCCCCTGGGGATGCCCCACTAAAAGAACAATTGGCCGCCCTCGGTGAAACCCTTTGGAACGATTCCCCCGCAGAGGGCTTACAGGCTTTTCTCCGGTGCCTTTTTGAACTTTCCCCGGAAATTCACCATGCCCTGGGCGATTATGCCCTGGAAAACCGGGAAGCGCTGACGGAAAAATACGGCGAACTAAGACTTGAGTGGGATTTGATAGCGTCACTGGCGGCCTCTTATCCCGGCGATCCGGCCATCATCGCCCCGCTGTATTTGAACCTTGTTCACCTGGAATCGGGGGAGGCGATTTATCTGGACACCGGAGTGCCCCATGCGTATGTCCGGGGATTCGGGGCGGAGCTGATGACCAACTCGGACAATGTGCTGCGGGGGGGACTGACGAACAAACACATTGACCTGAAAGAATTGTTTAGCGTCCTTAACTTTTCCCCCTTCAAACCGGTTATCCTCAAATCGCCCCTGCCGGATCCCGCCTGTTTTACCTATCCCTTAACCTGCGGGGAATTTTCCCTTTCACTCGTCTGCGGCCGCGGGGAAGAGACCCGGCTGTCCGGAGAAGGGCCGCTGATTCTGGTTCTTGTTTCCGGGGAAGCCGAAATTTCCGCCGGGGAAGAAAACCTTCACCTTACGCCGGGAGAATCGGTTTTTGTTGCCGCAGGAGACGATATTTCCCTCCGGGGGAATTACACCATCTATGCGGCGGGAACAGCCCCGCAGCCGTGACCATCTTTGTTGATGCCGATTCCTGCCCCCGGCCTGCCCGTGAGGCGGTGCTCCGATCATCAAACAAAAAAGGGATACGCTCCGTATTCGCCGCCAACCGCTCCATTCCGGGAATCGCAGGCAAATATGCGGTGATGGAAATTTGCCCCGCCGGTGAAGGCTCGGCGGATAACCGCATCGTGTCGCTGGCCCGGCAGGGGGATTTGGCCGTTACCCGCGACATCCCGCTGGCGGCCCGGCTGGTGGAAGCTTCGGTGGCGGTGCTGGACGACCGGGGCCGGGTTTACACCCGTGAGAATATCCGGGAACGGCTTTCACTGAGGGATTTCACGGTGAATCTGGCGGAACAGGGCCTGGGGATCGAGAGAGCCGCAAGCTACGGAAAAAAAGAGCTTAAAGGTTTTGCCGACAGCTTCGACCGGCTCCTGACAGCCCTGTTAAAAAAAGAACAAGCAAACAATGTTTGCACGAACAAGGTTCCCACGAACTCTGTTCGCCCTCAGGCAGCAGAGTCTTCGACAACTTCCGGGTAGTGGCTCTGAATCTGTTTGATATTGGGCAATATCTCGAAGAAAATATCCACCAGCTCGGGATCAAATTTGGTGCCCGCCATATCACGGATGGTTTTTAACACCTCTTC
>BNUV01000066.1 GCA_025997615.1 Spirochaetia bacterium
CCCCGGTGCCCTTGGCGAAGGCATCGAATTCAAAGACCCCCACCGGGCCGTTCCACACAATGGTTTTTGCCCCGGCGAGAACCTCCTTGTACTTTGCCAGTGTTTTGGGCCCCCAGCCGGATATTGGTGCCCTTGACGATGGCCGCCACGGTTTCAATGGCCGTAAAGGAAGGCGCTGCCAGGTACTTGTGCTTTCCGTCCTTAAGCTGGGCGACAAGCGCCTTAGCCAGATCCGCCGCCTCGGCCCTTGTCTTGTGCATCTTCCAGTTTCCCGCAATGTAATACGATCTATTGCTCATGTTTACTCCTTATCCCCGGCACACTTCGATGCCCGGCAGTTTTTTGCCTTCCAGCAGTTCCAGTGAAGCGCCGCCGCCGGTACTCACGTGGCTCATTTTAGAGGCCAGGCCGAATTTGTTCACCGCCGCCACGGAGTCGCCGCCGCCTACCACGGTGATGCAGCCCCTGCCGGTGGCTTCCGCCACGAGCTTGGCCACTTCCCCGGTGCCCTTGGCGAAGGCATCGAATTCAAAGACCCCCACCGGGCCGTTCCACACAATGGTTTTTGCCCCGGCGAGAACCTCCTTGTACTTTGCCAGTGTTTTGGGCCCCACGTCCAGCCCCATAAGGTTGTCGGGAAGGTCCAGACCGTCCACCGCCACGGGTTTGGCCGCCGCATCAAAGGTTTCGGCCCCGATATGATCCGCCGGGAGGACTATCTCCACACCGGCGCTTTGGGCAGCCGCGAGGATCTTTTTGGCCGTATCGATCTGATCATCTTCCACCAGCGATTTCCCCACCTTATGGCCCTGAGCCTTGAGGAAGGTATAGGCCATGCCGCCGCCGATGACCAGGGCGGAGGAGTTTTTCAGGAGGCTTTCCAGCACCGCTATCTTGGACGAAACCTTGGCCCCGCCGATAACGGCTACCAGCGGCTTTTGGGGATTGGTGACAATCGGCTCCAGGTAATTCACCTCTTTCTCCATCAGGAAGCCCGCCACGGCGGGTTTAACAAATTTAGCGATGGAGGCGGTGGAGGCGTGATCCCGGTGGGCGGTACCAAAGGCGTCGTTCACGAAAATCTCGCCGTAGGAGGCCAGCTCCTTGGCCAGCTTGTCCAGATCCGCCGCTTCTTTGGCGGTTTCTTCTTTGTGGAAACGGGTATTTTCCAGCATGATCACCGAGCCGTCTTTCTGACTTTCGATAAAAGCTTTCTTGCCGTAACAGCCGTCTTCCCCGGCGAAGATCACCGGTATGCCCAGCTTCTTTTCGAGGTACTCGGCGACGGGCCTCATCCGGTGTTTCCCCGCGATATATTTGGCTTCATCAAAAGTTTTGCCGTCTTTCTCGGCCTTTTCCTTCGCCTTTTTGGCGTCCTTGGAAGGATCCCCCAGGTGGCTCATCAGCGTAAGGGTTTTTGCCCCCTGGTCAAGGATGTATTTGATGGTGGGAATCGCCGCGGTAATACGGGTATCGTCCTGCACCGCTCCATCTTTCATGGGTACGTTAAAGTCCACCCGCATGATCACCCGTTTGCCTTTGAGGTCCACAGATTTAACTGTCTTAATCATTTGTTCTCCTTAAAATAAGGAAGGCCCCACCCGGACAGGGCGGAGCCTTCTGTTGGCTTGCAGAGTTTTAACTCTACTTCTTGCTGTCGATGTACTTCAAGAGGTCGACGACCTTGTTGGAATAACCCCACTCGTTGTCGTACCAGGAAACCACCTTGAAGAACCGTTTCTCCCCGGGGAGGTTGTTCTGCAGAGTAGCCAGGCTGTCGTAAATCGAGGTGTTCGTGTTGTGAACGATGTCCATGGAGACAATCTCGTCTTCCTGGAACTGAAGAATGCCCTTGAGGTAGGAACCGGCGGCCTTTTTGAAGGCATCGTTGATTTCCTCGATGGAGGTATCCTTTGTGGAACGGAAGGTCAGGTCCACCACGGAGCCTGTGGGAGTGGGAACCCGGAAACTCATGCCGGTGAGCTTGCCCTTGGTTTCGGGAAGCACTTCGCCCACGGCCTTGGCCGCGCCGGTGGTGGAAGGAATAATATTGATAGCCGCAGCCCGGCCGCCCCGCCAGTCTTTTTTGGAAGGCCCGTCCACGGTTTTCTGGGTCGCCGTGTAGGAGTGGATCGTGGTCATAAGCCCCGTCTCGATGCCGAAACCTTCTTTAAGAAGGACATACACGATGGGCGCCAGACAGTTGGTGGTGCAGCTTGCATTGGAAATGACATGATCATTGGCGGGATCGTACTTGTCGTTATTGACCCCCATGACGAAGGTGGGAATCTTCTTTTCCTTGCCCTTTGCCGGCGCCGAAATGATAACCTTCTTGGCCCCCGCTTCCAGATGCCCGAAAGCCTTGTCATCGGTGAACAAACCGGTGGATTCGATCACATATTCCACCCCAAGCTTGCCCCAGGGCAGGTTTTTCAGCTCCCTTTCGGCCATAACGCACTGAATTTCGTGGCCGTTGACCACCAAAATGTCGTCTTCGGCGGCTCCGGCGCTCTTTTTGGTGCCGATTTCAGCCTTCATCTGGCCCTGAGTAGAATCGTACTTGAGCTGATAGGCAAAATATTTGGCATCGGTCACGATATCCGTCACCGCCACCACGTCAATCTTGTCCTTGCCCAGCAAATTCTGGCCCACCAGGGACTGAAACACCAGGCGGCCAATGCGGCCAAATCCGTTAATTGCAACTTTCATGATAACCCCCATTGATAGTTTAATTCTTCTTCATCATAGGGAAAAAACAAAAAAAATGCAATAGGGACACGAAATGACAGTATGGGGAAGCGTAAAAAAAGGCTGTGTGTTTTGGAGAATTTTTCCGATACTGTAGAAAACCCATGAATAAACAAAGCAAGGTTGAGGATAACATCTTCGCCGTTAATTTAAGAATTAAAATGCTTAAGGATACGGCCCTTCTGGATACCGACACGGGGCTTTTTCTGGACAAAATTCTGGATGATCTGGAATTTATCGACCAGACGCTGGAGGCGCTGCTTAAGGCGCTGGAGGAAAATTCCCGGCTTATCCGCCGGGAGGGCTATTATGAGGATTTTTCCGAGACGGAATGGCAGCTTAACCAGCTCTTGTCGGCTTTTCTCAACGGTTCATCGTCCATTTTTATGGATGATAATCCTCTGACCCGGGAAAGAATCTCCATGCTGCGGATGAAAAGTGATGCCCGGCGGAAAACTATCGAACTTTCCGGGGTTTCGGAGAAAAAATTCTCGCCGGAACCACTGGTGAGCGGGGCAGAACTGAGCGAATTACTGCGGGATCTGGAATAATGCGCATCACCGGCGGAATCCTTCGGGGGCGGCAGGTAAAAGTCCCGGAAGGGATCATCCGGCCTGCCATGGATCGCATGAGGGAATCGGTTTTCGGCGTTTTGGGGGATCTTACCGGGATGTCTTTTCTGGACCTTTTTTCCGGTTCCGGCATCATCGCCCTGGAGGCCGCTTCCCGGGGAGCCGCCCCGGTGGAAGCCGTGGAAGCGGACAGACTTAAGCGGAAAACCCTGCTGGAAAATGCCGCCCTTGCCCCCCAGGGGATACGCTGCCGGTTTATGGCGGCGGAGCTGTACATAAGACGGGCCCCCCATATTGAAAAAACCCTTTGACCTTATCTTTTGCGATCCACCTTTTCCGTATCAGTACAAGTGGGATTTGCTCGGAACCATCGCCGCCTCTCCGCTGGCCGGTCTTAATACCCGGCTCCTCCTCCACCGGCCCCGGGAAGATTATCAAAAAAGTGAGATTCCGCCCCTGGTTTTAACGGATACCCGGGAATACGGCCGCTCAGTGGTAGACTTTTTTTCTGTGGCGGCGCAATAGCGGCGCAATAGGGGGTGCAAAATAGCCATGACAAAAAAATCTTTTTTTGTTGTCTTTTCACCAAAATTTGCAGATATTATATATAGATTGTATGGATTATAAAAAAACCTTCGAAAAATACGACGGCCAAACGGATTTCGTCAAAACTACCGTACGGCCGGCTATTGATGGCAGCCAAAAAGCAGCCCTGAACCGGAAAGGTAATGTCTTACTCAATGCGGGAAAAGTGGAAGATGCCCGGCGGATTTTTCAGACCACAGGTTATTCGGATGGCCTGGCCCGGGTGGGGGATCATTACAAGGCGCAGGGCAGAATGGTGGACGCCCTTAAAATGTACTGGACCGCTCCGGACCGCACCAAAGCGGAGCCCATTGTGATAGACCTTTCACGGTTCATCAGCAGCTTAATTCATGAAGACCGCGAATACCGGTCCGAGGATACCCCCAATGAGTGATGAAACCCTGTTTACAGAGACTCTCCCCGCCTCAGCCCCGCCGCCGGATGGAATCGAAGTTGAAATTTCCGACTGGTCAAAACGGGGGTATCAGTTTTTAAAAGAAAATAAAATCGGCGAGGCCGTCGACTGTTTTACCCATATCCTGGTGGTTGATGAAAACAACAACTACGCTCTGGTGGGCATGGGAGACGCTACCCGTAAAAGGGGTAACTTCAGGGATGCCCTCGATTTTTATCAGCGCTGCCTGACCTGTCATCCGGGGAACAACTACGCCCTTTTTGGCCTGGCGGATTGTTTCAAGGCCCTGAATCAGTTTCACAAAGCTATAGCGATTTGGGAACAGTACCTGCTTCATGATGACAGGAACATCACGGTATTGACGAGGGTGGCCGATGCATACCGCAAGGTCCGGGATTTTAAACATTCCAAGGCGGTGTACCTCCGGGTACTGGAGATGGAAGAGCTGAACCCCTACGCCATCATAGGCCTGGGTCATTTGCATTACGATTTTAAGGAATACCGGGAGGCGCTTTTTTATTGGGAAAAGATGCTGGAAACAAGCCAGGAAAAGGTGGATATCCGGGTGCTGACTTCCATTGGAAACTGTCACCGGAAGCTTAAAACTTTTCCCGAGGGTATCCCCTATTTTGAGAAAGCCCTTTCCCGGGATACCTATAACTTTTACGCCTTGTTCGGTTTGGCGGATTGCTACCGGGGGATGAATCAGCAGGATCGTTCAGTGGAATATTGGAACCGCATCCTGGAACAAGACCCCCGGAACAAGGTGATTTTGACAAGGGCCGGGGACGCGTACCGGAACAAAGGCGACTTTGATCAGGCGGTGGAATATTACGAGCGGGCCCTGAACATTGAATTTGACACCTATGCGGTGCTGGGGCTGGCGTTAGTAGCCAAGGCGCAAAACAGATTCGACGAGGCCGCCGCATCTCTCCAGCGGCTTATCCAGCAGGATCCCCGGAACTACCGGCTCTACCTGGAGCTGGCCGACTGCCGCCTGAAAAAAGGCGAACGGTTCAAGGCGGTGGAAACGCTGGAAGAATTCCAGAAACAGGGGATCCGCTGCGCCCAGGTGTCGGAACTTCTGGAAAAAATCCGGCCTTAGTTTTTATGCCCCCGGAATTATTTCTTTCAGGTCTTTCCCCGGAGGAGCTTTTAGATGTTCTTTCCCCCCTGCCCGCTTTCCGGGCAAACCAGATTTTCAAATGGATAAGCGGCGGCGTTTCATCGTTTGATGATATGACGGACCTCTCCCTGTCTTTACGGCGGGAACTTTCCGGGCGATTCGGCATTTACTCCAGCACTGTCGACGGCCGTTTCGGTGATGCTTCGGACAGCGGCAATGCGGAAAAAATTTCCCTCCGGCTCCGTGACGGCGCTATGGTCGAGGCGGTGCTTCTTTCCGACGGCTTTTCCGGCCGGAAAACCGCCTGCCTTTCCACCCAGGCGGGCTGTCCCGCAGGCTGTGTGTTTTGCAAAACCGGCAGCCTGGGTTTTTTGCGGAACCTGGATTCTTCGGAAATCGTGGAACAGTTTTTTTACCTCAAGGCAATAGCCGGCGGCGGCATAGATAATATCGTCGTCATGGGCATGGGGGAACCGCTGCTCAACCTGGGGGAACTTCGCCGGGCCCTTAGGGTGATCACCCACAAAAAGGGCCTTAACTTTTCCAAACGACGGATCACCGTGTCCACCTGCGGCATTGCGGAAGGCATACGGGATCTGGCCGACAAGGGCCCCGGGGTGCGGCTCGCCCTGTCCCTCTGCACCGCCCGTGAAGATCTCCGCCTGCGCCTTATGCCTCTTGCCCGGCAGAATCCCCTCCCCCGCCTGAAAGATGCGCTCTCCTATCACCAGAAAAAAAACGGTCAAAGGATAACGCTGGAAGCGGTTCTGTTAGGGAACGTTAACACAACCCGGGAAGATGCCGCCGCCCTTGTTTCTTTTGTCAGGGGCCTTGACGCCGTGGTGAACCTGATCCCCTGGAACCCTGTGGAAGGGCTTTCTTTTGAAGGGAAGCCCCTGCGGGAACCGGGTGAAAAGGAAATAAAAGACTTTGAAAAAAACCTTGAAAACGGCGGGGTCAAATTCACCCGGCGCAGGCGGAAGGGCGGCGAAGTGGGGGGCGCCTGCGGACAACTGGGCTCGCTGGGGGGCGGTGCTAAGAAAGAAGAGTTTCTTTGAAACGAATGATTTCCCATCCCCTTTTTTTGGCTTCACGTTCCAGAAAACGGTCGGGATTTACCGCCACCGGCTGACCGCAATATTCGAGCAGGGGGAGGTCGGTGTAGGAGTCTGAATAAAAACGGACTTCCCCGGGGCATATTGAACGCTCTTTGAGCCATGCTTCCACGGCGCCTTTTTTTTTGGCGCCAAAGAAGCTGCTGCCGACAAGCCTGCCTGAGGTTTTGCCCTCAGCAAATTCCAGGGTACTGGCCACGGATTCTTCTATGCCGAGGAACTGTTCCAGGGGTTTTATCAGGGTATAAAACGAAGATGTGGCAAAAAACACCCGCTCGCCGCGGTTCTGAATTTCTTTGATGAGGTCCGCCGCGCCGCGGTAGATGTTGGCCCTGAGGCGGCGGGTAAAACAGACGGCGGCAATATCTTCAAGGACACTTTGCTCTATGCCTGCGATATGTTTTACCGCGTCTTCAATAAAATCCTGATTGGCCCGGCCCAGTTTGTAACGGAGATATTCAAAGGGGAGGCCCCTGATTTGGGAAAAGCCGATTACTCCCCTGCCCATGGCCTCCAGCAAAAAATACCAGGTAGTTGAGTTTCGTATCACGGTATAATCAACATCGAAGATATGATGCACTAAAGGAACTCCAGGTACTTGCTTTCCTGTTCGGCCTGATCTGTGTAGGGGCCCCGCATTTCCCGGGGCAGGAGTTTTGCCATCTGACCCATTACTTCATCAAGCATGGCTTCCCGGACTTCCTTGTCGGGCCTGCCGTCAAATTTTATCCTGAAGGGCCGGCCGGCTTTAAAATAAAGGGGCGTCCGTTTAAAATTGCGTAAATTTTTCCAGACATTTTCCCCGCCGTAATGAACCACCGGAAGCACCGGCGAATTGGTGTAGAGCGCAAGCTGGATAACTCCGGCCTTACCCCTTCCCAGGACACCGTTTTTACTTCTGGTTCCTTCCGGGGCTATGCACACGAAAAAACCCTGGTCCATGATTTCCCGCACCTGTTTAAAAGCATCCTGAAAAGCGCCGCCGCGATCAATGGGAATTGCTTTGTAGGTATTAAACAGAAATGAAAAAATGGGATTGTTCCAGGTTTCGGCCTTGACCAGCCCGGTGATGCACAGGGGATAACTGTGGGTAACGAGGATGGGCACCTCAAGAAAGTTGATGTGATTCACCGCCACGATAAGGGGTTCGTGATTCGAAAGAGCTTCCTTAAATTCGCTGTTGTCGATCTTGCAGATGGTATTAAGGATGCCCTTAAGTACCAGGTTGACCGCCGCCCGCCTGAAACCCACATCACACTCCTATTAGCCTGAGGGCGCCGGGGAAGCAGGAAATCTCAAGTTCTTTGCCATCATAACATATGGTCTCGCCGTCACAGTGGGCCATCATGCCGCCCTCCAGCGCCGTTAGCTGAAAATGCGCTGCCCTGCCGGTGTAGCAGCCTTCACTTCCGCCCTGGGTTCCCTTGGTGTACTTTATCACAGCGCCGATGAGCTTAAGCCTGGTAGGGGGACGTCTTAAAAAACAGATGTCCAGCTCACCGTCATCAAGCAGGGCGTTTGGCCCCATATAGAAACTGCCGCCCATGCGCCTGCCGTTCATGATGGAGGCAATGACCGCCGGAAGGGTCTCTTCCTTATCGCCGTAGCGGATACGAAGTACCGGCGAAGGATCATAGCGGACTATATTGACAAGGGCCCCGACCGCATAAGCCAGGCCGCTCTTAATTTTCATCTTGGCCGCGTCAAATCCGACTTTGGTGTCAAAACCTATGCCCACGCCGTTGACAAAGTAGCGGCCTTTGGGGAAAAAACCGCCCTTTACAAAGCCCACATCCAGGGGCAAGAGCTTTCCCCGCAGCAGAGTCTCCAGGGCCGTAACTGTATCCTGGCTGATACCCGGCGTGGAGGAAAAATCGTTGCCCCTGCCTACGGGAAGTATGCCGAAAATGGGAGGACTGGCCGGGTGTTGGCTGCGGGTAAGGAGGCCGTTTACCACCTCATTGCAGGTTCCGTCACCGCCGGCGGCAACTACGGCATCGTTTTCCCCCAAATTCAGGTTCCGAACCATGTCCAGACCGTCGCTGGGCCCTTTGGTCAGGAGTATTTCAAAATCGCAGCCCTCTTTTTTCAGGAAATACTCGATTTTGGGGTATTCTCCGGCGGCTTTTCCTTTGCCCGCTGTGGGATTCAGAATGATCCACAATTTATTTATAACTGGCGAATTCATGGAGAATATTTTAGCACCTAACCCGGTTTTTTACAAGTAATCGAAGATTGCAGTAATCGAATATCACTTAATGAAAAACAATTGGCTAATACCGATGAGGGTCCCCAAAATGGCGCCGAAAATGTTGATCCACTTTAACTGACTGGCCATGACATCCAGCACTATCCGTTCTACCTTGACCATTTCCAGCGCATCGATACGGTCAGACACCAGAGCACGCACATTGATGGAAGCGAGGATGGCGGATGTTTCCGCTTCCGCCAGGGCTATAAGCTTTTCGGCCAGGAAAATATCCAGCGAATTTTTCTTCCCGTCTTCCAGGGCCAGAAATTCCCGGAGAGTGCCTGCGGAGCCGGTGATTTTATCCGGTAATTTTTCAAGAAACATTTTTTGCACCCCTGGGGTGGCGCCTGTTACGGCATCGCCTGAAAGGAAGCTGCGGATGGCGTTGGAGAGAAGACCCTGAATGTTGGACCGGAAATCGTCCCCCGAAAGAAGATCAAAAGCCTGATTGATAAGATCATCAATAATTTCGGGCATCTTGTCTTCCAGCGTTTTGTCGTACTGGCCGGCGGAAATGAAGAAGCGCTGAAAAACATTCATCTTCCGCAGCACCCGTGTAAGGAAAATATAACCCTGCAGCTCCAGCGTTCGGTGAACTTCGTTCCGGTGCAAATATTCCGCTAAAAACGTGAGCGCCCGGGGATAATAATCATTAAACAGTGAAGCCGATGATTCGGCAAAAGTATCAAAGAGGATTTTGGAACCGGGGCTTTTCAGAAAATCGCTGAAAATTGATGACAGTAAACCGTCTTTCTCCGCAAAGGACGCAAGGGGTTTGAGCAAATCACCCGAGGGCATGGACAGAATTTTTTCCGTAAAAGCTCCGATGGAATTTTTAAGGCCGTCCCGGACCTCGGGGCGTTTGAGCCGGGCGGAAAGAACTTCCGCAGTTAAAAGCTCCCGTTCCACCATGCCGCCTATGCTATCCGCCAGTTTGTGCCGCTGCCTTGGCAATATGCCCGGTGTAAAGGGCAGGCGTATACCCAGGACGCGGACCTCTTTTAAGGGGCGGAAAAGCATTTTGATGGCCACGGCGTTGGTCACATACCCGATAAGGGCGCCCACCACCGGGGGGATAAGCCATGGCAAAAAATTCATTGGGTCATGTACTCCGCGGCGGTTTGGGCCTTAGCCTCGTTATCGAAAATTTGCACTTCGCCTTCGGGAAGCCAGCCCCGGTAAGCGCCTTCTATCAGCACCCAGGGTCCGGCCTTTCCGGCAGAGATCCGCCGTTCCAGTATTTTAACCAGCGAGCCGCGCCGGAGGTGGCCCAGGGATAGGCCGGAAGCGGCAGGCTCGTCCAACACCTGGATGTAGGCGGCGTCCACCACGCCGTAGCCTATGTATTGCCGGGACAGGGGATACGTGGGGGGCGGAATCACCGGAAGCTCCGTTGGGGTGCGGGTGCAGGAAACGCCGCCAAGAACACCGAGACAAAAAATGACCCCTGAAAAAAATATTTTTAAAACAGGTTTTGCAGTACACTCACTTTGCAATTTTTTCATAATGATAAAACTATACCTTGTTTTTTGAGAAATGGAAGCAGTTTCAGGTCCGAGGGGGCAAAATCCAGTGTTTCTATTTCCGCCAAAGCTGCGAAACGCCATTCGCTGTGCTCGTTGAGTTTAAGCGGCTCCGGCGGAAGGTAGACCCGGTAGGCCCGGAGTGTCCGGGTGATCCCGTGATGCTCGAAGGAGCTTTCCCCCAAAAGGGGCCCGATTTTAACCGTGACGGAAAATTCCTCATAAAATTCGCGGATAAGGGTTTGCGTATCCGTTTCGCCCTCTTCCGCTTTGCCGCCGGGAAATTCCCACTTTCCCCCCAGGTCGCCGCCGGGGAGCCGCCGGGCTATAAGGATTTTATCATCGTCAACGATGATGCCGGCGACGGAAACGGCCATCAGAGAAAAAGCACCTGGGGAATGAAGAAGTGAAGCGCTGCGGCGGCAAGGCTTATAAAACCGATAAGCTTCCGGTTTTTGATCAGGATGAGGCCAACCTTTTCATTATTCTCCGATTCAATGGAACTGTGGTCCCGGTAATATTCAAGGATCAAAACGGAACCGGCGGCCAATCCCGCCAGGGCCGGCACAATATCGCCAATAACCGCAATATCCTTTTCGATGACGGAAAGTACTTTTAAAAGCCCCGTAAAGGCGGTGAGGAGTCCCAGAATGAGCCGGGGGGAGCCGGGGCTGATGGAAAGCCGGAAACCCCCTTCTACACCGTTCCCGGCGGCGGCATCATCCGAAATCAGGACGTACCCGGCGATTCCGTTCAAAAGAATGGACAAGAAAAAAAACTGTAACATTTACTCCCCCGCTAAAATCAATGTACTACCTTTTGCGAAAAAATAAAAGACCCCGAAACTGGTTTCCTGAAACTGGTTTCCCCGAACCTATTTTGGTTTTACCCTGAAGGATACCCGTTCTTTTTCAGTTTGTAAAAGGATGAACAGGTCCGGCGCCTCAAAAGGCACGGCAACGCGAAATTCTTCCCCGTTCTTCAAGGTGAAAAAAAGCCGGTGGGTCCAGATTTCAGGATCGCCGGACTCTTCGGTTTGCAATGGAGAAACGGCGATATCCACCGCTCCGGTATAAAGGCCGTCTTCGCTTTTGTAGGTTTTTTTCAGGGCCAGTATGACGCTTCCGTCATAAATCATGGCGGAGCTGGTCAGGGTATTCCCGCCGATTTTTACCGCCCCCTCCCGTCCCGAAAGCATCGTGAGGATAAAACCGAAAACCATAAATATGACGATGGTGAAAAACAGGATAGACAGGGGCCGGTTGGCGGTGAGGCTGCCGATGAAAGAAACCTTTCTACTTCCACCCTCGTTGAGGGCCCTGACCGCCGGAGACGCCCGGGCCAGCCGGTGTTCCCGGGAATAGTGAAAAACCACTTCACGGTCAAACTCGGGGGGGGCAGGGGTTTTTTCATCAGCCATGCAGATTCTCCAGCCAGGCTTCACCGGCGATTTCGGCGGCGCTTTCCGCCAACTCCAGGGGATCGATAAATTTTCTGTCCAGCCCCTTCCGGCAGACACATTCGATCAGCAGGGTGGCGGCGGCGCAGGCGCAGGCATACGGGTCAAAAGGTTTTGTACGGGCCGCCAGGGCCGTGCAGAAACCCGCCAAAAGGTCCCCGGAGCCTCCGGCCCCCAGAGCAGGAACCATGCCGTCCACCACCCCCAGACGGCCGTCCGGGCTGGCGATAATCATGACGCTGCTTTTGAAAAGAATCACCGCGTTAAGCTCTTTGGCGGCCTCCGCCAGAATGGGCCTGGGGTTTCCCAGGACATCCTCACGGGCGATGTTCCTTAACACGGATAATTCCCCCGGATGAGGGGTGAGGATGGCGTTTCCGTGGAAGACCGTCCCGGCGGCCAGACGGATGGCATCGGCATCAAGGATCAGGGGGGTGCCTGCGGCTTCCTTCTCCAGCGCCCATGCAAAAGTTTTCCGGCGGCCCGGACCAGTGCCCCAGCCGGGCCCCAGAAGCAGGGCATCCGCCCGGAAACGTTCGTTCGTATCAGAAGATGGATCCTTGGCAGGGGCCACCATGGTTCCCCCGGCGGAAGAAGCCAGCAGGGGGTAAATGTCTTTGTCCACCAGTAGCCTGACAAGCCCCGCCCCGGCTGATCTGGCTCCCGCGGCGGCGATTCTTGCAGCCCCGGCGCTGCCCTCCGATCCGGCGTGGATCTCCGCAAGGCCCCGGGAATATTTATAGGAATCGGCCCTCACCGGGGGGATGGCGGCGGATGCGGAAGGCCAATCGAGGAGCTCCGCTTCCGCATAGGCATTGATTAGGGCCTGAGGGAAAATGCCCGCCACCACAAGGATGCGTCCGGCGTGAATCCGCGCCGCCGGAGCGTAGATGCAGGTTTTAAGGGGAACGATACCCAGGGTAAAATCGGCATCTACAACCGGCATACCGGGCTGCCAGCCGGTGAAAAGCCCCGAGGGTATATCAACGGAAACGGTCAGGTATTTCTTGCCCGCTTCAGCGTATTTACCCAGAGCTAAAACCATCGCATGAGCTTTTCCCTTTAATGCTCCGGTGATCCCCGTTCCGGCGATGCCGTCAATAACAATATCCGGGGAAAAATCTTCGGGGAAAAAGCCCTGCCATTCCTCTACCGGGACACCCATTTTTTCCAGTGTCAGCGAATCATCCCTCCGGCAGGAGACTATCACCATGGAAGAAGAGGCAGTGCACAGGCCGGAAAGAATTAAAGCGCGGAGCATTACCAGGGCATCGGCGCCGTTGTTCCCCGAACCGGCCATCACCAGGATTTTAGGGACCTGCTTTGGATCCTCTGCTTTTGAAAAAAGCCCGCTTAACTTTTCGGCGAGGACTGCCGCGCAGTTTCTCCCGGCGGCTTCTATCAAAACGGAGGAAGAAAGTCCCCACGCGGCGGAAGCTTCGGCGTCCATGGGCCGCACCGCCTCCGGTGAAATAAGGCCGTGTTTCATGGCGCTATTTCTCCACCGACTATTCTGTCGGTCCGCCACCACACCAGTTTCGCCTTCCAGTCGTCCACCAGCAGCGCCGAAAGAATGCCGTCGCCGGAAAGATCAAAGGCGTTAAACTGCAATTCATCATCATCAACCTTGATAAAACCCTGACTATGTTCCGAACCTCCGGCGGACATGATCAAAAGGGAATAGCCCCCCTCCACCGGGATGGAAAGAAAGATCCGGCCGCCGCGGATGATCCCCAAAAGAGAATAAAACATTTGTATTGTTTGGCGGCGGTTATTTTCGGTGTAACTGTATTCGTAAAAAGGCAGCTCTACCCGGTCATCCCAGGAGCCGTCTTCCACGTTCATGATCCAGAGCATGGAACTGTCGTTCTCGTTTCCCGTCCTTGTGTTGGTGGATTCGTCAAAGGTATCCCGGTAGTAATCAACCTTCAGATAGAGCTTCCGTTCATCCGGCGCCGCCACCACGGCATCCAGCGAGGGGATCACCGTGGGCCAATCCGGGGGCAGAGGCACCGCGTCGTTGGCAATACGGATAGAATAAAGCAGGGCGCCTTTGCTGTCGAACCAGTACACATTCCAGCCCGTGGGGAGCCGGCATACCACCGCCAGCTCGTCCCGGACCGAAACGTAAATATCTTCGACCCGGGGGAAAGGGGTGCCGCCTATGCCCTCCTGACCCAGATACTCCACAAAGCGGCCCTCGGCATCAAAATGAAGGATCGTACTTTCCAAAAGGGCCTGATTTTCCCGGTCAAAACCCCGGCGTTCCGGCGGCAAGAGGTCCTGGACGTAAATATGTTTTCGGGAATCCACCGTGATAAGCCCCGGCTCCCGAAACGGATACGAGGCCGCCCAACGGGTGACGATTCCCCCCAGCTCCAGCGGCTTGAGGGACAGGGGCGGCGGATTTGTTTCCTCATTGTAAATCATAAAAAGTAGCTGGCCGTAGGAATTGAACTGCACCACCTTTTGTCCGATGGCGTCTGTAATATAAAAAAAACCGTCCCGCATGGCCAGATCCGCCCGGGGCCTGCCCCTGTCATCCTGAAGGTCATAGAGGCCCAACTGGTCCTCCAAACGGCCTATATCCAGGCTGAAAAGGTCCTCCCTATCTATCGAGAGAGTTTCTTCCTTTTTGCAGGATGAAAAAACACAGAGCAGCACAAGGAAGAAATAGACAGATTTCATAAGAAAACAGTAGAGATTGGGGAAATTGTTGTCAAGACAGACATTAGACATCGGGACCTTTATATGGTTGACACAGTATCGGAATACTAACTACTATTTTTCAGTGCTGTCACAATTCAGCGCTATCACAAGGAGTCCGTATGGCAAAATCCCAGGGGTTAAAGTATCCCTTTGAAACAATCGAACCAAAATGGCAAAAGTATTGGGATGATCACAAAACCTTCGCCGTAAGGGAGGACGCCTCTGTGCCGCCCGGCAAGCGGTCTTATGTGCTGGATATGTTCCCCTACCCTTCCGCCCAGGGGCTCCATGTGGGGCATCCCGAGGGCTACACCGCCACGGATATTTACTGCCGCTACTTACGGATGAAGGGCTTCCATGTGCTTCACCCCATGGGCTTCGATGCCTTCGGGCTTCCGGCGGAAAACTACGCCATAAAAACAGGAACCCATCCGGCGGCCACCACGGCGGCGAACATCAACACGTTTCGCGTCCAGATCAAAAAACTGGGTTTTTCCTACGATTGGGATCGGGAAGTCAGCACCTCCGCCGAGGATTATTACCGTTGGACCCAGTGGATATTTCTCAAGCTTTTTGAAAAGGGCCTGGCCTACGAGGCGGAGAGTCCCATCAACTGGTGCCCTTCCTGCAAGACAGGGCTGGCCAACGAGGAAGTAAAGGACGGCCTCTGCGACCGCTGCGGCACAAAGGTTACGCGGAAACGGATACGGCAGTGGATCCTGAAAATCACCGCCTATGCAGAACGGCTGCTGGAAGACCTGGACACTCTGGATTGGCCCGAGCCGGTAAAACTTATGCAGAAAAACTGGATAGGCAAGTCGGAAGGGGCGAACGTAACTTTCGGGATAGACGGCCATGACGATACGCTGGAAATTTATACGACCCGGCCGGATACCCTTTTCGGGGCAACCTACATGGTGCTGTCGCCGGAACATCCGCTGGTGGAAAAAATCACCACGGCGGATCAAAAAAATGCAGTGGCCGCCTACATCGAAGAAGCGGCGAAAAAAAGTGATCTGGAACGGACCGATTTGGCAAAAACCAAAACCGGCGTTTTTTCCGGGGCCTATGCCATAAACCCGGTGAACGATAAAAAAATTCCCATCTGGATCGCCGATTATGTTTTAATTTCCTACGGCACCGGGGCCATTATGGCGGTTCCTGCCCACGACGAGCGGGACTGGGATTTTGCCAAAGCTTTTAATCTGCCGATTGTTCAGGTTGTTTCGGACTCGCCAGCGAGTCCGTTAGACTCGTCACAATCAAATTATGAAAGCGAACCTGCCGGGTGTACCGCCGCCGAAGGTTATGCCGTCAACTCAGGCGCATTTTCAGGCCTTCCCACCGCCGATGCAAAAAAGAAAATCACCGCATGGCTGGAAGAAAAGGGCATAGGCAAAAAAGCGGTGAACTATAAACTGCGGGACTGGATCTTCAGCCGGCAGCGGTATTGGGGGGAACCCATTCCGGTGGTCCACTGCGAACATTGCAAAGAGGAACACGGCTCCGGCATTGTTCCGCTGCCGGAAAATGCCCTGCCCCTGAAACTGCCCGATGTGCAGTCCTACGCGCCCACGGGCTCAGGCGAATCACCGCTGGCGGGCATAACAGAATGGGTGAACACCACCTGCCCCGTATGCGGCGGTAAGGCCAAACGGGAAACCAACACCATGCCCCAGTGGGCAGGTTCGTGCTGGTACTATCTGCGGTATCTCGATCCGAAAAATCCGAACGCCTTCGCTGCAAAGGAAAAAATCGATTACTGGATGCCCGTGGGGCTCTACATAGGCGGCATGGAACACGCGGTATTGCATCTTCTGTACAGCCGTTTCTGGCACAAGGTTCTCTACGATCTGGGACTGGTGAATACCGCGGAACCTTTTCAACGGCTTGTTAATCAGGGCATGATCCTGGGGGAAGATAACCAGAAGATGAGCAAGAGCCGGGGCAATGTGATCAACCCCGATGACATCGTAAAGGAATACGGCGCCGATGCGCTCCGGGTTTATGAAATGTTTATGGGGCCGCTGGAAGCGGTCAAGCCCTGGATGACCGCGGGCCTCGTCGGTGTTTCCCGCTTTCTGGAACGGATCTGGGCCATTGCGGAAAAGCACAACCCCGCTTTGCCGGAAAGCCCTGGGGAAACTGACCTGTTGCGGCTGCTCCACAAGACGATCAAAAAGGTAAGCGCCGATACGGAAACGCTGAACTTCAACACGGCTATCAGCCAGATGATGATCTATTCAAACGAGCTGGCAAAATTAAAAGAAGTCCCCGGGAATCTTTGGGAACCGCTGGTACAGATGCTCAGTGTTTACGCGCCCCACCTGGGGGAAGAGCTCTGGGAAAAACTGGGGCACAGGGAATCGGTGTCGAAATCCGCCTGGCCCGTTTATGACGAAAGCCTCTGCGCCGAAAGTGAAGTTACCGTGGTAGTCCAGGTGAACGGCAAAGTCCGGGATAAATTCAGCGCCGCCGCGGGAACCGAAAAAACCCAACTTGAAAAAACCGCCCTGGCCTTACCGGGCCTTCAAAAGTGGCTGGAAGGGAAAAGCCCCGAGCGGGTGATCACCGTGCCGGATAAACTGGTGAACATCGTTATTAAGTAGTGTGCGCAATGAAGGAAGCTGTCCTTATTTTTCCTCCACGGCTATACGGTAGATGGCTTCCACATCTGCGGCCTCAAGTTTCCTGTAGTTTCCCACCGGCCCGAATTTTACCGTTCTTTTGGCCATTTCAGAAATCCGGTCCGTGGGAAGCTTCAAGTCGGCAAAACTCACCGGAAGACCGAGGGAGCGGAAAAAATTCTTCAGCCGGAAAACTCCCTCCAGCGCCGCCTGTTTAGCATCGTAAAAGGCGCCGTCCACCCCGAAAACTTTAGCGGCAAAACGGGCCAGCCTCAGCGTATCAATATCAATGTTGTACTTTATCCATGCGGGGAAAATTATCGAAAGCCCCGCCCCGTGGGCAATGTCGTAAAGGGCCGAAAGTTCGTGCTCGATCTGATGGCTCCCCCAGTCGCCGATCCTGCCGGTACTGAGCAGATTGTTATGGGCTAAACTCCCCGCCCACATAATCTCCGCCCGGGCATCGTAATTTTTCTCGCCGCCGGAAAAAATCACCCCGGCATTTCTGATGATGGCCCGCATGGCCCCTTCGCAAAGCTGATCTGTCAGCTCCACATGAGGTTCCCGGGTAAAATACCGCTCCATAATATGGGCCAGCATATCTGCGATTCCGCAGGCGGTTTGATACGGCGGCAGGCTGTAGGTCAGCTCCGGATTCAGGATCGAGAAAACCGGCCGGATACATTCTTCGTTGATGGACTGCTTCCAGGGACCGTCCTCGTTGGTGATCACCGAGCTGACGGAAGATTCGCTCCCCGCAGCGGGGATAGTCAGCACCGTTGCCACCGGCAAAGCCTCCGTGGCGGTTTTCTTTTTATCATAAAAATCCCAGACATCTCCGTCGTAGAGGGCCCCCACCGCAATCCCTTTTGCGGAGTCGATCACTGAACCG
>BNUV01000067.1 GCA_025997615.1 Spirochaetia bacterium
CCACAATGCCGAACAACACGATTACCAGCACCGCAAACCAAATCCAGTCCCGGATCAAACCCTTTACCAAAAGCCATGTTGCAAGGTACAAACAAAAGGGCTTGAAGCCAAGCATCTTTGAAGGCAGAGCAATCAGCCGTTTTGCCAGAATCGCAAACAGTTCTTTAACGGTATGCTGCCAACTTGGCTTGTCGGAAATCTGAATCCCGTCAGAATCACTCACGGCGCCACCTCTATATATTTGGTAAGCTCCGGGTCCAATCCATATCGGGTTTTACCTTCCTTTGCCAGCTTTATCAGCACCGCCCTGTCCAGTCCCCGGATCGCCGTAGATGACCCCTGATTCCAGAACCACCCGCTTACCCGTTCAAGGTTTCGTACCTTGGCCCCGCCTTCCTGTGAATTCAAAATACATTCATCATCCACCAGCCCTGCCACATGGGAAGCGACACCGTTCTTGATATAGAACACTGCCCGGATAGTCCCGGCCCCCGGCTTTTGTACCGTAAAGACCCGCTTGTACAGATCATCCGCAGTAGTGCGAATCAGATGCCCCGTAGCAGCGTACAAAGCCAGACACACCGCCCCGGAACAGTCGGACCCCTCCGGGTTTTCTTCTCCCCACTTGTAAGGGCTGCCATATTGCAGCAGCAGAAAAAATATAAACTTTTCCGCCTCCGTCATTTTCTCGAATTGCTTTTTTTCATTCTGAAAAAGAGCGTCCCACTTAATTCCCATCACTTACCTCCGTGTCTAAATAAATTAACGATGACATTAACCGCCAGCATCCCGGCAGAAAGAACCAACGCCAGTGTGGATTTAAAATTTCCCTTTTGCTCCCCCTCCCTTTTTTCAAGTTTTTCGATCCGCTCCGTAATATGTTTTTCAAATTCCTCAAGTTTTGCATTGAGACCCCGCAGAGCCGCCGTATTCTCAATCAATAAATTCCGGTCCCCTTGTGTCATAATTTCCCCCTTTATTCCTCTATAATCCTGAAAGCCGCTACAAAAGCGGCGTCCCGCTTGTATCGCAATGAAAGGGCGTTGATGGTCCCTTTCAAATTTTCCGCCTTAGTCTCTATTTCAACCATTGCCCCAATCCGGGCATGGAATAACCCACGGTGTGTTTTCACGGTAAATTCCCGCTTATCCCGCAGCCGTTCCGCCAGTTCCCGCCCCGCCCAATCCTCATATTGCGGGTGTCCATTTATTTCATCCTCTGAAAAATAGGAACCGGAAACATTCAATGCCGCAGTGCCATATTGCGCGATAGCCCCGCTATCCCGCAAAAAACAGGAACGGTTAAGGTCAAGCACAATAGGCCGCCCATAGATAGCGGCCTTGTATAAGTCCCCGTCAGTTTCATTGTTTAGTGTAATAATTGCTTTGTCGTGGTGGGTAGTTACGTCATAAGCGGAATACGAAAAAGACCCACCCTCAAAATCAAGCCGTTCCGTTGCTTCCTCTTGCGTGTCGATATGGTCAGCATAGATAACCGCCCGTTCCGCACCTTTACTGTCTTTAATCCGGTAATGGGCTTCGTACCCCTCATTTTGAACATCCCGTAAAGCGGTGGACCGAAAAGGATAAACCGGTGTAAGGTCCGTGTCATACAGCACCGGAGGATCTTCATACCGCCAAATTTCCTGTTTATCCAGGGCAACCGGAATATTTATTTTTAATCTAACCGTATTCCGGTACAGTTCAGCCCGTGCCGTTTTACGCAGATAAAAAATATGTTCCCCTGAAAAGGTGTAGGAACAGTCATCAACATTTTCCGCTTCGCTCTGGTATGGCGAATGAGCAAAAACCAGCGGCTTTTCCGGCGCACACTCCAGATGCGCCCGGTAAGCCCAGGCCAATTCAGAAAGTTCTGTCCAGATATTTTTTGTCAATTTCGCATAGGGCAAAGTAATAGGAATGGTGGCACAGTCAATATCGCTCACCCCAATCCCCGCACGTTGAGCAATCAAATGTATCAGCGATTTTTCAGGCTGCGTTTTATCGCAGATAACCGAGTAGGTAAATACCGCCGGAGCCGTCCAGTCCCGGCTTTGTTCTGTTTTCCGCAGCAGCGCCGAGCGATCCTGTAAGCCGATCCGCAGGGTCCGCTTTCGTCCCGGTCCCCGAATATCCTGAAACCCGTTATCATCAACATACAAAATAAACCGCTGAAAATAGGACAAGCCATCACCGAGAGAAAAACTAATCCGTACTTCTTTTCCCGCACCCTTGCCGCCATTCCCCCCGCAAGCGTAAATCCCGTAGGTGTTATCCAGGAGAATTTCTCCCCGTGCCGTAGTTCCCCCGGCATTTTCCTTTAACCCAAAAAACGAAGCTTCAATAATGTCCTGTTCAAAAACACTTTCATAAAAACCAGTACCTGACCAATCAAGACTAATCCGCAGTCGTACCGGGCTGTCTCCCCGTTCAATCGCTTCACTCAGGGCAGTATCAATTTCATAAAATTTCATTCGATAATCCCCTCGTCAGTGTTAAACGTGTCAGCAGAAAAAAGCCCCGCGCAGTAATACCGCAGGGGACCGATAACCGCGTCCCCGCTGTTTATGATTGTTTCATCCGCCATCAGTACCAGCCGGGAAAGGTTAAGCCGGAAGGCCCCATACGAGCGAAACTCGTAATGATCCCGGAACAGTTGGGCCGTAATTTCCAGGGTCTCAATAACCGGGGGCAATTCCAGAACGGAATCCAAAATCCGGTGTATGCGTACTTCTGTTTGTATTCCTCCCGCCTTGCGGCTGGTAATGGTCAGTCCATAAATATTTTTTTGTTCAATTCCGTTTATGCGGTATATAACGCCGTCCTCTTTGAACCGCTCCCCGCCATACACCGCCGCCCGTTCCGGGTAGGGATATGAAACCGGGGGATGATCTCCGGTTACATCCAATTTCAGCTTGATTAAGGCCGCTTGCGGCCATTCGCCCTGCATAATCCGCAATTCAAAACCTTCAACCTTGCACCCTTCGTAAAGTGTCCGCAGTTCCCCCCGGTCCTGTATCAGATCAAACCGTAGCCCGCTTTCCATTGCCGAAAGGCTTATCGTATGGCGGTACAAATTCCGTGTGCCGCTCACAAACACCGGCAGCCCCGACCGCCCCAAAGCCAGCACAAAAAGAAAAGGCGCCGTCTCGATAGAAAGCGGTGTAACAACGCACCCCGTAACCCCGCAGGGCTTGCGTATTCTCCCGCAAACCCCATCCCCTTCAATGGCCGCTTCTTCTTTCAGCAGTGATACCGCTTCCCGGATCGTTTCCTCGGCATAGGGCAATCCAATTTCCCGGTATTGGGTTTTCAGGGTGATGCAGCACTCCCGGCCATTAACAAAGCTCATTTTTTCCCTTTCTCCCGGCATGGATGCCGGTGTAATAAATGCTTTAGCTGGAGTTTTTGCAAAGCAAAAACTCCAAAACTAAAACTCCACAAGGATGTGGAGTTTTAGTTCCAATTCCCAATTCTCCCCGCAATGAGCCACTTTAGGCGGGGTATACTTCTTCCCCGTAATCGCCGCCCTATCTACTGCACCCCCAAGGGTAAAATCTTCCCCAAGTGCCAGTTCCACAGCGGCGGCGTAGGCGTAACAGTGAATCTCCCCGCCAGGTTCTTCCGGTACGGCAAAAATAAGGGCCAGCGTATAAGCATCGGCCCTGACAATCCGGTCCTTTTCACTCCCCTCCGCCGCAGAAAGCCGGATAACCGGGGCAATGCCATAGTCAAACTCAATAAGCGGAATTTGCCGATCCGATTCTTCCAAAAGCTCATTCACCCGCCCGGTGAGCAAATTTTTGACCGAATTTATGATGATTTCTTCTATATATAAACTCATATTGTGTGCCTCCGGTACGGTTCCAGAAGCGCCCGGACATTCTCCGGCATAGACGATTCCAGATGTTCCCCCTCCGCAGCCTTCCCCCGAACCGCCCCCGTCATCCCAATCCGCCGCCCCCGGTAGCGGCTCATATTCCACGCCGCCAGCTCCATACACGCCGAAGCCAGATCCGCCGGTACTTTTCCCGCATCGTACCCCGCCAGATACCGGACCTTTACCGCCCGTTCCCCCCGCCGCAGCCCCGCCTCCGGACGTACCGCCAGACAGCCCGGTATATCCTCCCCAGCCCCGCACTCCGGTATGCAGTAGTACAGTTCAGGGCTTAAAGGGGCCGCAGGTTTCCGGGTTTGATAAACCCCCATAATCCGCCGCACCGGGTATTCCCGCAGGGGCAAGACCCCATCCCCCCAAAAGTCGAGGTATTCCAGATTGGCCCGTTTCAAAAGCCGCCGCTTGCAGTATTGCTCGATGGTATAGGTTGAAGTGATAAGGACGAACCGGGATAAAGGGTCCTCCCGGTCGTCTATGCCGAGAACTGCCTTAAATTCCGTCAGGGGGATAAGCGTATAAAGCCGGTCTTGTGCATCCATGCCATCAGGTTAGGCCGGGACATAAGGACCGTAAATGTGAAAAAGGTCATATTATGGGAGGAATTTTAGTGATTTACAAATCCATGCTTTTTGGTTATATTTATATGTGAGGTATCTCATGGACTATATACACCAGACCATTGACAGCGACAGCTTACTCGGCATATTCAATGTACCCGCCTCTCTGCGTAATACAAAGGTTGAGGTACTTGTCTTTCCCGCCGGGGGTAATGCTATACCGCAGTCATCGGGAAATTCAGCCTTCGGCTGCCTCAAAAAATATGCCGATCCTGCCAAAATAGCGGGGGAGAAAGGCGCCTGGGAACGGTCCGTCATAGAAAAGTATGCGAAAAATTGATGCTAATATCGTTCTCCGGTATGTCATGAATGACCATGAGGAACTATCCCCAAAAGCAAAAGACATCATAGATAACAACATCGTGGAAGTCCCTATAGAGGTTCTTTGTGAGGTTGTTTTTGTTTTGCAGGGCTATTATGAGGTTAAGCGAAGCGAGATACATGCCAAACTAACGGAATTTTTTGAAAAGACCAATTCCATACTGCCCCACCGGGACGCCATTCTTAAAGCCCTGGAATACTTTGGGAAAACCTCCCTTGACTTTGTAGACTGTATTCTGGCCGGGTATTATGAATTAGAGCAAACCCCCATAGATACCTTTGACGGCAAACTTCAAAAGTTAATAGATAAAATCAACAATAGTGTTGATGGTTGATACCTTTTCATAAAAAACTTGACATTTTTTTGAAAAAACAAAAAATTTATTTTTTTTTGTGAAAAAATTGACTTCTAGTAATAAATTTATTATTTTTTAGGATTAAGAACACCTGTCTGCTTACTCAGGTAAGTGTTCCCGTTTTATAATGGAGGTACTAAATGTCTAATGTATTGGTTAAAGGGTTGGATGATACTTCTGAACTAAAATGTCCAGTATGTGTATCTTGGATTGTCCATTGGCGCAAATTAAAAGGTCTGGATGCTGATGCTTATGTTTCTTGTAGCCATCCTGATTGTATTAATGAAGCAACATTAGGCGCGCACGTTGAAAAAGATAGGCCTGCTTCTAAAAACCCGGTAAATAAAACCGATTTTAAGAAGTATATCATTCCGATGTGTGAAGAGCATAATATTCAAAGCGGTGAAACAATCTTGATAGATAGTGATCTCCTTGTAAGTGCTATACCATGTCCTGTTCCACGCCGGTAATGACCGGGGTTTTCAGGCGGAATGTTGCCAAGTTCTCGAATTTTTCCCTTGAGTGTGTTCCGAGGTGGTGTTCTTTGTCGCTACAATTACCGGCGGACTACCACCTTCATGCATGAGATTAGGTTCATACAGGGTAGCCACAAATGCAAAAAAGGTCTCATTGTGGAAAAATTGACCTTTCTTATGAAAAAAGTATCGCCCAAAGAGGTGATTTTGAGGAAAATTTTGTACAGAAACTGCAAAAAAGCTTGACATTCAGGCCGGATTATCCGTAATATATAGGTGTACTCGCAAGTGCTATTGATGCTTGCTCCGCCGAACAGTGTGTTCGGCATTTTTTTTGTTCTCCGGGGTCAGTGATGGCAAAGTTAAGAGTAAATGTCTATATAGACGGGTTCAACCTCTATCATAGTACCTTACAGCATACCCACCCTGACTTTCGATGGCTCAACCTTTTAGCTCTATCCGGGCAATTCCTTAACCCCGATACCGAGGAAATCGGGGACGTATATTATTTTTCGGCTTTAACAACCTGGGTAGAGGAGAAGGCCAAGAAACACCTCCTATACATTCATGCTCTCCGCTCAACCGGAGTAAAGGTGGTTTTAGGAAAGTTCACGGAAAAAGATAAAAAATGTCCCCGCTGCCATCAGTTCTATAAAACCCATGAAGAAAAAAAGACCGATATAAATATAGCCATAACCCTCTTGGCCGATGCGGTACAAGACAAATTTGATACCGCCCTTATCCTCTCCGGTGACAGCGACCTCGCGCCGGTTACAACCAAATTGAAACAACTCTGTCCCGGCAAGAAGATAGGCATCATCATTCCCAAAGGGCAATATGCGGTAAACCTGAGAGAACACGCCGATTATTTCAAGAAGATACAAACCAGAGATTTAAAAAAATCTTTATTGCCCCAAGAGATTACCTATAATGGGAAAATGATAACCGCCCCGGCTGGGTGGCTGCCAGAGGTCAATAAGGTATAAATCATGAATACGCAAGATGATTTATTAAAGGAAACAAACGCCAAGAAAGCACTTGCTGAAAAAGACTTTGATTTATTGTCAAAACCAGGAATTGTTGGTGACTACAAAGAATGTGAACTAACTCATATTTATCTTATTGAAAAAGATACGAACAATCTCCTGCACTATTATGCCGTATTATCATACGAGGAATATCTTGAACAAAAATGTAAAGAAAAATATCTAACCGAAACTCCGATAGTCATTAATAAAAGATATAAACTTGGAATACAACAGACACGAATATCACTCAATGAATCAAGAGATGTCTTTACTCTATTATGTCAAAACAAACTGGCAATAGATAATACCATATTTAGTCTACCTCAAAAGTTTACCATATTTCCAAAAACACATATTCCATCATTGTGGGGATATGAATCGGCCTTACTTTCAAAAATTTTAAAACCTAATTTTTTTGGAAATAATTACATAATAGAATATTTTAGCAATCAATACCCGTTTCAAAAAATTTTGAATGAAAAAGACATTAATAAAATAAACGTTGAGATAAAAGAGATAATTAATATTGACCTTAATAGTGTAATTGATAGAATCGGTTCGTTTATTTTTCAATTTCCAATAACATTGGTTCAGGCAAACGCTAAACCTTCAGATGATTGGTGCAATGCAGAATTATCTGTAAAAACATATTCACCCTTTTTTCAGAAAAATAATATAACGAGTATAATCAGAACAAATTTTGATGATGTAATCACTGGTTATAACACCTTTGATGGAATTTGCCATGATCAAAAAATAGATTTAGGTGATTCCAGGGATTTTGAGCTTATTATAACAAACAGAGAAAATAAATTAATATATCACCATTCTAAAGGGAATTTTATTCGCAATATTAATTTTGGTGGAAATATTGGAACGCATAATTCAGAACCCAGAACATTCAAAACTTCTGATAGCGGAGAAGTATCAGTTGACCTTTTTCATAACACTTTTTCTGCTGGTAGAGAATCAACATCGGATTATAGTGAAAGAATACAAAAACGAATCAGGTATAACGAATTATTGAAAATGAACAATCAATTCAAACTGTTTAATGAGCAACGCCAAGAAGCACTAATATATGTTAGAGAGTTAATAGAAAGTCATAGCGGTGAATCATCTGAAATATGGATGCTTGATCCTTATTTACAAAGTCAGGATATTTTAGACACGTTATACTATCTCAATCTATATGATGTAAAACTTAAATGTATAACTTCATATAAAAAAAGCAGATTATTATCTAACCCATCAGACAAACCTAATACAATTATATCTTGTCTTAAAAAACTCATGTTCCGGTTCTCAAAAAAGAACAGAAAAAATAAGGATAGATACCTTTTTGAAAAATATAAAATTGAACAAAAGAAATATATATTAGACAATTCAAATAATCTTGGAATTAGCCTGGATTTTCGTATTACTCATGATAATACAGGTTTTGATTTTCATGATAGATTTTTATTCTTTTTACCCAAAGAAATTGATTCATTGCCAATCGTATATAGTTTAGGTACATCTGTAAACAGCCTGGGAAAATCACACCATATAATACAACGCTTACCTGATCCAAGAAAACTTGTTGCAACATTTGAGGATTTGTGGAATATTCTTACAGATAAAACAGATTGTATTATAAAATTACCGGAGGATATACAAAATGAAAAATGAAAAGGCAAGGCAATATTTTCTTCAACGTCAAATTGGTGAAATCAGTGATATTGAATTAAAAAACAAATTGGATAATTTAGTCTTATATCAGAATGGCCTCCTTGATTTAAAAAGTTTTATGAATAAACTGGAGGAAATTATTAATTGGGGTAAAGTGAATTATATCCAGGCAAAGATACAATCTGACCAATTACCGGGAAATTATCAATATATTCTTGATATTCATGCATGGGCAAAGAGGACGTTCTTTGAATCATTACAAAATGGTAAGTCAGAAAAATTAATAATATCATATATGATCGGCGATTTTTTATTTCTTGAGCCCGCCGATGATTATCAATGGGAAACACAAACGGATAAAATACAGGAGGATCTTAACGTTTTATTACCTAAGGTGAAGGTTAATATTTCCGTTCCCCAAAATGCACCTTATTCAGAAAAAAAATATTATCGCGATTATCAAGAGTCATTTGATGGTACATCTTATAGAAAAGTTTTTGATTTCCTTTTTGCTATTGACCACGGGAGAGGTGTTGACCATAATTTTTCTGAATTCTTCAAGGCTATAACAATAATCTGCTTTAAAATTAATCCCAAATTACTTAATGACAATATAGGCAAATATAGTCCGGTATTAATAAAAATGCTATTCAAAGCTTTAAATCAACATCAAACCGTCAAGCTGCTTAATGAGTATAATGACAAACCAGTATTCCCATTATTAATCGGTCTTGTTCATGCTATAAATCAAACATGGAATAATCAATATGATAATTCATTAGAAACTGATTACGACTATATTAATAGTGCGGCAATAATTGTTTCAAAAATTTCAGAACGAATGGATGAAAGCGATTTATATAAACTTATAACAGATTGTAGCAATATTTCAGGTAATAAGCTTTGGCAATCAATATATATAGCATTTGCCGTTCGGAATCAAAAATATTTAGAGTCATACCTCAGTAATATTGATTTCTCATCAACATTTGGGGATGAAAACGTTTTTAATACCTTTTGTGAATTTCTGCCCGATAAGGATATAGCAATTATTGATGATTTCTCTCATAAAATTTATGATAATTATTTGAATTTTGTTTTAGAGAAAAAGAATTATGAATATAATTATTGTGGAACAAATTATTTGCAGTTTATGATGAGGGCTGTTTATGTCATTTCCGGCAAGGACTATATAAACTATGGGAATATGCTTAAAGATATAACAATGGAATTTGAGCGTTCCTTGTATTCATGGAATACAAAGAACATTTCAATGTACTTTACAAAGTTAATATTTTGGGTATTAGCTTTAATCTATTATAACCATAATTTTAGTAAACTTGATTTGTCTTATCCCATTAGTGTCTTCGAGAATGAGAAATACTTGGATGCATTCAATAAGGAAACTGAAAGTTACAGTATAGACTATAAAATATTGGTAAGCTTTATGAAAAACCCAAATTCCTATATACAGATTAAATTACCATTTACTTATGAATCTTGCTCTATAATAGAATTTAATAAAGCAACATAAGATATAACTAAGCTGCTATAGGTGGAAGTGATAAGGACAAATTGGCATAAGGCATTCTCCTAGTCATCTATGCTGGGGAACTGTCTTGAATTCAATCAAAAAAATAGCCGCATAAATCAGGTTTTATACATCCAAGCCCTCCGCTCCGTTGAACAAAAGGTAGTTTCCGGTTACTGCACCAGCCTACTCCTTCTTCAGCGCATCATCAAACGCAAACGTCGAAGGCGGAAAGTCAATCTTCCTGACAAATTCGCAAGCTTCCTTCGCGCCGAATTCCCGGTCCATGCCGGTGTCTTCCCATTCCACCGAGAGGGGGCCCTGGTAGTTGATGGCGTTAAGTTCCCGGATGATGTTTTCAAAATCAACATCGCCGTGACCCAAAGAACGGAAGTTCCAGCCCCGGCGGGTATCGCCGAAGGTGAGGTGCGAACCTAGGACCCCGGCCTTGCCATCGCGGGTGACCGCCGCATCCTTCATGTGGACATGATAGATGCGCTCATGGAAGTCCCGGATGAAGATTTCAGGGCTCACCCCCTGCCAGATCAGGTGAGAGGGGTCAAAGTTGAAACCCAGGGTCGGGCGATAATCGAATTCTTTTAGGAGTCGCTCGGCGGTGTAGTAATCGAAGGCGATTTCCGTGGGGTGTACTTCCAGGGCGAATTTGACGCCGAGCCGGTCGAATTCATCGAAGATCGGGGACCAGAGACGGACAATTTCTTTAAAGGCGTTGTCGATCATCTCCTCCGAGGTTTGGGGGAAGGAGTACCAATATTTCCAAACGGGGCTGCCCAGGAAGCCGTTCACCACGGTGACACCCATGTTTTTTGCGGTTTGGGCGATAAAATTCATTTCCTCAATGGCCCATTCCCGGATTGCTTCCGGCTGTCCGGCGTACTGGTTGGGAGCGAAGCCGTCCAGCCGGGGGTCCCAGAGGTCCCCCACGCATTGGCCGATCAGGTGGCCGCTGATGGACCAGCACTTGAGCCCGTGTTTGGCAAGGATGGCCTTGCGGTCCTCAACATAGGCAGGATCGGAGGCCGCCTTTTTGGGGTCCAGATGGTCACCCCAACAGGCAATCTCAATACCATCATACCCAAAGGATTTCATTTTTTGGCAGAGCACATCGAAAGGTAAATCCGCCCACTGTCCTGAAAAAATTGTAACCGGCCGTGCCATAATAACCCCCAATATAATTTAGTTAGAGATTAGCCAAAACTACCCATTGCAATATTGCTCGCTGATTCACGGGCAGCATCTTCATTGTTGATAATCGTATGTATCGCCATAAATAGTTTTGAGTCTGTCACCTTTAGAAGATTTATTCATCATCCGGATCATTTGGTCAATAAAATGTTTCTCGTCAATATCGGCAATCGCTTTAAATTGAATACCGTCCATCTTGTTTGGCATTTTCTTATGCCCGTGTCTTATAAACCCATGACCAACACCGAACTTAATTGCCATAATATTTACTCCTTTACGCCGCCCGGTTTTCTTACCCCTAATCACTCAAATTGAATTGCCATACCCGTCCGTGCCGATTCACGCACAGCATCCATTACACGCAGTACACGCCGCGTTTCAGGGATTTTTACGAGAAATTCCTCTTTACCGCTATATGCGGCGATATAATTCTTGAAGTAGTCTGCGTGTTTGGTATTTGCTATGGCAATATCTTCATTGACAAGCACCCCATCAGGCGGCGGCCCGAAGGATCGGGTCGGTCCTGCCGCCGACATCGTGCGTCCCTTACCGGGATTAGTCAGAAGACGGGTAGTACGGGTAATCGTCGCCTTTTCCGGGAAGAAGCCATCAAGTGTAAATGAACCCTTATTTCCGCCGATGAACCAATGACGCTCGTACCAGTGATCCTTGTTGGAAAGGTAGTAGGTACCAAGCTCAATTTCCGCCATAATACCATTTTCAAAACGGAGAAGTATCTTGAAGTAATCATCCACTTCCTTGTTGATAATAGTACGCATATCGGCGTAGACCGTTTTGAGCTTGCCGCCTCCGGGAGATTCATTCATCATCCAGAGCATTTGATCAATGAGATGGACACCCCAATCGTAAAGCATCCCGCCGCCCTGATCTTTAAATACATGCCAGTCATGCATATTACCGTTGAACCCATAAAGACCGGTCTTGATCATATAAACATCACCCAGGCTTTGTGAATCAAAGACCGACTTTGCCGTGCGGAAATCCGGATCAAAACGGCGCTGTTGGTGTACGGTGAATTTCACATTATATTTTTTACATGCCGTTTCCATCTCATCAAGGTCACTGATGGAGAGTGCAACCGGCTTCTCGCAGAGTATGTCCTTTCCGGCTTCCGCTGCCTCAATCACAAGCTTTTTATGCTGATCGTTATTTGCAGCAATAAGGACCACCTGCACATTAGGGTCTTTTATCAACTCGCCGGCGTTAATGTAACGCTTTATGCCGCCTCCCACATCCTCAAGTTGTTTTCCGTCAATATCGGAAATCGCCGTAACTTGAATACCGTCCATTTTGGCGAGCATTTTCTCATGCTCATGTCCCATAAACCCATGACCTACGATACCGAACTTAATTACCATGCTGTTACTCCTTTACGCCGCCTAGCGTTATGCCTTTTATAAAATACCGCTGGAAAAAAGGATAAAGAACCATAATCGGAACGGCGCCAATCACCGCCATGGCCATACGGATTCCGATACTCGGCAGTTCGACTTGGGCTGAAACGCTGCTCGAAATTGTTGCGAGATATTTTGCGTTTGTAAGAATCCGGTTCAAAAGATTTTGCAGGCTGTACAGTTTCGGATCGGTGATGTAATACAGGCCGAGCTGCCAGTCGTTCCAGTAACCAATACCAACCATTAATCCTATCGTCGCCATAATGGGCAGACTTAAAGGAATTACTATTTTAAAATAAATTCTAAATTCACCAGCACCGTCTATTTTTGCCGCTTCAATTAGTGATGGATGAATACTCATGGAAAAATAACTTTTCATCAGCATAACATAAAAACCATTAAACAAAAGCTGTGGGAAGATCAATGCAAAAATAGTATTTTTAATGTGAAACAGCCTTGTCCACATGATGTAGGATGAAACCAGGCCTCCATTAAAAATCATTGTAAAAAAAACAAGAAAGCTGATAATATTGCGTTTGTTGTAATCTCTACGGGAAATCGCATAGGCAAGCATTGGAGAAATGAGCAGACTTAATGACGTTCCGAAGGCGGTTATAAACAGAGTGATCCCATAAGCCCGGAATACGTTTTCACCATTTGTTTTGAATACATACCTGTAGGCGCCAATACTCCATTTTTTGGGGAAAAATGAATAACCGTCTACAAGCAGCGATGTTTCCGCCGTTAGAGATGAAGTAAAAAGAAGAATAACAGGCAGAAGCGCCGCAAGGCTTAACATTAGCAACACGGCATGGATTAAAGTCTGAAATAAACGTTCATTTGCTTTTTTTGAAGCCATTTTCTTTTCTCTTCCTTAAAATAAAGCGTTTTCTTTGTCAACTTTTTTGACTATCATGTTGACAGCAAAAATAATAACAAAACCAACTACTGCCTGATAGGTTGCTGCAGCGGAAGCCATGCTGATGTTGTTTAATTGCATAAGACTACGATAAACATAGGTATCAATGGTATTGGTAACACTAAACAGTTGTCCTGAATTCATTGGCACCTGGAGAAATAGGCCAAAATCCGAATAGAAAATACGACCCACACTGATTAAAACCAGCGTGATAATTGTCGGCTTTATGGAGGGGATGGTAACATGGAAAACCTGTTTGAAGCGTCCTACGCCGTCAACTGTGGCAGCCTCGTACAGGTTTCTATCGACACTGACAATGGCGGAAAGATAAATAATCGAATTGTACCCGAGCCCTTTCCACAAATAGACGATAGTCAAAATAAATGGCCAGTAGATACGGTTGGAATAAAAATCAATCTCATTACCTGGACCCAATACTGTTTTGTTGATAAAGCCCGCCTCGTTGCTTAACAGGGCAAGCACAATATACGCGATAATGATAATTGAGAACAACTGAGGGAGCAGAATAAGCGTCTGATAAATTTTCTGGAAACCTTTTAAAACAATCTCGCTTAAAAAGATTCCGACTACGAGACCGAGAATCGTACTCAGAATAATAAACGCCACATTGTAAAGTATCGTATTACGGGTAATGACGAATGCGTCTCGTGTTGAAAAAAGATACTTGAAATTTTCGATGCCGTTCCAACCGCTTTTAAAAACCCCTTTGGCATAATCAATCTTTTTAAAGGCGATTAAGATTCCAGCCATGGGAATATAATTGTTGATAATTATATAAATCATTCCGGGGAGGATCATCAGATCAAGAACCGAAAACAAGCGCCTTTTCTTCGTCATATGCATTGCAACTGACATATTTTTCTCCTAAAATAATTTCAAGAAGAAATTCGGGAGACGCCCTGATTCGGACATCTCCCTTCGTCACTATTTTTTGTTTGCTATTCTCCATACATCGAGCTGTTTCTGCGTTTCCGCGATGATCTTTTCCGCTCCGGCATCGTCCAGAGCTTTTAGGAATTCCGGCAGTCCCGTTCTGAAATCTATGGTTCCACTTTCCAGGGGCGCCCGGTACTGATCCAGCATATTAGTAATCGTTGAAAGCTCATTCTGTACTGACTCCGGGTTGAATAAAAATCCCATCAAGGCGGAAACGGGAGCTTCCTTATTTTCCTTGAGTATCTGTTGACGGAAATCAGGTGGATTACCCTCCCAAACTTTCATTAAGAACTGATTACCGTAAAGAAATTCCACCATGTGATATGGGACCGTTTGCGACGTAACGCCTTCAGGGTAGCCAATGGTTCCGTTGGGTTTTGCGACATAATCCCTGCCTTCGATACCAAAGGTAAGAAGATTTGTAATACGTTCATCCGTATACAATATGTTAAGAAATTTTACGGCGGCGGTGCCTTCCTTGCTGTATGATGGAACACCCCAACCCCACTTTGTCATGGCCCCGGTGGAAATGGGACTCGATGTTATTTTATAAGTGGCAATGGGAAAACCGGTTTGTGCGGTTTTGTTTATTTCTACTCCGGTTTCACTGGAGGTAATCCAGCTTATTCCTTTTGCGCTTTTTACCAGTTCTTCGGCCATTTCGGTGTTGATAGCCGCATCCTTATACACATACCCGGCCTGGTACCAGCGGCGTACGCGTTCCAGCATTTTTATGTATTCAGCGCTTTTGTATACGTTTACTACTTTGTAGGGATCATCGCTGAATGACACCGCCAATGGGGCCATAACACTGCCGAAAATCTCCATGAGTATGGGATGGGCGAAATCTTCAAAAAAACATCCGCCATCCATGGAAATTAACGCTCCGCCTGGAACTGTAGCAGGAAGTATCGCCGACATAATTGGCTCCGCCGCCTTGAGTTTGGCGAGAACTGCCTCAATATCGTCAAGCGACTTAAGCTCAGCGATGGAGATATTGTGCTTTTTAAGAATATCTTCCCGGGCCAGGAAATATTCATTCAGAACCTTATTATAAAATCCTGAAACACCATATACCTTACCGCCTATGCTGGTGGCGTTTATATAACCCGGTATGATAGCTTCGGTCGCTTTTAGTAAATCCTGCCCGTGTTGGTTTAGCAGATCGCCTATATCCATAAGCTGGTTCTGTGCGACCATTACACTAAAGCTCATTGGTCCACCGGGGAAAATTGTCACCAAATCGGCCTTTTCTTGGGAAGCCATCATCAAACTTACCTGCTCCATGTATGATCCAACTTCAAAAATATTGAGTTTTACCCTAACGCCGATTTCCTTTTCGATAATCGCGTTAATCGCGGACTCAACTTCGGGCAGCCCCTGGGGAACAGGCCCCATGGATGTCCCGATCACGGAAACGGTAGGAATGGCGGACGCCTGATCTTGTTTTCCGCCGCATGACAGCAACATGACGCACAAGACCAGTACGGCTGCCCTGAATAAATACTTCATTTTTTGCCTCCTGTAAGATTATTTTCGTCCATTAAAAATAGACGGCTTTCCCTGAATGAGCCGATTCGTAAATCGCTTCAAGGATTTGGGTCACCACAATTGCTTCCTCAGGAGTTACCAGCGGCTCTGTATTGTTTTTGATTGCGTCAATCCACTGCCGCGCTTCTAGATCCTGGGGAGCCTGGGAACCTGCGCCTTCGAAGCCGAAAATACCGCCACCTTCGGAAGGCTGGCTTGTCATCTGAATATCATGTTCAATTTTGTTGGTAACAACATAGCCCTGGTTTATGTGTTGCGGTCCGAACATTTCGGCTCCGGCCTTTGTACCGCAGAGCGTTACCGATGCTTCCTTGCCGTTTATCACATTAAGCGCCCAGGAAGCCTCAAGGTAGATCGTCGCACCATTTTTCATTTTAACAAGGCCGAACGCCGCATCTTCCGTTTCAAAATTCGCCGGATTCCAGGGGCCGAACATGTTGCCTTCGGGGTAATCCTTGAGTTTTTGAAAGGTCTGTCCCAGAACACTTTCCGGCTCGTAGTTGTTCATAAACCACAGGGTTAGGTCGAGGGCGTGGGTGCCTATATCGATAAGCGGGCCGCCGCCCTGTTTCGCCTTGTCAGGAAAAACGCCCCAGGTGGGGACACCGCGGCGCCTGATTGCGTGGGCCTTGGCGAAATAAATTTCACCCAATTCGCCGCCGCGGGACTGTTCAAAGAGGACCCGGGAATCCCTGCGGAAGCGGTTCTGATAGCCGATAGTGAGTTTCTTGCTATATTCCTTTGATGCCACAAGCATTTTTTTCGCTTCCGCGTAGTTTATCGCCATGGGCTTCTCGCACATGACATGCTTCTTCGCCGCCAGCGCTTCGCAGGTAATAGGACTGTGGTTAATATTCGGCGTCAGAACGTACACAACATCAACACTTGAATCTTTCAGGATGTCATGGTAATCGATCGTCACTTTGGATGCGGGGGTTCCGTATTCTTTACAGCTCTTTTCCGCCCGCTCTTTGATGATGTCACAAAACCAGGTGATTTCTATTTCCTCTTTCAACAGTGCCAGCGCGGGAAAATGTTTCTGGTTTGCGATACCGCCGCAGCCGACAATACCGGCTTTTAATTTACTGCTCATGAAAAACCCCCTTAATCCTTGTAACCAAGGCATTTGCGCATAAGAACATGATGCTTGCGGACAAACTCAATTTCATCCACCCAGCCCTTATCGTTCAAAAAACGGTTGCCTTCAAATTCTGAGCAGATAAAGCCCTTGTAGCCCCCTGCCTTTAAAGCGCCAATCGTTTTTTGGTAATCAATGCAGTCAACTTCGCCGGCATCGTCGATGTAATGGAATTTCCCGTGCACATAAACAAGACGGGATGCATACTCCTTAAGCTTTTCAAAGGAAGCCATTTTCCCTGCATGGCGAACATACCTGCCAAAAAATTCCAGCTCCTCTTCACCGGCGCCAATTTGTTTTATTTTTGCTTCTTCACGCTCGACATCGATCTCAAGGTTTTCAAGATTACGTTTTTGGACAAGTTCCTGGATGTAATACATAACATTGCTATTCGCACCA
>BNUV01000068.1 GCA_025997615.1 Spirochaetia bacterium
CCTCTGCGTGGGTGAACTGCTGGAAGAGCGGGAGGCGGGTAAAGCCGAACAGGTCTGTGAAACCCAGACCGTCAAGGGCCTTGAAGGGGTCGCTGCGGGGGATCTTTCCCGGGTCGTCATCGCCTATGAGCCCGTGTGGGCCATCGGTACGGGCAAAACCGCTACGCCGGAAGACGCCGACTCTATCCACGGTTATATCCGTAAGGTCATAGGCAGACTTTACGGCGCCGATGCGGCAGAGAAGATGATCATCCAGTATGGTGGCTCGGTAAAACCCGACAATGCGGCGCAGCTTATGGCCAAAGAGAACATCGACGGCGCTCTGGTAGGCGGAGCGGCGCTTAAGGCCGAAACTTTTGTTCCCATCGCCAAATTCGCGTAAAGACAAAACTGCCCGGACATCCGGTTCGGGCATTGTTTTGGACAGGTATGAATGATTAAAAAATATCTCTACGACAATTTTATCGTTATCCTCTTTTTGCTTGCCGGTTTTATGGTACTGGCGATTACCATATATACCGGTGTTTTTGTTTCTTCCCTTTCCACTTACTTTCGGGACAGCATTGATCACCGGCTGCGTTTTATCAGCCGTTCCGCCGCCCGTCTGGTAACGGCTGAAGAACTGGCGGAACTTACGGTCCCCGAAGATATGGAAAAGCCGCTTTTTGCCGATGTCCGAAACCGCCTTATCGCCTTTGGGGAAGAAGCGGATGTGAAGTTTGTTTATTTTTTCCGGCCCCTTCCCGGTGGTTTGGCGCAGTTTATTGTCGATAACGATCTGAGCGAAGAAACGGTGAATCTTGGGACGGAACCGCTTGAGATAGAAGATGCGGTTTACCAGGCCCTGGAGGGGGAAACGGTGGTCACGGGGCTGGGGGTTCAATCCCCCGGATATACCAGCCTCCTTACCTCCTTCTCTCCCATCTTTGGCCGGGACGGCGCCGTGGTTGCTCTGGTGGGGGTCGATATCCCCGACGAGCAGATTATTGATACACGGAACCATATCATCATCCTTTCCTGTATAATTTTTATTTCCACGGCGCTGGTGATTTTTGTCGGTGTTACAAGTTTTTCCATCAACAAAAAGAAACAGAGCTCTTTCTACATGCAGGTTAAACAGCAGGAGCTGATGTCGGAGCTTTCCCGCAGCTTTATTGCCACCGGGGACGCTTCTTCCCTTATCACCGGGGCGCTGCGGATAACCGGCGAATTCCTCAATGTGGGCCGGATGCTTATCGGGGTGGCCGAGGCGAATTCCGGGATAAGCCATGCCGCATATGTGTGGAGCAGTTCCAGGGATGTTGTTACCGCCCCGGATACCGAGGGCCTCAATGATCTTATCAATAGCAGCTTTCCCCAGGACCGGCCGGAGATCATTCCCACCGTATGCTGCGACGATATCCGTATGGATACGCGTTACAATGCGATGAATATCGTGGGGATCAGGGCTTTTATCTGGGCGCCTCTGTATGTGGAAGGAAGATACTGGGCGGTGCTGAGTATTGAAGAATTCAAAACCCGGCAGTGGACCGAAAGCGACCGCCAGTTGGTAAGCACCGTGTCGAGCGTTATAGCCGGGGCGGTGGAACGGGAGCTCCGGGAACAGGAACGGGATTCCGCCCGGGAGCAGGCGGAAAATGCCAATAAGGCCAAGAGCGATTTCCTTGCCAACATGAGCCACGAGATGCGGACTCCCATGAACGCTATCATTGGTATGACCGCCATTGCCAAGGGATCCCATGACATCGAAAAGAAAGAGTACTGCCTCAATAAAATTGAAAATGCCTCCACCCATCTTCTGGGGGTGATTAACGATATTCTGGATATGTCAAAAATTGAGGCGAATAGATTTGACCTTTCCCCGATAGATTTTAATTTTGAAAAAACCCTTCAGAAAATTGTCAATGTTATAAATTTCAGGGTGGAAGAAAAGCATCAGAATTTTTCCGTACATATTGATAAAAACATTCCCCGTACCCTCTACGGTGATGATCAGCGGCTGGGTCAGGTTATCGCCAATCTGCTTTCCAACGCGGTAAAATTTACCCCCGATGCCGGCACCGTTAAACTGGATGCGAAGCTTGAAAAAAAAGACGGCGATGTATGCACCTTGCGGATCAGCGTTACCGATTCCGGTATAGGGCTTTCTCACGAACAGATGGAAAAACTTTTTAGTTCCTTTGTGCAGGCCGATTCCAGCACAAACCGCAAATTCGGCGGCACGGGCCTGGGGCTTGCCATTTCAAAACGCATCGTGGAAATGATGAACGGTACGATTTGGGTAGAATCGGAGCTGGGCAAGGGCGCAGCTTTTATTTTCACCGCGCAGGTTAAAGAAGCCGCCGAGGAGATGGAGGAATTAGGCCCGGTTGACTGGAGCAGGGTGAAAGTTCTGGCGGTGGATGACGATCCTGATATCCGGGAATATTTTAGCGATATAGCTTCCCAGCTTGGTTTTGCCTGCGATACCGCCGGGGGTGATGAAGAAGCTCTTGCCTCGATCGAAAAAAACGGGGCCTATGATGTGTATTTTGTGGACTACAAAATGCCCGGCCTGGGCGGTATTGGGCTTTCCCGGAAAATACATGAAACGGAACCGGAGACCCGCTTTCACAGGGGAGGTCCGGTGATCATCATGATTTCATCGGTGGACTGGAATACCATTGAGGCTGAGGCAAAACAGGCCGGGGTGGATGGTTTCCTTTCCAAACCCCTGTTCCCCTCGGGTATTGCCGATTGTATCAGCCGTTACCTCGGCTCCGTGGAACAGACCGCCGCCGCTGTATCTCCGGGAGAAGATGTTGAAAACTGTTTTGCCGGCCGGAAAATTTTGCTGGCCGAAGATGTGGACATCAACCGTGAAATTGTGATGACCCTGCTGGAGCCCACGGGCGTTACTGTTGACTGCGCTGAAAACGGCAAAATCGCCGTCAAAATGTTTGAAGCAGCGCCAGATTCCTACAGCATGATCTTTATGGATGTGCAGATGCCCGAAATGGACGGCTACGAGGCCACCATAAATATCCGTGAATTTGAAAAATCCCGCGAGCCCCGCACACGGGTTCCGATTATCGCCATGACCGCTAATGTCTTCAAAGAAGATATCGACCACTGTCTTGCGGCGGGCATGGACGGCCATGTGGGAAAGCCCCTGAACCTTGATGAGGTGATGGATAGAATGCGCCAGTACCTGTTGCTAGGGTAGATCCCGAAGATTTTCCGCCACGGCCGCAAAATCCGGCGCCACGAGGCGGAACACTTCCACGAGTTGCGGATCAAAATGAATGCCGCTGCCCTCAAAAATAATTTCCTGTGCCTTTTCCACCGGCAGCGGCGGCTTGTAAGGCCTGATGGCGATAAGGGCGTCGTAGACATCGGCTATTGCCATGAGCCTGCCCGGGAGGGGAATGTCAATCCCTTTAAGACCGTTGGGGTAACCGGTGCCGTCCCATTTTTCGTGATGGGTGCCGGCGAAAACCTTGGCGTACCGCAAAAAATCATGCTTGCTGGTTTTTGATTCTATCTTTTCGATGGCCACCACCCCGAAGGTGGTATGTTTTTTCATAATTTCAAACTCTTCAGAGCTGAGCTTCCCCGGTTTGTTGAGGATCAAATCGCTGATGGCGATCTTCCCCACGTCGTGGAGCTGTGCCGACGGCAGCAGGAAGTTAAGGTCCCAGGAAGAAATAGCGTCCATGTAAATGCCCCGGCTGATAAGGCGGGTCACCAGGAGGCTCAAATAACGCTGGGTCCGGGCAATGTGGCCGCCGGTGATGGTATCCCGGAATTCAACCATTTCCGCCACCGTGCTTAACATGGCGTTCTGCAGCTCGTAGATCTGATCCGTGGTCTTCCGTACCGTGGCCTGAACATTATCGTTAAAATGCTTCAGTTGTTCCTGCTGTTCCTTCAGTTTGACCTTTTGATCGGCGATGAGCAGATGGTTTTGGATCCGCTTGAGGAGCCGGGGCGCCGAAAGCGGCTTGGCAAAATAATCCACCACTTCCAGGTCAAGGCCCATAGCGGTGTTTTCCTCATCGGGGCTGCTGCTGAGAAAAATCACCGGGATCGGCGAAAACCGGGCATGGGCTTTTAACTTTTTTGCCGCCTCGCAGCCATCCATCCCGGACATTTTAATGGCCAGGAGGATCAGCGCCGGGTTATTTTTTTCCAGCAGTTCAAACATCTTCGGGACGGAAGGGGCGGAAAGAACCTCGTACTTTGGCGCGAGAATAGCCTCGCCCTGGGAAAGACACGACACATCCTCGTCCACCAGCATGATTTTGACCCGATAATCAGCCATGCTTCTATTATAACGACAAAGGCGGGAAATAGCTACTCCCCGCAGCTTTTATCCCAGGGCAAAAGCATTTACTATGAGAAACAGAAAATCATATATAGCGAGTTGATTAGGAAAGAATAATGCAAAAATGTACCAATTTATGGCTTAATTATACGGCGCATTTCGTAAATGATGCCAGAATAAACACGGTGAAGCCCGAATTTCTTTCATATAAAGTTACCAAACATGGCCTAAGAAAGTAAATGCTTTTGCCCTGGCTTTTATCCCTTGTACCGTTCCCACAGGTTTCCCGCAATTTCCAAAAGTTTTTCCCGGGTATTGCAGGGCGGATCGGAAATCACCGTGTCCAGCAGCTCTTTAAGGATGATCCCCATGATACGCCCCGGAACGATGCCGATTCCGGCGAGATCGCTTCCCGATACCTCAAGGTCTTTTAACGATAAGGCCCGGCCTGCGGCGAGAACTTTTTCCACCCGCCGTCGCAGCGGCAGAAGAATATCCCCCCGTGGTTCTATTCCCGCCATGCCGTAGGCGTCGCAGAGGCGGAGATCGTACAGGTCATCGAGATTTTCTTCCCCCACGCGGATCACAAAACGGCGCACCGCCGCATCGGTCCATTCATCGGTGTAATGAAACATGTGCTCCGCCGTCAGATGAACCACTGCATCGATAACGGTGTTGGGGTAACGGAGACGGCGGAGAATTTTTTCCGTCAAAGCGGCGGAAAGTTGTTCATGCTGATAAAAAGTCCGGATGCCGTCATCGGCAAGGCGGAGGGTGCCGGGTTTTCCCAGGTCGTGAAACAACGCCGCCAGACGTACCGTGGGGGGGAAATTTTTTGCCGCGGCAAAATCGCCGGCCAGGAGGGAATGATCCAGCACATCAAAATGATGATAGCCTTTTTGTTCGATATTGCGGCAGGCGGCCAGCTCCGGCAAGAGGAGCTTTAAGAGGCCCGTTTTTTCCATCAGCCGGAATGCGGTGGAGGGTTTTTCTGAGGCGATGATTTTATCCAGCTCTTCCCGGAGCCGTTCGGGGGCGACCATGGCCGTTACCGAAAGAGCCGCGGGAATCGCCTCCAGGAGACGGGCATCCAAATCAAAGCGGAGCTGAGAGGCAAAACGTAATGCCCGCATGGGACGCAGGCCGTCCTCGGCAAAACGTTCAGCGGGGTTTCCCACACAGCGGATCAGGCGCCGCTTAATGTCGCCTTCGCCGTCAAAGGGATCGCAGAGGATACCCTCGGGCAGGGACAGGGCGGCGGCGTTCATCGTAAAATCCCGGCGGGAAAGATCCTCCTCAATGGCGGCGGCGTAGGAAACTTTTTCCGGTCTGCGGCCGTCCCGATAATCCGATTCGGTGCGGAAGGTCGTTACCTCAAAAGAATGGCCCTTAAAAAGGACTGTCACCGTGCCGTGTTTTATCCCCGTGGGAATTACCCGGCTGAAAAAAGAAATCACCTCTTCGGGCCGCGCATCGGTGGCGAGGTCCCAGTCCTGGGGTTTTTTCCCCCGTAAAAGATCCCGCACGGCGCCGCCCACGAGGTACACCTTTTTCCCCCCCCGGATAAAAACACCGGCGATGTCCCGCAGCAGCGGATGAATGTCTTTTGAATAATCCTTCCGATTGCCCATCTCTAGGCACTATACTATACTGACGCCATGATTGGAATCGCTTTTACCGGCGGGGAAGGGCCTTGTGTTGAAATATGCCGGCAATTGGCCGCATCAAATCCCGGTCCTGAGTGTCTCATCATCGCCGCCGATTCGGGATTGCAAAAAGCCGAAGCCGCCGGCTTGAGGCCCCGCTGGATCATCGGCGACATGGATTCTCTGGATGATAAAACCCGGCTGGAAAAATATCCCCCCGACTGCGTCCTGAAATATCCCCCCGATAAAGATTTCACCGATACCGAGCTGGCCCTCCGCCTCCTTTGGGAAAAAGGCTGCGATGAAACCTGGATCATCGGCGGGGGAGGGGGCCGGGGCGATCACTTTTTGGCGATAAAAGCCCTTTTTGAACGGGAAAGGCCGCCGGACCGGTGGATCACCGCCGCCGAAGATTTTTTTTGTATAAAGTCGGGCGGCGAATTTTCCTGCCCCCACAAAAAAGGCAGCATGGTGTCGATCTTTCCCCTGGGAGAGGACCCCTGGGCGGCCCGGAGCGGAAACCTCAAATGGCCCCTGGACAATCTTACCTGGGACCGGGGGACACTCAGCCTGAGCAACGAAACAACCGGGGATTCATTTTCCGTCAAATCATTACAGGGCCGTTTTTTGGTGGCATTACCCTTTGTGTAAAAATCTTAAAAGTTTTCCGCCCGAATAAGGAAATAGCCCTTGGGATGTTTGCAGACCGGGCACATTTCCGGAGCATTTTTGCCCACCACGATGTGACCGCAGTTGGCGCACTGCCAGATCATGTCCCCTTCCCGGGAAAACACCAGCCCCCCTTCGATATTGGCAAGGAGTTTCCGGTAACGGGCCTCGTGCTCTTTTTCGATGGCCCCCACCATTTTGAAAAGGGCGGCGATGTGGCTAAAGCCTTCCTCCTCGGCAGCCTGGGCAAAATTGGCGTACATATCGGTCCACTCGTAATTTTCCCCCGCCGCCGCATCTTTTAGGTTGGTCACCGTGTCCGGCACATCGTCCCCGTGGAGCAGCTTGAACCAGATCTTGGCGTGTTCCTTCTCGTTCTCCGCCGTCTCCCTGAACAGGGAAGCGATTTGATGATACCCTTCCTTCTCCGCCTTTGATGCGTAGTAGGTATACTTGTTTCGCGCCTGCGATTCCCCCGCAAAGGCGGTCTCGAGATTCGCTTCGGTTTTTGAGCCCTTCAGTTCTTTCATGGTTGTCCCCCTTTTTTGATTATAATGCAGGGCCGGCCCTGGCGCATAGTCTGTTGAATGTCAATGGACTTTTCCTCTTTTTTTCGATATATTAAGTTAAGATACAAAGTGACCACTCGGCCGCATAGTGAGGAGAAATCATGTTTAGAACATTGACCGCTTCCACCGAATACATTGACGATTTGGACGCCGCCGTAGCTGACATCAAGGCCCAGCTTGACTGTGAGCGCAATTTATTGGCCCATTCCGTGGGTATTGTAGCCTGTCACTACGAATTTGCCCTTTCAGGGGCGCTGGAGGCTATCTGCAAGGCCCTGCCCTTTGACACGGTGGGCACCATTACCTCGGCCCACGGGACGGCAAAGGGTGCGGGGGTGCTGCTATTGACCGTTATGGTACTTACCAGCGATGACGTGTCCTTCAAGACGGCCCTGAGCCAATCGCTTAAAACAGAGAGTGCGAAAGCTATTGAGGCGGTCTATACCCAAAATGCCGGGGCAGAAAGGCCCGGTCTCATGCTTGCATACGCGCCTTTTATGGTGACAAATTCCGGGGACGAATACGTGAATGTGCTGGGCAGGGTTTCCGGCGGCGTGCCATGCTTTGGCACCCTGGCGGTAGACGATACCCCGGATTTCCACAACTGCTTTATGATCCACAACGGGGAGTATTACCAGGACCGTATGTCACTGCTCCTTATGTACGGCAATATCAAGCCGCGCTTCTTCCTGGCAACTATTTCGGCGGGCAAGGTGCTGGACCACCCGGCGCTGATTACTTCGTCCGAGGGGCATTTGCTCAAGGAAGTCAACGGGCGGCCCATAGCGGATTACTTTGAGAAAATGGGGCTTACCAAGGCCAGCGAGACTGCCTATGCCATGACCTCCCTGCCCTTCATGCTGGATTACGGCGATGGGACACCGCTGGTGTCAAAGGTTTTTATCGGTCTGAATGAAAACAGGCACGCCATTTGCGCCGGGGCCATGCCCGAAGGCTCCACCCTGCATCTGGCGGTGTTTGACAAGGATGACGTGCTGCTTACAACAGGCAACAGCATACGCGAAGCCCTGGCTCAGGCAGAACATGAAACGAAGTTTCATGATGCGTCAGGTCTACTGATCTACTCCTGCATTTCCCGCAGCATGACCCTGGGCAATGATCAGTTTGCCGAAATTGACCTGGTTACCAAAGAAATTGGCGGCCGCTTTCCTTTTATGCTGGCCTATTCGGGCGGGGAGATTTGCCCAACCCGGGTTAATTCGGACGGCGCAATCAACCGTTTCCACAACAACACCTTTATTCTCTGTGTGTTTTAGTTAGCAGTTAGGGAGGAAAACTTGCCGTTGTCCGGAGAAGACCAAAGTCCCCTTGATGAAATAAAACAACTCAAAATTGAGAATTCAAGACTCGCGCGGGAACTGCGGATAACCAAGGATTACTTTGAGAAGGTGAACCGGACTTTGGAGGTCAAAGAGAATCTGGGCAGGGTGCTTGCCGCTGCGAATACTCGGCAGAAAGCCTACACGGATATGCTGCTTGAAAGCTGCCCGAATATCATCCTGCTTTTTGATAACAGCGGAAGGCTGGTGCTCTGCACTAAAAACCTCCTCGGCCTTTTGAGTGCGCCGAATTTTGATTACCTGAATAACCGCGGCCACCGGGAAATATTCTCGTCCTGCCTGTCTGAGCAGGACATAACGGATATGGAAGACGCGGCACGGAAAGCCCTCGCCGGCGGGCGGACGCTGATCAACAAGTGGCTTGATTTCGCGAAAACCGGAGAAAGCAGGTACTATTCCATAGAGTTTACCGCCATAGGCGGGAGCAAGGGACATGACGCGGGCTTCAACACCGGAATAATGGTGGTGTTCATCGACCAGACGGACCTGATGCGGGAGAAAGTGCGGGCCGAAGCTGCCAGCACTGCGAAGTCGGATTTCCTCGCCGTCATGTCCCACGAGATCAGAACCCCCATGAACGCGATACTGGGCCTGAACGAGATACTTGCCCGCTCGGAATTGAACCCGGTGCAAACCAAGCACCTGTCTGACATACGGAAATCGGCCCAGTCCCTGCTTACCATCATCAACGACATTCTTGACTTCTCGAAGATCGAGGCGGGCAAGCTGGAAGTTATCCAATCCAATTACAGCCTCCGCTCCCTTTTGGAAAACCTCTACTCAATGTTCAGCATTCTGTACAAGGCAAAAAATCTGATCTTAAATTTCAGCATAGGCGAGACCGTCCCCGCCTCGGTGAATGGCGATGAAAACCGTACCAGGCAGATACTCACCAACCTGCTCTCCAACGCCTTAAAGTATACCCACCAGGGGCAGGTTGATTTTTCCGCATGGATGGAGCCCTTACAAGCGCCGGACGCCGATGGTACTCTGCGCTTTGACATCAAGGACTCAGGTATGGGCATACGCGAAGAGGACACGGAAAAACTCTTCAAGCCCTTTGAGCAGTTGGATACCCGGAAAAACCGCAACGTGGTGGGAACCGGCCTGGGCCTTGCCATTTGCTACCGGCTTTGCCGGCTTATGGGCGGCGACCTTTGGCTGAAAAGCGAGTACGGCAAAGGCTCGGTTTTTTCCGTGGCGCTCCCCTACATCCCCGCAGGGGAGCAGGCGGCGGACGAGGAACAGGCGCAGGGTGAATTCCAGGCGCCCGCGGCAAAGATCCTGGTGGTTGACGATATCGACATCAACCTTGAGGTGTGCAATGTTATGCTGGAAAGTTTCGGTATCAAGGCGGACCTTGCCTCAAGCGGCAGACAGGCCATAGAGCTGGCGGCAAAAAACAACTACGACATCATCTTCATGGATCACATGATGCCCGAAATGGACGGAATAGAAACCACCAAGAACATCCGCAGTTTTGGCGGCCATTGCGAGACCGTCCCGATAATCGCCCTTACCGCCAATGTCATCAACGGGGCCGAGCAGATGTTCATGGGAAACAAATTCACCGGCCTCCTGGCAAAGCCCATTGACTTCGCCTCCCTCAACCAATGCCTACGGCAATGGCTGCCAAAAGAGAAAATCAGAGAATAATGTTACTTTCCTGCGCCCGGCCTGACTCGAACAGGCTGCCTACGGATTCGAAGTCCGTCGCTCTATCCACGTGAGCTACGGGCGCCTGCCCGTTTTTTTGTAAATCGCGCAAAAAAGGTGGATGACCGGGTTTGAACCGGCGACGGCCAGATCCACAATCTGGAACTCTACCACTGAGCTACATCCACCATCTGTCACTATCATCCTGCAAAAAAAAAGCGCTTTTGTCAAGAGACTTTAGTCTCGGGGCGCAGTGAATCGTCAAATAAGCCCTTGACGTCCCCCCGTTTTTACTTTATACAAAAATGGTGAAAATCCAAACAGTTTTTTTGCTCTCTTTTTTTAGTGCTGGTTTTATTTTGTTTTCCGCCTGCAGCTCGGGTCCGGTCAAGGAGAACCCTGAGCCGGAACTGGCGGAATTGGCGGAAGAAGATGTTGATGATTGGGAAGAAATAGCCCTCCCCCCGGTGGATAATCTCCCGGTATCTTCCTTCGGCGAAATCTGGGCCTATTTGACGGCGGGCAGGGAAAGCTCCTTCCGTCCGGCCTATCCCATCTCAGACATAGGCTATTTCGGAGCGGAAGTGGACAGTTACGGCCGTCTGGATGACGTCCCCAACCGGGAGAATCTGAAAAATTTCCGGGGGCGGACCCATTTGGTCGTGGCCTGCAACAGCCGGGGCCTGACCCATTTTATCCTTGAGGAAGGAAGTGCCGCCCGGCAGCGGCTGGTGGCGGATCTTTTGGAGGCCTCCAAAGCCTACGAGGGCCTTCAGATAGATTTTGAACTAATCCCCGGAAAAGACGGTGAAAATTTCCGCTCCTTTCTTCGGGAGCTTCGTACCAAACTCGGAAATAAGATGCTCACCATTGCCCTGCCGGCCCGGCGGAAAACCCTGGCGGATGATGTCTACGACTACACCAAAATCCGGGACATCGTGGACCGCATACTGGTGATGGCCTACGACGAACACTGGTCCACCAGCGCCCCCGGGCCCATCGCCTCCATGAACTGGTGCCGGTCGGTGGCGGCCTACTCCCTCCAGGTGGTGGGGCCGGAAAAACTCATCATGGGCCTCCCTTTTTATGGCCGTACCTGGGGCGACTACAACCCTAACCGGGCTTTTCTTTTTTCCGGCATAGAACGGATCCGGGGGGAGCAAAAAATCACCGAAATCCAGCGGGAAAACGGCATCCCCAACTTTCGTTACGAACAGACCGTCAAAATCACCGCTTATTATGAGGATGCCTACTCCCTTTCAACCCGGCTGGATATGTACCGTTCCCTGGGGGTAAAATCCGTCGGATTCTGGACATTGGGCCAGGAAGACCCCGCCGTTTGGGGCCAGCTCACTCTGAAGAGCAAAAACTAAATGCGGTCAAGAAGAAAAGAGTTTGTTATTGTTGGAGTTCTGTTTCACCGGTCCAAAGCTCACATTGGGATATGACAGTTTGAATAGCATCTTCCATCCCCTCTGGCGGATACTTGTATTTTTTAAGGAGTTTTTTAACCGCCATCCGCATACCGGCTCTGGCTGATTTTTTCATCTGCCAATCTATGGTCCGGCTCTGCCTGAGCATACGAGCAAGCTCACGGGTCATTTCCCGTAGCTGATCATTGGAATAGAAATCCCTGACGGCATCAGGTTTGGTGATGGCGTGGTAAAAGGCAAGCTCTTCCGAAGTAAGGCCGAGGTCATCCCCTTCCTTATGGGCTGAGGCAATATCGGTAGCCATCTTTTTAAGTTCATCTATTACATCAGCGTTAGATAATTGTCCGTTACGGTAGGCGTTCATCAGTTTTTGCATACGCTCTGAAAACTTTTCAGCCTGAACAGTGTCTGTCCTGTTGAATACCCTTACCTGTTCTGAAATCAATTTACGCAAGAGTTCTGCCGCAAGGTTTTTTTCTTTCATATGGGCTATTTCTTCAAGGAACTTGGGATCAAATAAGGAAAAGTCTTCTTTTGCTCCATCAAAAAGATTGATGACCCCTTCGCTCTTAATGCTTTGCCTTAAAAGTTCATTTATCTGGTTGTTGATTTCGGTAAAAGAGAGTTTTCCATGCTCAGTAATACGGCTTGTTGCAACTCTCATCGCTTCAAAATAGGCGGATTCATACCGCTGGTTCTTATCTAAAAGACTTTGACAAAGCGTTTTCACCTGTTTCAGTAATAGGGCTTCCTTTCTAAATTCCTTTTGAGTTTCTTCATCCTTACCAAGGATAAAGTTAATTCCTCCGGTTATTGTCTTTGCTCTCTCTGCATCATCTGAGGTAGTACCTCCGGTATTCATAAAGGCTGAATAATCAAACCCGTGGAATAATTCTCCGCAGACCTGTAATTTTTCAATGAACTTGGGTAAGGCTGTTTTGGCTATGTCTGTATCGCCATAATTCGCCCGGTCCCGTTTAGTGAAATCATTCATGGCGGCTTTCAGTGCTGCGGCGATACCGATGTAATCAACCACAAGGCCGCCTTCCTTATCCTTGAATACTCGATTTACTCTGGCTATCGCTTGCATCAGGTTATGACCGGACATTGGTTTATAGACATACATAGTGGCAAGGCTGGGAACATCGAATCCAGTAAGCCACATATCAACCACAATGGCGATTTTCATAGGGTCGTCATTATCCTTGAACTTTTTGGCAAGGTCTTTTTTGTAGGTTTTATTCCCTATGATTTTTCCCCATTCTTCGGGGTCATCATTCCCGGCCGTCATTACGACTTTTACCTTTTCTGTCCAAGCTGGCCGGAGTTCCAATATTTTCTGATAGACATTTATAGCAATGGAACGGGAATAACAAACCAACAGGGCTTTTCCGGTTAAAAGATTTTCCCGGTTATCTTCGTAATGGCTGATAATATCCTTACAAAGACTTTCTATCGTCTGTGGAGCATTGAGTATGGCTTCCATGCTGCCCAACTCTTTTTTACTGCGGGCAATATCCTTTTCGTCTGCGTTGGCCGCCATCAGTTCATAGGTTTCATCTATTTTGCGTAATATATCCTCGTTAAGCCCAAGGTTAATAACACGGCTTTCATAATAGACAGGCTTCGTAGCCCCATCTTCAACCGATTGGGTCATGTCGTAAATGTCGATATAATCACCAAAAACTTCACGGGTATTATGGTCTTTTGTTGATATGGGGGTTCCGGTAAATCCAATAAAGGTAGCGTTAGGCAAACTATCCCGGATGATCCGAGCGGTTCCGATGACGATTTTGCCGTCCTTATTTACTTTTTCTGTCAGGCCATATTGACTGCGGTGGGCTTCATCAGCCATTACTATAATGTTGCGTCTGGTCGAAAGAGGTTCACCAGATTCCGGCTTCTCCGAAGCTTGAAACTTCTGCATTGTGGTAAAGAATATACCGTTGGCCTGGCGGTTATTCAAAATGTCGTGTAGGTTTTTTCTATCGGTGGCCTGTTCCGGTGTTTGACGCAAGAAATCTTTACAAGAAGAAAACTGCTCAAAGAGCTGGTCATCAAGGTTATTCCGGTCGGTCAGGACAATAAAAGTGGGACTATTCATCACCTCTTGCATGAGGCCGGTATAGAAAACCATTGAAAGGGATTTACCGCTTCCTTGTGTGTGCCAAAATACACCACCTTTTCCGTCCGCTCTCGCATAGGCCGGCGTTGGCTCTGCTGCCATCAAGTCTTCCACTGGAAGGCCCTTTTTACCACTCATTTTTAGTGGGGTATTTCTACCATAACCCGAAGCCCGCAAGGTCGATTCAACCGCTTTCTTCACCGCAAAATACTGATGATACCCGGCAAGGATTTTAATATCTTCCGGTGTATCCTGTGAAAATAAAATAAAGTGTTTTATGATGTCTAAAAATCTATTCGGTTCCAGCATACCTTCAAAGAGGACATGGTATAGAGCGTATTTGGTTTCCTCATAATCGCCATTTATCGTTTTCCAATCCACATAACGGTCGAAATCAGAAGTGATGGTTCCTACTCGGGAATGGGATAAATCGCTGATAATACAAAAGGCGTTATACACGAAAAGGCTTGGTATGAATCGCATATAGTTTTTTAGCTGGCGGTAACCGTGGGATATATCCGTTTCTTCCCGCATACAACTTTTTAGTTCGACCACCACAAGGGGGAGCCCATTAACAAAGATTACTATATCAGGGCGTTTGTTTTCATTTTCTATAATTGTCCATTGGTTAATAACATGGAAGGTATTATTGTCAGGATTGGCGTAATCAATCAGACGAATGATGTCGGTTTTGGTCTGTCCTTTATCCTGATAAGTTGCTTCTACGCCGTTTTGAAGATAATCCATAAAGGTCTTGTTTTGCTGGACAAGGGTTCCTCTTTCAAAGCGGGTTAGTTTATTTTTGGCTTCTTCAATAGCGTCTGAATGGGCTTTTGGATTTATGCGGCCTATCTGGTCTTCGATTAACGTCCCGGCTCCAAGGTAAAGGGGATTATGGTAATCACGCTCTATGTCGGGACCGTAAAGGTGCGTATAGCCAATGCTTTCAAGCAGGGTGATGACTGCGTTTTCATAACTCGCTTCGTTAAACATGGGCGAAGATCTCGGCAAAAGGCAAAATATTCCCGTCAGGGTTCTGGGCATGATGACTATTGTGATCATCAATTATCGCAAAAACAATGATCTTGAACCTGTTGATAAACTCATCTTCTAAAAAAACTTCCTTAAACAAGAGCGCTGCATGATTTGGAGGATTGGCGTAAGCCCCGCAGCCAAAGGCGCTTAATATCAGGCTGTCATGATTATAAATACCAGCAATCCGCAATATGGTTCTGATTTTTTCTTTTGCCGATTCCACAAGAGGTTTCGCAAGATAATAAATACCGTTTATGGTTTCCAGTTCCGGCCTGTTAATAGCGGGAACACTGACAAAGGATACTTGATATGGTTTTTTGAGTAATGCGTAGCCGTTGTTTTCGGATGCCCTGAAGACAGTGATTGCACCGGAATAGATACCGCCTGAGTTTCTGTCCAGCGGATACGTCTGCGCACTTCGGACAACACCATATTCGACGGCATAATCTACAAACTGATATAAAGATTTAAACAGATTTGTTCTGCGGAACAAATTTTCTTCCTGAGCGCCTGATCCGTTCAGCACCCCGCCGCCGGGATTTTTCCCGCTTGCCATATTAAGAACGCAAGGATTAAACCCGGCCTTTAACAGCAATCCGGCAGTTTCCAGGCAATCTGCTTCAATTACGGAATACTTTGTTTCATGGGAATTGCTATTTGCGACCAGTTTTCCCGGCTTGGTAAAATATTCTGTGTTAGACGCAACAGCATCGCTGTTTATGAAAACATCCTGTCCCTGCAAGCAGTAGCCGCCGGACTTGACAATAGAAACAGTATCCTGAAAAATAGCTGCCCGCAGTTCCTTAAAACCGTGCCCCGCCCTGGATGCTGTTTGAAAATCTTTGAGCCAAATTTTGTGGTTGAATTCATTAGGGTTCATGTGTTTGTCCTTAATCCCGTAAAGGCTCCCCCGCAATATATGATTTAAATACATATTCGGGGCTTTCGTAATACATACTGCTGTTATAATCGTCTATTTTTTCTGTAATCCACGAGTTATACACTTCTATGAGTGCATCGGTGAAAGAGGCGGTTTTATATTGCATAACTGAAACAATAAGACGTTTATATACTTTGGCAATATCAAAATAGCTGGGCGGTGTATACCGGCAGGATGCTTCGTTGTTAAATGTCCCGGCAGTAATACGGTGTTTTAAGGTCAACTCCGCAGTGAGTTTATCGATATTTTCACAATGGTAGACATCCGCAAGCTCAAAATAATGGGCTATTTCTTCTCTGCCCAGATAATTAACCACATTTTTGCGGGTGTTTTTTGTTTTTCTGGCAATATATTCAATAAGCGTGCAGACAAAGAAAATGTTATTCTCGGCTTGTTCTTCACGGTCTGTCATTATTTTATCCTTCTACTTTCTTTGAATACAAGACATTTTAACGCATTTTGCGAGCAAAATGCAAGCTGATTTGTGGGATGTTTGAATTTTGCCAAAACCCAGAATTGCTCACGGGTTAAAATACCACTGATAAAATCGGCGACATAATTCCATACTTGGTCATTGGCCATAGCGCCTGAAACAATGTCATGGCTATGAGAAGTTCCGGTCCGGCAATCGGCAATGAAGTCAAGCCATTGGTCTGTCATCTCCCGGAATTCCAATACATCCAACGCCGGATTTGGAGTAAATCCATACACATTAACAACTGGAGTAGGAAAACGCATTGCCCATCGTTCTGCTTGTTGTAAGATTTCGGTACAGTAGAACCCTGGGCCAAAGTCTTTGTTGTATTGTGGGGTGCGAATTTCCGGGGTTTTGATTTCGCAATAGGTGCCGTGGTATAGGGTCATGTAGGTTCACCTTGTATTGTTATTACTACCATTGTTGAGTAATTTTCGTATTTATCATTGTATATCATAGTTACCCCTGTAATGAATATCATAAACTATACCGTAAAATTCGGTGATCCATTTGTTTGAATAACATATTCAAATGTAATTTCATCGTTCATATCACCTCGTGTATCATCTTTGATAGAAATTATTTTTACTGCAGCATAAAACCCATTTTTATTCTGAAAAACCACTATTTGGTTGATTAAAGGGCTTCTGCTCCTAGATGACCCATCATAAATTCTTGCGTCGTCTATCGAGCGTATCTCGGTAATATTTTTTGCGATTGCAATAGTGTTAATACTTGGCGGATCATTAAGAATATGAATAGTCTGGTTACTTGCCTTGGAAAAATATAATTCAAACAATAATTCAGATTGCCCTATATTGTATCTTCCATTATTATTCGAATAATCGAAAGTCACTACCCCGCTTATTGCTGGAGAAACATATTTTTCACTAGATGGGAAAAATCTCTGCTTTGCAAATTCTTTTATAGTTTGAAATGGATTTTCACCAATCAGTGGAATTGGTAATATTGGCTCATTAAGTAATTCTCGGAGTAATTCTTCATAGTTCTTTTCATATAAATTATTTTCCTCAAAATCAATATAACGCCTACCGTTCAGAAATGTCGGGACTTTTCGATCTGTTTTGTTGTTCCTAATTAGAGGAATTACCCAATTAGTATTCTGATCCTTAATAATTTCTGCTGAGATTATTTGTTTTTCATACCCTGCTCCCCCCTTGCTTTCATT
>BNUV01000069.1 GCA_025997615.1 Spirochaetia bacterium
CCCACGGCATGAAGGCTGTGGGGGGAAAAGCAGCCCGGTTTCTGGCCTTTGTGTTTTAATTAAGGAGAAAATAGTGAAGCACGATGAATTGCTGAAAAAATTTGTGTCCCGTACGGAATTTGATTCTTACGAGGATTTTTACGCCAACTATTCGGTAAATATTCCCGACAATTTTAATTTTGCCTACGATGTGATGGACCTCCTGGCGGATGAACAGGCTGAAGATCGGGCCCTGGTCTGGTGCGATGAAAACGGCGCCGAGGCGGTGTTCACTTATGCGGATATAAAACGGCTTTCTTCCCAGGCGGCCAATGTATTCCGCGCCGCGGGGATAGGCAAGGGCGATCCGGTGATGCTGATCCTTAAACGGCGCTGGGAATATTGGCCCATCCTGCTGGCCCTTCACAAGCTGGGGGCCATCGGCATCCCCGCTACCCATCTGCTCAGTCCCAAGGATATTGTCTACCGTTGCAGCGTCGCCGATGTGGCGGGTATTGTCTGCGTGGATGACGATGTGGTGATGTCTAAGGTGGATGAAGCGGCGGCAAAGCTGGGCGGCGGGAGTCTGCGTTACAAGGCCTTTGTCCGTTCGGTTCACACTCCGGCGGATAAAGCTATTGCCCCGGCGGCGTCCGCTATTCCCTGGGCGGATTTTAAAGCGCTCATGGAAAAAGCTTCGCCGGAATTTCAGCGCATTCCCCAATGCAACACCAACGATGATATCATGCTGCTTTATTTTACATCGGGCACCACGGGGATGCCCAAAATGGTCCGTCATAATTTTGTCTATCCTCTGGGGCACATCATTACCGCCCGGTACTGGCTGCGGAACAGGCCGGGGGGGCTCCACCTGACCGTGGCGGAAACAGGCTGGGCCAAGGCGGCCTGGGGGAAATTCTACGGCCAGTGGCTTTCGGGCTCGGCGGTTTTTGTCTACGATTTTGACCGCTTCGTACCCCAGGCAATGCTGAACATCATCAGTACCCACCGGGTTACCAGTTTTTGCGCGCCCCCCACGATATACCGTTTCTTTATCAAAGAAGATCTTTCCCGCTTTGATTTTACGGCCCTGGAACATTGTTCTGTCGCCGGTGAACCTTTGAACCCGGAAATCTACGAACAGTTTCGGGACGCCACGGGGATCAAACTCCGGGAATGTTACGGCCAGACTGAGCTTACCGTAACCCTCTGCACCTACCCCTGGCTGGAACCCAAGCCCGGTTCCATGGGAAAACCTTCGCCGGGTTACGACATCGATCTGATCCGGGACGACGGATCTTCCTGCGGCATGGGCGAGGAAGGGCAGATTGTGGTGCGCACCGACAAACGTAAGCCCGTGGGAATGTTTGGCGGTTATTACCGGGACGAAGCCCTGACATCCAGTGTCTGGCAGAATGATATTTACTACACCGGCGACATGGCCTGGCGGGATGAGGACGGCTACTACTGGTTTGTGGGCCGGGCCGACGATGTGATAAAAAGCTCCGGTTACCGTATCGGCCCCTTCGAAGTGGAGAGCGCCCTTTTGGAACATCCTTCGGTGTTGGAATGTGCCATCACCGGGGTGCCCGATCCGGACCGGGGCACGGTGGTAAAAGCCACGGTGGTTTTGGCCAAAGGCTGGACCGCCTCGGAGGAGCTGAAAACAGAGCTGCAGGACCATGTGAAAAAAACCACCGCCCCCTACAAATACCCCCGGGTCATAGAGTTCGTCACCGAGCTCCCCAAGACCATCAGCGGCAAGATCCGCCGGGTGCAGATCCGGGAGGGCGATGACGCCGGGCGCGATAGCGCCCAATAAATCCATACCGTTCGGCAAACGGCCCGCAGGGACGTATGGGGAAAACGCTTAGGTTATTACCAGCTCATAACCCTCAAGGCTGCCATATAAGGTTTCAATGGTTCCCACAGCCTTTCCGTTTTCTAAACGCTGATGGTACAGCCCCCAGCCGGCGGGACAGCAGAAGAAGCCGGTGAATTTTTCCCGATTGATCGCGGGGTTGAAGTAGAGCTTTTTATTTACCGCATCACAGCGGAAACCGGTTAAGGCCAACAGCACTCCGTAACTTGCCAGGGAACGGGCATAGTGGTGGCCACATTCAACCTCGTTCCAGGGACTCCGTTTAACCCCGTCATGCCTTGCCCGGCAGGCTTCGACAATTTTAAGACCCTCATCAACAAAACCTTCATAGATCAGGTGTGATGCTACCTGATACTCAATACCCGACCACACTTCATCACAATACACGAAGGGGATCTCCGGCCTACCGCCCTTGGGCCAGGAACAGAGTAAAAGACCGCCGTCGTCGTTCAATGCGTAGGTCCGCTGCAGATTATTGAAATCGCTAAAGTCATCACGGAAATTATACCGGAAAATATTTTTTACCGACTGCCGGATATGTTCTTTTTCAAGAACATATCCAAGGCCGCTGACATGGGCCAACTGCTGTCCCAAAAGCTGATCTGAAAGACATCCTTTTCCATATTGGTGTTTGTACTCATCCACATCATCAATGAGCTGTTCATAATATTCGCCGTTGAAGGTCAGGCTGTCCAGCTTTGCCGCACCTTTTTCCCTAATTGTCCGGTATTTTTCCGAGCTTTTATTATCGCCGAGGTAACGGCAGATTTCTTCACCCGCCCGCAGAGCGGCGAAGTAAATAGAATTAAGCATACTGGTAATACCGTAAAATTCTATATCGTAGGTATTATGCGCCTGCCCATCCAAAAGGCCGTCACCATCCTTATCCCAATAGGTAAAGGCATATTCCAGGGCAAGTTTTGCGTTGGGCCACATCTGTCGGAGAAAATCGCTGTCGCCGCAGAGTTTCCAGTCCCGGTACAGGCGGATAATAGTGCCGAGCTGGCCGTCTGCGGCGGGAAGGTTGGTCTGATCCGGTTCAGCCAAATACCGGTGAGCGCGGAAATACATACGGCCGTCAGGATCCGTCTCGTAGAGGAATTCCGTTTTTCGCATGGATCGTTCAAGTTCGGGAAAGAAAAACGCCAGGGTTTGTGTATAGTTCCATACATGGGTACAGTTACCGTCGCAGCTGCCTACCGTATCATGGCAGCCTTCCCATCCAAAAAACGTACCGTCTTCCACCCGGAAACAGGTATTGCTCCTGATAACCGTAAGATTAGCCGATACCGCTTCCTTTACATAATCCGGAAACGAACCTGCTTCCAGAGCCTTTGCAAATTCCCGGCTTTTCCCCTCCAGCCGCCCCAGATTTTCCGCCAGATAAGCGGCGCTATTCAGGGCGTTTCCGAATTTCGCGTAGTAATTTCGAATGGCCGGATGTTCCCCGCTCACCGGACAATCCTGATCCCAGGCTTTTATTCTGTAGGGGTGATACCAACTGATGATAAAGGGAAAAATGATTTTTTCACCCGGCTGTACGGTTTTTTTGAGACAGAGGGACGCCACGGGCATTCTGTCCTGCGGAGTATAATAAGCTTTCCCTTTCATGGGATGGTTCGGATCAAGCTCCCCATCATCCGCAAAATCATTCCAGAAACTGTAAAGCTCGTCCCACCATGCGTTGTCGCCCCATTTTTCAAGATAGCTTACGCCTTTTTCTTCGGTGGTAAGAAGCGCCATTTCAAAATAATCGCTCTGATTCTCCGTCCTGGCGGAATTCAAAAAATGAATTCCCCTGATGTTTTTTTTGTCCGTGTAGCGGTTGATATAACTATCACTAAACAGGGGTTTGGTCCAGGAATCAACACATTCAAAAACCGCCAGATTTACCAATGAACCCGCTACGCTCACTGTGAGGGGTTCATTAGTAGTATTTTCTATGCAATACCGCAGCATCGCCGCCGGAAGGGAGGAATCATCGGTGGCCAGCGGAATAAACGGCGTGAAAGCTTCAATTTCCGCTTTCAAAGGCATCGTATCATCCTGAAGGGAAACATTTACAAAAGGATAGGCGCCCTGCATCCGGGAATGACGGAACCGGGATATACCGGCTATTTCCCAATAATTGGCGCCCTGGGAACTTAGATAGGGCGGGGCAAGACGGGATTCCAACGCTTTCGTATACACCTTACCGTCAGGTGTTTCCGCACGAAGGGCGAAAAAGGTAAAAGGGCTGCGAAATCCCTTGTTTGGTTTGTTCCACAATTCAAAATCGCAAAGTCTCCCGTTCTGATCCAGGGAGATGTTGCCGGTCCCAATGCCGCCGAGAAGGAAACGGGCGGCGCTGGCATTTTCATTCAGTATTTTCATTTTTATTCAGCTTTTAAGTCCGGTAAGCGCAATCCCTTCAATAAGGTAACGCTGACCGAAAACAAAAAGAATTATCGGCATCACCAGGGAAACCGTAATTCCCGCGAGAATTTCAGAAATATTCCCCATGCCCATATATCCTTGCAGCAGCTTAAGGCCGATGGGAAGGGTCATCTTGTTCCAGTCGGAAAGGTAAATCAGAGGGCCGATAAAATTGTTCCATGAGCCAATGAAAACCTGAAAGGCCGCAAGCATCATAACCGGTTTTGACATGGGTACCATGATACGCCAGTAAACTGCAAAACGGCTGGCCCCATCAATTTCCGCCGCTTCTTCATAACTCATGGGGATGGTCATCATATATTGCCGGACTAAAAAGATATGAAGAGGGCTGATAGCTGCGGGCAGTATCAGAGCCCAGAGATTCCCCACCAGATGAATTTTTGACATGATGATATACACGGAGATCATCGTAGCGCTGTAGGGAATCATTAAGCCGGCCATGAATATCATAAATATAATGTTTTTTCCCCGGAAGTTGATCCGCGCAAAAGAATAGGCCGCCGTGGTAGTTACAATGAGTCCCAGAAACATCACCATAAATGATACGAACAGGCTGTTGGTTATAAACCGCAGGAAGGGGAAACGGGTGAACACCGATATATAGTTAGCGTAGTGAAAGCTGGTGGGCAGGAATGAAGGGGGCATTTTAAAAGAATCTGCCGGAAGCCTGAGGGATGTGGAGATGCTCCAGCAAAAAGGAATCATACTCACCACACAAAGTAAAGTGAGGAATAAAACCACTGCGGCCTGTCCCGCCAGGGCCATATTCTTTTTGTTATTCATAGTCATAATTCACCCACCTTTTCTGAAAAGTGAATTGAACCGCGGTTATGATCATAATGATGATAAACATGATGACCGCCAGCACGGATGCATACCCGATTCGTATATTATCAAAGGCGTTCTGATAAATATGCAGAGCCAAAGAACGGGCGGCCGGATTGTTTCCGGCGATAAAGTAGGGCTCGTCGAATATCTGAAATACGCCGATCATATTGGTGACAAACACAAAAAAGATGGTAGGGCTTAACAACGGCAGGGTGATTTTGAAAAAGATTCTGAAACGCCCGGCCCCGTCAATATGAGCGGCCTCGTGGTAGGCTGCGGGAATATTCTGGAGTCCGACAAAATAATAGAGAAAGGTAGTGCCGATAAATTTCCAGGCGCTAAAAATAGCAATAGTCACATAGATCATTACCGGATCGGTCATCCAGGGTACATTGCCAACCCCCGTTCTCCGCAGAAAATAGTTGATAAACCCCGTATCGGTGGCAAACATATAAACCCAGACAATCGCCACGGATGCAGTGGTAACAATCGTGGGAAAGTAGATAAGGCTGCGGTAAACGGACCGGAGAGTATTGTTTTTGACCTCCGATACTATATAAGCCAGGCCCAGGGCCAGAATACAATGGATGGGAGTAAGTATGATAAAAAATTTGAAGGTATTACCCAAAGTTTTTAAAAATTGGGGATCGATCAAAAGACGTCTAATGTTGGCCAGTCCGTTCCACTTCGGCGGGGTTAACAGATTATAACTGTGAAACATCAACCCGAAAGCCATCAACATGGGGATGCCGACAAAAATCAGAAAAAAGAGGATGGCTGGAATCAGAAATAGAATGCCGTCCCGGGTATCTTTTTTTCTGCGAAGGCTGAAATAGGAAAGATTTTTCTTCATCGTTACCTTGAAACTCCTTCCAATGTAATGTTCCGCAGCTTTTGGCCCACGGAACATTACATTATCCGTTAATACCGGTTAATTGTCAGCCAGGATGGCGTTCAGCTCAAGATCCGCCGCCCGGAGGGTCGCCACAATATCCTGTTTGTTTATAAGGATATCAGTAATGGCCCGTTCCATAAGCTGGGCACATTCGGCATACTGGGCGGGCGATTGAACGGCTTTTGCCTTAGCGGCGCTCTCAATATAGATTTCGGCGTTCTGTGGTACTCCTAACGAAGGAACCAGTTTTGTTGCCACGCTGTTCAGAACCGGAATGGCGCCATATTGCATAAATTCTTCAATGAAGGGAGCGGATGCGAGATACAGGGCAAGTGACGCTGCTTCATTCGGATGCTTTGATGACTTTAATGTGAATACGCCGGTACCGCCCCAGATGGGAACGTTGGTCTTGAAATTGGGGATATACTGAACAGTCACGGCCTTGAAATTATCGGTAAAGTATTTTGTTGTAGGCCAGCGCCCGGCGAAGTGCATGGCGATATTTCCGTCTTCCAGAAGCTGGGCAGTATCCATACCGGTTTCGGGGATAGGAGCGACCTGGTATTTATAAACCAGATCATACATGAACTGGAACATTTCCACCGAGTTAGGTTCCAGGAGGCGGCTTTTTTTAAAGTCATCGGTCATATAAGCCGCGTTATTATTGTAAAGCCAGGCTTCAAAACCGAAATAGTAGTTGGGAACAAAACAGCCGTACTGGGTGGTCCCATCAGGTCGTTTTTTGGTGAGCTTTTGGGCATATTCCAAAAACTGATCTTTATTCCAGTTGGGAGGCGGCACCGATAACCCCGCTTCCTGCAGGAGATTGAGGTTTATGTGGGTTACCACATTGTTCCACTCATTGGGCGCGCCGTATTGTTTGCCGTCGAAATTCATAAAGGCCATGACATTCGGGGAAATATCATTGACAACCGCATCCCATTCCGCACGGTTGGCGGCGATCCAGTTATCCACAGGGGCGGCCATGCCGGTCTTAACCAGCATTTCAAACCCTTCAATGGCGACATTACAGACATCAATAGTCTCGCCGCCGGCAATCATGGTCTGGATTTTAGTGAAATATTCCGCCCAACTGCCGGGGATAAAGACCGGATCAGTGAGTATGCCGGTTTTTTCGTTATATATTTTCAGGCATTTATCCAGCAAATCCTTGTCCTGGCCTCCTCCTATCCAGGTGATCCGCAGGTTAATAGGACCGCTCGAAGCGCCCCCGGACGAAGCGCCGCCCGATGATTTGGAACAGGATGCCATGGCCACCAGGGCCATAGCCGCCATCACAATTACCACTTTTTTCAGAATTTTCATTTATATGCCTCCTCCGTGCACGTGCACGATAACTATATACTATCATCCCTTTTTCAGGGTGTCAAAGGATTTTTTCAATTTTTCTCAAATTCTTAAAAAAAATGAGATAAAGCTGAAAAACAGGATTTCGGCTTTGACAGGCTTTCTCTATCGGGATATTATGGGAAAAGGTTTTTTATGCCCATAACAACCAAGCAAATAGCGGAAATTTGCCATGTTTCCCGGGGGACGGTGGACCGTGCACTCAACGGACGGGCCGGAATCAGCAGTAAAACCCGGGAATTGATTGAGGAAACGGCCCGGAAGTACAATTACCGCCCCCATCTCCTCGCATCTTCCCTTTCCCGGGGCAAGTCTATGTCCATAGGGGTCGTTTTTTTCGATCTGAAAAACCGGTTTTTCTCCCAAATGAGCAATGCCATCAGCCTGGCCGCCCGAAGCCGCGGATATTTTACCTATATTGCCGTGACCGAAAAGGATATAGAGTCCGAAAAGCAGATCCTCCATAACCTGGCATCCCGCCGGGTGGATGGGCTTATCATGCTTCCCATTACCCAGGGCAAGGATTTTATCCGGGAGCTTAAGGAGCTGGAAATTCCGGTGGTTACCGTGGGCAACCAGTTACCGGGGATTCACCATGTATCTATCGATGAATTCAGGGCCGCCTACGACAGCGCCCATTATATAAGCAGCGCAGGGTATAGGCGGATCTGTTTTGTCTGTCCTCCTTTAAGGAAAAAAGGTTTCCTGGACGGCCGCTATAACCTTACCTCCCAGGAGCAGCGGGTCCAGGGTTTTTTAGCATATACCAAAAAAAATTCCGGAATGAAATATAAGGTACTGACGGAAAAAGATTTTGGCGCCGCAGCGGCGGAGATGATCCGGAAATCAAAGGAAAAAACCGCTTTTTTCTGTTCCAGCGATATTTACGCCCTGGATTTGCTTAAATATTTGGGGGATCACCTGATTTCAGTCCCGGAAGATGCGGGTATTATGGGTTTTGACAATCTGGATATCCTTACCTACATCAAACCCCGGCTTGCGACGGTTTCCGTTTCTATCGACGAAGTGGGGAAAAAGGCCATGGAAACCCTTGTTGATCTTATTTCCGGCGCAAAAAAGCCCGGCCACACCTGTTATGTCCCGTATCAAATCTGTCCGGGCGAAACCCTGTAATGTTTTATATGATATTTTTGTTGACTATTATGATGGGATATAATAGAATTAGTCATTCGTGCACGTGCACGTAATCAATTTTTGAAGGGAAAAGAGGTTATCATGACAAAACCAAGAACATATTCCAATGACGCGGTTTTTGCCGCCTTTCCTCTGGGGGGCATAGGTACCGGAACCATCTCTTTGGGCGCCCGGGGGGATCTCCGGGATTTTGAAATCTTCAATCATCCTGACAAGGGCTGCAAACTGCCCTTCAGTTTTTTTGCCATCCACTGCGATACCGGCGGGAAGACGGACGCGAGGGTTCTGGAATCGGGCATACTACCGGATTTTAACCAGGGCAGGGGCTATCACCCGAACCGGGCGGCGGGGCTTCCCCACTTCAAAAAAAGCTCCCTTTCAGTAAGGTATCCCCTGGCGGAACTCCGCCTTGAAGATGACCAATTTCCCCTGGAAGTATCCCTTTCGGCCTTTAATCCCTTTATACCCCTGGATGCCGATGATTCAGGGATCCCCGCAGTGGTTTTCCGTTACCGGGTAAAAAATTCGGGGGGCAAAACCGCGAAGGTTACGGTGGCCGCCACCATGCCGAACATCCACGGATTCAAAGGCTTTGACTGTTTTGATAATTACAAGGTTGAGCAGGGCTGTTTCAACACCTTCCGCAAAGAAGGGAACATCAGCGGAATTTTTATGGATGGGAAGGGCGTTCCGTCTACCGCTCTGCGTTATGCCAATAACGCTATTCTTACCAAAGAAAAAGATGTTTCCGCCAAGTCCGAATGGCGTAAAACCGGCTGGTGGGACGGCATCTACGATTTTTGGGATGATTTTAAAACCGGCGGCCGCCTCCATGAAAGCGGAACTGGCACGCAGGAAAATAAGATCGCCCCCGCCACCGGGGCCATTATCGGCAGTTTGGCGGTACACAAAGATATAGCCCCGGGTAAAGAAGAAACTTTTGAATTTGTTTTAGGCTGGTATGTGCCCAACCGGGTCAAGGGCTGGCCTCCCTACGAAGATGACGAAAAAGAGCCGCTGATAAAAAATTATTATGCGGTAAAATTTACCGATGCCTGGGCCGCGGGAAATTATCTTCTTTCCAATCTTGACCGGCTGGAAGAAAAATCGAAAACCTTCGCGGGGGCCGTTTATGATTCAACCCTGCCCGAAGCGGTGATCGATGCGGCCATGTCGAATATCACGGCCTTACGATCCACCACCTGTTTCCGTATAGAAGATGGCACATTTGCGGCCTGGGAGGGGAGCCATGAACACGTGGGGAGTTGTATGGGCACCTGCACCCATGTGTGGAACTACGCCCAGACTGCGGCTTTCCTTTTTCCGGAACTGGAAAAGAGCGCCCGCCTGAACGAGTTTCTCCGGGAAACCGATGAAACCGGAAAGATGAATTTCCGCACCGACCGGCTTTTTGGAAGGTCAAGCTGGAATATGCTCGCCGCCGCCGATGGCCAGATGGGAACGATTGTCCGCGCGTACCGGGAATGGTCCCTCACGGGGGATGATACATTCCTCCAAAAGATCTGGCCCAAGGCCAAATTGGCCCTGGATTATGTCCGGCTTGAATGGGACAAAGATGGGGATGAACTTCTGGAAGACCGCCAGCATAACACCTACGACATCGAATTTTACGGGGTGAATCCTTTGACGGGGATTTTTTATCTGGCGGCATTGGCGGCGATGGAAAAAATGGCCGCCGCCATGGGAGAGGATCCTTCCGTGTACCGCAGCCGCCGGGAAACTTCGGCCCGCCGCCTGGACGAGGCCCTTTGGAACGGCGAATACTATATCCAGGCCTCGGCCGGGGACAATATCGATGAACATCCCTATCAGGTTGGCAAGGGCTGCCTTTCGGATCAGATTTTGGGTCAAACGCTGGCGTATTTAACGGGCCTGGGCCGCCTCCTTCCGGCGGAACACCTCAAAAGCGCTGCGGGGGCAATTTTTAAGCACAACTTCAAAACCGGGCCGGAACGGGGGCCCTGCCTCCAGCGGCTCTATGTGGCGGAGGACGAGGCGGGGCTGGTGCTGGGGTCCTGGCCAAAGGGCGGCAAGCCCAAACTTCCCTTTGTGTATGCCGACGAAGTCTGGACCGGCGTTGAATACCAGGCAGCCATAGACCTTGTTTATGAAGGCCTTGTTGACGAAGCCTTAACCATCGTAAAAACCGTGCGGGACCGTCAGGACGGTTACCGCCGCAACCCCTGGGACGAGGTTGAATGCGGCTTCCACTACGCCCGTTCCCTGGCAAGCTGGGGCCTTATCCCGGCGCTGTCCGGGGCGGAGTACGACGCGGTTTCAGACACGGAAACCTTCAAGCCCCGGATCAGAGAGGACGACTTCCATTGCTTTTTTTCCAATGGCAGGCATTGGGGTATGCTGCATCAGGTGAAGGACGAAAAAGGCGCGTTCAATCAAAAGGTAGAAATACTGGGATAGCAGCCGCTTGAACCGCCGAATTGCTCAAAATCACAGCGGGTAAACTTTTGTTTTTTCCCGTTCATGGTAAGGGCAAATTCTTCCCGGTGTCGGACGCTGGCGCGTCCCGCCTACGCCATTCTGTGCCGTTTCCGGCGCTGGCGCGCCAGGTGGGCGGGGAGTGATCTCGACGAGTGATCGACAAGCGATCAACGCATATTGCAAAATTATTCATTTTCAGTAAAATTCTGCATAATTATACGGAGGAGTATTATGCAAAGCGGCGAAAATTATGTTTCTGAGGTAACCGGAAACGATTATATCGATGGCAGTCTCTACGGTAAATTCAACGTCAAGCGGGGGCTCCGTAACACCGACGGCACCGGGGTGCTGGTGGGCCTTACAAGGATCGGCGATGTCCACGGCTACATCATCGATGAGGGGGAAAAAGTTTCGGTGGAGGGCAAGCTCTACTACCGGGGCATAGACGTGGAAGACATTGTCGGCGCCGCCGCCGCCGAGGGCCGTTTCGGTTTTGAGGAGACCGTGTACCTTCTGCTTTTCGGATCCCTGCCCACGGCGGAAGAGCTGTCGCGGTTCTGCGATCTCATGGGGGAAAACCGGTCCCTGCCCCCGCGCTTTGCCGAAGATTCCATCATGAAGGCCCCTTCCCGGGACATTATGAACAAGATGGCCCGGTCGGCGCTGACCCTTTATTCTTACGATGATAATCCGGAGGATAATTCTCCGGAGAACGTCCTCAAGCAATGTATCTCCCTTATTTCCCGGTTTCCCACCCTGGCCGCTTATTCCTACATGGCAAAAAAACATTATTACGATAACGAAAGCCTGATCATCCACCTGCCGGCCCCAAGCTGCCGGAGCGCCGAGACTATTCTTTCGCTGATCCGGCCGGATCAAAAATTCACCCGGCTGGAGGCGGAGATCCTCGACCTTGCCCTGATCCTCCACGCCGAACACGGGGGCGGAAACAATTCCACCTTTGCGGTTCATCTGGTTTCCAGCGCCGATACGGACACCTATGCAGCCATAGGAGCCGCCCTCGGTTCCCTTAAGGGTTTTAAACACGGCGGCGCCAACATCAAAACCATAGGGATGATGGAAGACATCAAAACCCATGTAAAACATTGGGACGACGAAGGAGAGGTGGCCGATTACCTCGTAAAAATTCTCCGGGGAGAGGCCTACGATAAAACGGGGCTTATCTACGGCCAGGGTCACGCGATCTACACCAAGTCGGATCCCCGGGCGGTCCTCCTGCGAAACAAAGCCGCCTTTTTAGCCGAAGAAAAAAATGCCGGTGATGAGTACCGCCTCTACCGGTTGATCGAGCGGCTGACCCCGGAGACCTTCAAAAAAGTAAAAGGTTCCGGCAAGGACATCTGTTCCAATGTGGATTTCTACTCGGGTTTTGTCTACCGTATGCTGGGGATCCCCTCGGAACTTTTCACCCCCATCTTTGCCGTCAGCCGGGTTGCGGGCTGGTGCGCCCACCGGCTGGAGGAGATCATCTCCGGGGGCCGCATCATCCGGCCGGCCTACAAATGCGTCCAGCCCCGGCTGGGCTATGTGCCCCTGGGGGAACGGTGAGATTAAACTTCATTTTAAACTCTTACCATTTTTGCATAAATTTAAAATGATATTTAAACTCTTGACAGTCGCCGAATTATCCCTTAATGTATGATTCGTTGCGAGAACAACATACCCCGTAGGACCTGAGGTCCGCGTTTGCGACGAGGTTGTTGATTGGGGGCGATATGCTTAAACGGTCTGCATATATTACTGAACTTCTGGGCTACCGGGAGAAACACATTATCAAGGTGGTAACCGGTGTCAGGCGCTGCGGAAAATCCACCCTGCTGGAGCTGTACCGGAAAAAGCTCCGCTCCCTTGGAGTGGAGGATACCCGGATCATTTCTCTTAATTTTGAAAACATGGAGTTGAAGGATCTAACCGATGCTGAAAACCTGCACCGGTATGTGACCAAAAAAATGGTCAAAGGAAAGATGAATTATATTTTTTTTGACGAAGTTCAGATGGTTTCCGATTTTCCCCGGGTAGTGGACAGCCTTTTTATCAAAAAGAATACTGATATTTATATCACCGGTTCCAATCAGTTTCTTTTGTCAGGGGAACTGGCGACCCTGCTCACCGGCAGATATATTACCATCAATATGATGCCTCTCTCCTTCAGGGAATTCGCCGACCAATACAAAAAATCTCCGGGACCGGAGCGGATATACGAAGATTATCTCCGTTATAGCTCCTTTCCTTTTGCACTGGAATTCGGGCGGGACCTCCGGCAAGTGAAGGCTTACCTTGAAGGCATATACAATACCATCGTCATGAGAGATGTGGCCGCCCGCCGGAATATCGTCGATCTTTCCGCTCTGGACAGCGTAAGCCGTTTTATTTTTGATAATATTGGAAACCTGACTTCCATAAAAAAAATCGCCGATACCATGCAGTCATCGGGCAGAAAAATTTCAGTCCCTTCGGTGGAATCTTATATTGCGTCTCTGGCGGAATCCTTTATGGTGTACCGGGCAAAACGTTATGACGTAAAGGGGAAGCGGCAGCTCCTTATCAACGATAAATATTATGTGATTGATTTGGCTCTACGGAGCACCCTCCTGGGCGAAAAGTCTCTGGAAGTATCCCATGCGCTGGAAAATGTCATTTTTCTGGAACTGGTCCGCCGCCATTCCGAAGTGTATGTGGGCAAAATCGGTGATCTGGAAGTTGACTTTATCGCTATGCGGCACGGTTCGCCCCTTTACTATCAGGTGGCCGCCACGGTCCGGGATTCTGCGGTTCTCAAGCGGGAACTTGCCCCGCTTCTGCACATCCACGACAGCTACCCCAAGTACCTCCTTACCCTTGACCGGGACCCCCCCGCCTGGCACGAGGGCATCCGCAGCATGAACGCGCTGGATTTCTTGCTGGGGAAAGACGGGGAATAGGTCTGCATGAGAACAACATACCCCGTCATCCGAACATTGCGAAAGATGCAGCCAGAAGCATTATAAAAATGGGCCTAATTTTTTCCCCCGCCCTTTGTCTCGTATTCGAGGAGCTTACGCAGCTGATCCAGGATAAAATCCTGGAAAAAAGGGTTTAGCTTCTTAAAAATCTCCTCAACTTCGTCCATTTTATAGTCCGGAGTGATGTCTTTTCGGAAAATTTCCCCCTCCCCGGTCCGCAGCCACCCCTCATTGACCCCAAAGGTGGTATTTATGAGCTTGATGAGGCGGTCGTTGACTTTGCGCTGCCCCAATTCCAGCTGTGCCATAAAACCGTTGGAAATAAGTATTTTTTGAGCGAATTCAACCTGGGTAAGCTTAAGGGCGTGGCGGATAGTCATGATTCTTTGATTAACCGTTGAAGCTTTCGTAGATGCCCACTGCGTTTTCATACTATTCAAAATAGAATAATTCACTTTGCTACGCAAGTATCAGTTATTTCTGGGTAATTGACAAATCTTGCTATGCTAGTATAATATCTTGCTAAGCGAATTATGAAAAAGGAGAGAATTGTGATCAAAGAGGACAAAAAGCTCCGGGAACTGGCGGCCGGTATGGAACGCTTGAGTGACGGTGGCAGGGAACAGATCAGGAACATCTCCCGGGTTTTGTTCTCACTGCAGGGTTCCATAGTCCTGCCCATCCCCCCTGAAAAAGCTGAAGGTAACGGTATGCGGAAAAGGCTGCCCGGTAAGGAATGTTAAGAGCATGGTATTTTCATCAACCCTCTTTCTGTTCCTGTTTCTCCCGGTCATTTTAATCGGCTACTATAACCCGATATGGAAGGGCCGGAAATTCAAAAACGGTTTCCTGCTGCTGGCAAGCCTGGGATTTTACGCCTGGGGCGAGCCGGTCTTTGTGTTCGTTATGATCCTGTCAATCGTCGTCAACTGGTTATTGGGGATTCTGATAGACGCCGCCGGGGAGACGAAAAAACGAAAACGATGGATGATCGTTGCGGTTGTGTATGATATAGCGCTGCTGTTCATCTATAAATATGTATCTTTCGTGGTAAAGAATATCGGCCTGCTGATTAAGGATGATAGTTTTTCTGTCAACATAGCCCTGCCCATCGGCATATCATTTTTTACCTTCCAGATAATGTCCTACATATTTGATGTATATCACAAAAAAGCACCGGTACAGAAAAGCCTGATCAATACTGCCCTGTACATTTCACTGTTTCCCCAGCTTATTGCCGGTCCTATCGTACGGTACGAAACGGTGGCCCGCGAAATTGACGGCCGCATTGAGACGCCGGAAGATTTTACCGAGGGAGTTGCGCGGTTTGTCATTGGCCTGGGTAAGAAGATGCTCATTGCCAATTATGCCGGGTTTATCGCCGACCGAATCTTTGCGCTGAACAGTATATCGGGCGGTAACTTATCAGCGGCATCGGCGTGGCTTGGGGCAATCGCCTATACCCTGCAAATATTCTTTGATTTTTCCGCCTATTCGGATATGGCCATCGGATTGGGGAGGATGTTCGGCTTTCACTTTCTTGAAAACTTCAACTACCCCTATATCGCAAAATCAATCGGTGAGTTCTGGCGGCGGTGGCACATCTCATTAAGCACCTGGTTTCGGGATTATGTGTATATTCCCCTGGGCGGAAACCGGGTGTCGAAGAAGCGGCTGGTGGGCAATTTATTTGTTGTCTGGCTTTTAACCGGGATATGGCACGGGGCAAACTGGACCTTTGTCGCCTGGGGGTTGTTTTACTTTGTGTTGTTAGCCATCGAACGCTTTACGGGGTTTGAGAAAAAGCTGAGTGTATTCGCCAAGGGCGTACTCGCCCATGTCTACACCCTGTTCTTTGTGATCATTGGCTGGGTGCTGTTTCGTGCGGAAAGCATGGCCCTTGCGGGACGGTACTTGAGCGCCATGCTTGGCCTTGGCGCCAACGGTTTGATTGATGAAACATTTTGGCTGTACTGGACAAACGGGAAATGGATACTGTTGGCAGGGATAGTGTTATCAACGCCGATAGCGCCGTTGTGCAGGGAAAGGCTTAATCTCAAGCCGCAGGTATATCGATTGGTATCTTCCCTTGGTTTGGTAATACTATTCAGCTTATCCCTCCTGGTTTGTATTAAATCAACCTATAATCCGTTTATTTACTTCAATTTTTAAGGGGAACGACGCACTATGAAGAAAATAGTTACCCGGTGCTTTATCGGCGTTATGGTGTTTTTTATGGCGAGTATATTTTTACGATTTCTTACCCGGAATGTTTTGATAGAAATACTGCACATGAATAATGGTTTTACACGGCTTGTTTTTTTCGACACACCTTTGTCAGAAGGAGTCGTTATAAACAATAATCGCAAGATGTGACCTTTTTCACATTGCGGAAATTTAGATACTGCGTAAATCCTTATCAGATAAAGAATTAGCTCCTCTTGATTTTGGGGTTCTAATCTTAATCGTGGGGGTGTAAGCAGGTGTGTAAGCGATATCCCCCAAAGGGGTTTTTATGCGGTTGCGGCAGGATTTTTCACTTTACAAGCGGGTTATGAAGTCGGGGAAGGTGGTCTATTACTTCCAGATGTACGATGAGGACGGGCGGCGGCTTCCGGGGAAGTCAACGGGGAAATCGAACAAGACGGCGGCTACTCTGTACTGCCAGCAGCTTATCCGGGAGGACCGGCTTAACAAACAGGACATTAATAATAAGCGCCCTTTTTTTAAGGACTATGCTAAAGGGTGGTGGAACTTTGAGACCTGCGAATATATCCAGAGCCGGCAGGGGCGGCGGGAGATTACCGAGAGTTATGTGGCGTCCGGGGAATCAATGATGCGGAATCATGTGCTGCCCTACTTTAAGAATTACCGGATTGATAAGATTGACGAAGTGAAGATTGACCAGTGGCTTATCTGGCTGCGGAAAAAGGGGCTTAAGAATTCTACGGCTAATGCGGCGTTCAGGATTTTAAGCGTGATGCTGACCTGGGCGCAGATTAAAAAATATATCCGGTACAATCCGTGCCGGCTGGTTGATCCCCTGATGGACGATTCGGCGGAGATTGATATTCTGGACCGGCGGGAGGTGCGGAGTTTGTTTCCGGCGAAGTGGGAAAAGGTTTGGGATAATTATGTGTACTACGTCATCAACAAGCTGGGGGCGCATACGGGTATGCGGATTGGGGAGATTTTGGGATTGAAGGCAGAATGTGTTTTTAACGGGTGTATTTTTGTGGCGAAACAGTTTAACCGGTTTGGCTATAAGAACGTGAAAACGAAACGGGCGCATTTTATCACTATCCCG